>CAYYJB010000053.1:0-15288 GCA_964472135.1 uncultured Gemmobacter sp.
CGCCCGGCCCGTCTGCAACGCCCGGCCCGTCCGCAACGTCCAGTCCCGAGGACCCGGCCGCATCATGAAGTCCGCCGACGAGATCAACGACACGAGCGCGCCGCTCATCGAGCATCTGGCCGAGCTACGCTCGCGCCTCATCAAGGCCGTGGTCGCCTTTCTGATCGCGATGGTCCTGTGCTTCACGGTCTGGAATCCGATCTTCAATTTCCTCACCCAGCCGATCTGCGGTTCGCTGGCGAACCTGCAGCAGGATTGCGGCCTCGTGCTCATCAAGGTGCAGGAGGGCTTCTTCGTCGCCATCCGCATCTCGGTCTTCGGCGGCTTCGTGCTGGCCTTTCCGATCATCGGCTATCAGCTCTGGCGCTTCGTCGCCCCCGGCCTCTATCGGAGCGAGAAGAACGCCTTCCTGCCCTTCCTCGTCGCCTCGCCGGCCATGTTCCTGACGGGGGCTGCGTTCGCCTATTACGTCGTCATCCCGCTCGCCTTCGACTTCTTCCTCAGCTTCCAGCAGATCGGTGGCGCGATCGGCGAGGATGCGGCGGCGCCCGACCTTGCGGGGATCACCTTTCAGGGTTCGGTCGAGGAATACCTCTCGCTCACGACGAAATTCATCGTGGCCTTCGGCCTGTGCTTCCAGTTGCCGGTGCTGCTGACGCTGATGGGCAAGGCGGGCCTCGTCAGTGCGGCCGGCCTCGGGTCGGTGCGCAAATATGCGGTGGTCGCGATCCTCATGCTGGCCGCGATCGTGACCCCGCCCGATGTGGTCACGCAGCTCATCCTGTTCACCGCGGTCTACGGGCTCTATGAGGTCTCGATCCTCCTCGTGCGGCGGGTCGAACGCAAGCGCGAGGCGGAGTTGCGCGCGCAGGGCCTCTGGGTCGAGGATGAGCCCGACGCCGCCGCCGCCGAACCGAAGACCCCCGCGAAGCCATGACCCCCGCGAAGCCATGACGGACGACAGCCTGCGCCGCATCGCCGAGGCGCTCGAACGCCTCGCCCCGCCGCCGCGCCCGGCGCCCGATTTCGCCGAGGCCGCGGCCTATGTCTGGCACACCGGCCCCGACCGGCTCGACCCCGTGCCCGAGGTCGCGCGGGTGGATCTGGCGCTGCTCGTCGGCATCGACCGGGTGCGCGACATCCTGCTTGCCAACACGCTCCAGTTCGCGCGCGGCCATGCGGCGAACAACGCGCTGCTCTGGGGGGCGCGGGGGATGGGGAAATCCTCGCTCGTCAAGGCGGTGCACGGGGCGGTGCTGGCCGAGGGGCTGCGCCTGCGCCTGATCGAGATGAGCCGCGACGATCTCGCCTCGGTCGGGCGGCTCCTGAACCTCATGCGCGCGGCGCCGGCCGAACGCTTCATCCTCTTTTGCGACGATCTGTCGTTTTCGCACGATGACGCGCAATACAAGGCGCTGAAGGCCGTGCTCGATGGCGGGATCGAGGGGCGGCCGGCGAATGTGCTCTTCTACGCCACCTCGAACCGCCGCCACCTGATGCCGCGCGACATGATCGAGAACGAACGCGCGAGCGCCATCAACCCCGGCGAGGCGGTCGAGGAGAAGGTCTCGCTCTCGGACCGCTTCGGGCTCTGGCTCGGCTTTCATCCCTGCGCGCAGGAGGATTACCTCGCGATGGTGCGGGGCTATTGCGACGCGGGCGGGATCGAGATCGACGACGCGCGGTTGCGCGCCGAGGCGATCGAGTGGCAGGCGACGCGGGGCGCGCGCTCGGGCCGGGTGGCCTGGCAGTTCTATTGCGACCTGGCCGGCCGGATGGGCCGCGCCGGCTGAGCTATTGCAAGAGCGTCATCGGGTCGACGCTCTCGAACCCGCGGCGGACCTCGAAGTGCAGGAAGGTCGGGTTGCCCGGCCGGACGGCCGCGATGGTCTGCCCGCGTTGCACGCGCGCGTCCTTCTCGACCGAGATGCCCTCGACGTTGGCATAGACCGTCAGCAGGTTGTCGGCATGGCGGATGACGATGATCGGCACCTGCTCGGTGTCGCGCGTGATCGCGGCGACGGTGCCGTCGGCGGCGGCGCGCACCGGGCTGCCGGCGGCCGCGCCGATGCCGATCCCCTCGTTGCGGCCCTTGGCGTAGGGGCGCACGATCGGCCCGTCGGCGGGCATCGCGAGGATCGCGGCCGAGGCGGCGGTGCGCTCGGCCCCGAGGTCGGGCGTCGCGGGCGCAGGCGCCGCGGCGTCGGCCGGTTCGGGAGCGGGCGCGGACGCCTGGGGCGCTTCGGCCGCTGGCGCGGCTGCCGCGGTGCTCTCGGGCAGCGGCTCGGTCGAGGACGGGGGGGCAGGGGTCTGCGATCCGCTCCCCGGCGGCTCGGTCGCGCCGCCGACGCGGCCGGGCAGGGTGCCCGCGGGCGGGATCAACAGCGTCTGCCCGACGCGGAGGTTATAGTCGGCATCAAGGCCGTTCCAGTCCGCCAGCGCGCGCACGTTCACGCCATAGAGCCGCGCGACCTGCCAGGCGGTCTCGCCACGGGCCACCACATGGCGCACGGGCTCCTTGATCTCGAGCGTCGCGGGTGCTGCGCTGCGCGCCGGCGCGGCGGCCGCGAGCGTTCCCTGCGGCGGCGGGGCGAGGGTCGTCGCGGTGATCGACCCGCCGCCCGCCGCATCCGGCACCGCCCCCTCGGCGACCCGCGCCGGGAGGACCAGAACCTCGCCCCCGGTCAGGCGCGTGTCGGAGGTCAGCGCATTGTCGCGTGCGAGCGCCTCGGCCGAGACGCCGAGCCGCAGCGCGATGTCGGCGACCGACTCGCCGCGGTTGGCGACGACGACCTGATAGCCGGGATAGGAGATGATGCCGCGCGCGTCGGTGGCGGGCCGCGAGGCCAGATCGCGCACCGCCGCCGATGTGCTGATGCCGCGGTCGGGCGCGCGCAGGTCCCAATCGTTGGTGGTCTGGCCGCAGGCGCCGAGCGTCAGCACCAGCCCGAGTCCCGTCAGGCCCGCATGCCCCAACCCAAGCTTCCGTCCAGATCCCGCACCCATCGCACCCATCCCGTACCCCGTTTCCCTGCCGGCCATCGCCCCTGCGCCCGGGCGGAAACCTAGTCCGGCGCGATGCCCTCGACGAGGGGAACGAAGCGCACGGCGCGCAATTCCTCGTAATCGAAACCCTCGGCGAGGCGCCGGACCCGGATCAGGTGCTGCACCGTGTCCGACTGCCCCACCGGGACGATCATGATACCCCCGATCGCCAGTTGCGCCAAGAGGGGGCCGGGCGGATCCTCGGCTGCGGCCGTCACGATGATGCGGTCGAAGGGGGCTTGCTCGGGCAGGCCGCGGCTGCCATCGGCCGTCATCGCGGTGATGTTCGACAGCCCCAGCGCGGCAAAGACGGCCTCGGCGTCTCGCACCAGCCGCCGGTGGCGGTCGGTCGTATAGATCCGGCGCGCGAGGCAGGCGAGAATCGCCGCCTGATAGCCCGAGCCGGTCCCGACCTCGAGCACCTTGTGGCGCGGTTCCAGTTCGAGCGCCTGCGTCATCAGCCCCACGACCGAGGGCTGGCTGATCGTCTGGCCGCAGGCGATCGGCAGGGGCGTATCCTCATAGGCGCGCTCGGCGAAGATGCCGCGCAGAAAGGCCCCGCGGTCGATCCGCTCCATCGCTGCCAGCACGCGCCCGTCCGTCACGCCCTTGGAGCGCAGCGCGAAGACGAAGCGCATCCGGCGCTCGGCGATGTCTTCCTGCGGATCGTCCTCGCCCGGGGCTGCCATCATCCGAACCGCGCCGCGACCTCGGCCAGCGCGTCATGCGCCGTCAGATCGGCGCGCATGGGCGTGATCGAGATGTAGCCTTCGAGGTTCACCGCCGCGTCGGTTCCCGGCCCGCTCGGCAAATGCTGCGGCCCGCCCTTGACCCACAGGAAGCGCCGCCCCGAGGGCGAGACATGCGGTACCACCCCGAAGGCGGTATCGCGCCGATAGCCCTGCGGCGCCACCTTCATGCCGCGCACGCGCGCGGCCGGAACGGGCGGAAAGTTGACGTTGTAGAACAGCCGGTAATCCCCCTGATCCCACAGCCCGCGGTCGAGCAGCGCGCGCACCACCGCGACCCCATGGTCGCGCGCGGCCTCGAAGGGGGTGTCGATATCCTCGGTCCCCGGCCCCATGAACTGCGAGAGCGCGATCGCCGGCAACCCCTGCAGCGCCGCCTCCATCGCCCCGCCCACCGTGCCCGAATAGAGCACGTTCTCGGCCGCGTTGTTGCCGCGGTTGACGCCAGAGAGCACGAGGTCGGGCCGCGCCCCGTCGAGCACGTCATAAAGCGCCGCCAGCACGCAATCGGCCGGGCTGCCCTCGGCCGCGTAGCGGCGCGGCCCGAGGCGGGCGATCATCATCGGGTGGGTGTAGCTGATCGCGTGCCCCACGCCCGATTGCTCGAAGGCCGGCGCGACCGTCCAGACCTCGCCCGCCGGCCCCGCGATCTCGGCCGCGATGGCCGACAGGATGTCGAGGCCGGGCGCGTTGATGCCGTCGTCATTGGTGATGAGAATCCGCACACCCGCCCCCGCGGTTCGCTACCCAATCTGACTAGCGCACCTGCGGCGAAGCGTAAAGCGGCGGGGTCGCCCGAGGCCCCCCGCCGCCTTCGCCGACCGGGTCAGTATCCGAGCGCGCAGCCGTCCTTGCGGGGGTCGGAGGCGCCCTCGAGGTGGCCCTCGGCCGAGATGCGGATCGCCTGCGCGCCGCCGAGTGCCTCGTCGGCCTCGCGCACGGCATGGCCCATCTCGGCCAGTTCGGTCATCACCGCGCGGTCATAGCTGCGCTCGACCTGCATGCCGTCCACCCCGGTGAAGCAGCGCGGCGCATCGAGCGCGCCCTGCAGATCGAGGCCGAAGTCGCGCAGGTTCGTGACGACGCGGGTGTGGCCGCAGGGCTGATAGGCCCCGCCCATGACGCCGAAGGGGATGGTGTCGCGCCCCTCGCGCAGGAAGCCCGGGATGATCGTGTGCATGGGCCGCTTGCCGCCCTTGGCTTCGTTCGGGTGCCCCGCGGCCAGCGTGAAGCCCGCGCCGCGGTTCTGGAAATTGATCCCGAAGCGCTCCGAGGCGAGGCCCGACCCGAAGGAGTGGAACACCGAATAGATCATCGACACGGCCATCCGGTCGCGGTCCACGACGGTGATGTAGATCGTCTCGCGGTGGATCGCCTCGGTCAGCGGCGCGGCGGCGGCCATGGCGCGGCGCGGGTCGATCAGCGCGGCAAGGCGCGCGGCCGTCTCGGGCGCGATCATGTGGGCAAGGCGCGTGGTGTGGTCGGGATCTGCGATGATGCGGTTGCGCGCGTCATAGGCCAGTTTCGTCGCCTCGGCCTCAAGATGGGCGCGCGCGGTCCCGAAGGGCGCGAGCGACGCCAGATCGAAATGCGACAGGATGTTGAGCATCAGGATCGCGGTCGCGCCCTGCCCGTTCGGCGGATGCTCGATGATCTCGGCCCCGCCATAGGTGCCGCTGACGGGCTCGCCCCAGCTTGCCTCGGTCGCGGCGAAATCCTCGAGCGTGTGGGTGCCGCCCGCGGCGCGCAGGCTTGCGACCATGTCCTCGGCCACCTCGCCCTCATAGAAGCCCGCGCGCCCCTCGCGCGCGATGCGGCGCAGCACCTCGGCCTGGCCGGGTGCCGCGAAGCGCTGCGCGAGCGCCGGCACCGCCCCGTCGATCAGGAAATGCCGGCGCGCGGCACCCTGCAGGCGGTGGCCGTCGCGCACCCAGTCCGAGCGCACGCGCGGCGCGACCGGCACGCCCGCATCGAAATAGGCAATCGACGGGGCAAGGATACGGTCCATCCCCCAGCGGCCGAAACGGGCGTTGAGGCGGCAGAACGCATCGACCGCGCCCGGCACCGTCACCGCATCCGCGGTGTCGAGCGGCACGGCCTGAAGCCCGCGGGCGCGCAGATCCGCCGCGTCGAGGCCCGCCGGCGCCCGGCCCGAGCCGTTCAGCGCAAGGATCTTTTCCTCTCCCGCGGGCTTCAGAAGCACGAAGCAGTCGCCGCCGAGGCCGGTCATCTGCGGCTCGCACAGGCCCAGAAGCACCGCACCGGCGATGGCCGCATCCGCGGCATTGCCGCCCTGCGCCAGCACCTCGACAGCGACGCGCGCCGCCAGCGGATGCGAGGTCGCGCACATCCCGTTGGTCGCATAGACGGCCGAGCGGCCGGGGAACTGGAAATCGCGCATCAAGGCCTCCCTCTCGTGGCGTGAGGGGCTCATAGCCGCGCCGTCCGGGGTGCACAAGCGTCAGGCGACGCGCAGCCGCAGGCGCAGCCGGTTGCGCCGCCCGAGCCTGTCATACGCGACCCCCGCCGCCAGCAGGCGGATCAGCGGCCAGCCGAAACCGCCCTCGGGCCGCCCGTGCGGATCGGGCATGGTGCCCGCGGGCAGCACGCCACCGGGCATCGCGCGGCCCCAGTCGATGACGCTGCACTGGGCCTGACCGTCGCCGCGGACCCGCAGCGCGAGCCGCACGGGCCCGCCAGTGCCGCCATAGGCGTGGCGCGCGATGTTCGTGAGCACCTCGGCCAGCACGATCTCGGCATCGCGCCGCGCGCCGTCGCCGAGGCCGCCCGCGCCGAGCTCGGCCATGATCGCGCCCAGCGCCGCGCGCACCCCCTCGGGGCAGGCCTCGATCCGGTGGCGCCGCGCGCCCAGCGGCTCAGGGGGCTTCGGCATGGATCGTGAACACCGTGTCCATGCGCGTGAGACGCACGACACGCTCCACCGCCGGGCCGAGGGCGGCGAGTTCGAGCCGCCGCTCGGGCCCGAGCATCTTCATCACCGCGATCACCGCGCCGAGGCCGCTGCTGTCCAGAAACTCCACCCGCGAGAGGTCGAGGATCACCCGATCGGGTGCCCCGGCCGCGATCTCGCGCATCCGGTCCTTGAACTGGATCGCCACCGCGGCGTCGAGCCGCGCCTCGTCGAGCCGCGCGATCAGCGCCGCCCCCTCCTGCCTGACCGTGATATTCATCCCGCACTCCATCCCAACCACCGGGCCGGAGACTAGACGCCACCCCTTACCATTCGGTAAGCGGCAGGGGTTGCCCGGATGGAGGGGACGATGAACTTCACGCCCGACCCCGCCCTGCCCGATCCGCGCGTCATCCACGCCGACGACTGGATCGTCGCCGCCGACAAGCCCTCGGGGCTGCATTCCGTCCCCGGCAAGGGCGAGGAGAAGGCCGACAGCGCGATCGGCCGCCTCGGGCGTCTCTTTCCCGGGATCAGGCTGGTCCACCGGCTCGATCGCGACACCTCGGGCGTCATGCTCTTTGCCCGCACCCATCCCGCGCAGGCGGCCCTCGGCCGCCAGTTCGAGGGGCGCAGCGTGGAGAAAACCTATGTCGCGCGGCTGGCGGGCCAGCTTGCGGGTGATTCGGGCGAGGTCGATCTGCCGCTCTGCGTCGATTGGCCGAACCGTCCGCGCCAGCATGTCGATCATGCGAACGGCCGACCCGCGCGCACGCTCTGGCGCGTGATCGGCCGCGCAGAGGATGAAACGCGGGTGGAACTGCGCCCGCTCACCGGGCGCAGCCACCAGCTTCGGGTGCACATGGCGGCGCTCGGGCACCCGATTCTGGGCGATACGCTCTATGCTGGCGAGGGGGCGCAGGACCATCCGCGCCTGATGCTGCACGCGGCCGGGATCACCTTCGCGCATCCGGGCAGCGGCGCGCGTGTATCCTACGCCGCGCCGCCGCCCTTCTGAGGCGTCATTCGGCCGCGCGCAGCGGCGCCGTGGCGATGTTCCGGTCCGGCCGCGCGCCAACCTCGGGCAGGGTCGCGTCCTCCCACAGGATCTCGGGATGGCGCAGTTGCGCGGCCTCGCGCGCGAGGACGCGGTCCCGTGCCGCCGCGCTGTCGCGCCCGAATGAGAGGGCGGCGAGGGCCGCGCGGCTCCGATAGGCCCCGACCCCGAGCCAGACCCGTATCGCGAGCATCGCCGGCGTGAAGACTATCGTGAGGATGGTCGCGACGCCCAGCCCGAACACGACCGCCGTCGCCAGCTGCTTCCACCAGAGCGCGGTCGGACTGTCGATCGAGTATCCGCCGTTGATGAAGTCGAGGCTGAGCCCCAGCATCATCGGCGTGAGGCCCGCCATCGTCGTGATGGTGGTCAGCAGCACCGGACGGATCCGCGCCTCGACCGTGCGCACGATAGCCTCGATCCGCGGCATGTAGCGGGCGTATTCCTGATAGGTGTCGATCAGCACGATGTTGTTGTTCACCACGATCCCGGCGAGCGCCACGATCCCCGTTCCCGTCATGATGATCGAGAAGGTCTGATCCATCACCAGCATCCCGATCAGCACCCCCGCCGTCGACAGCACCACCGCCGTCAGCACGAGGGCCGAGTTGTAGAAGCTGTTGAACTGCGTGAGCAGGATGATGAACATCAGGCCGAGTGCCCCCGAGAACGCGACCTGAAGAAAGGCACCCGCCTCGGTCTGTTCGGCCTGATCGCCGGTCCATTGCCATTCGACCCCCGCCGGCAGCGGCTGTTCGGCCTGAAGCCAGGTCGTGATCGCGGCGATCCGCTCGTTGGCGGTGATGGGCTGGCCCTCGGCGTTGCGGCCCCCGGTCACCACATCGGCGCGCACGTCGTAGAAGCGCTTCTGGTCCACCCGGTCGATCCGCGCGAGTTTCGCCACCGGCTCGCGCGTCACGAAGTTCGACAGCGGCACGAGGCCGTCGCGCGTGCGCACCTTCAACGTGTCGAGGGTGGCGAGCACGCGCGCGTCCTCGGGCAGCCGCACGCGGATGTCGATCTCCTCGTCCGAACTGTCGACCCGCATCGTGTCGAGCAGGATCCCCCGCGTCACGAGCTGCACCATGCCGCCCACGGTCGCGACATCGGCGCCGAAGCGGCCCGCCTTGGCGACATCGACCGTGATCTCCCAGTCGATGCCGGGCAGCGGGCGCGTGTCCTCGATCGCGGTGATCGCGCCCATGTCTTCCATCTTCGCGATGACGGTCCGCACCGCCGCGTCAAGTGCCGCGAAATCGTCGCCCGACAGCCGCAGGTGCAGCGGCTTTGCGCTGGCCGGGCCGCGCGCCTGCGCCAGAACCTCGATCCGGATCCCCGGCAGTTCCGACAGCCGCGCCTCGAGCCGGTCGATGATGGCGTTTCCGTTCATCCCGGGCTGGCCGGTCCGCTCCTCCCACGAGGTCAGCTCGATCTGGACCTGCCCGATCGCGTCGAGGGGCGCCGACGCCCCGCCCGAGTTCTGGTTGAGGCCGCCCGCCCCCGCAAAGGCGAAGGTCGAGGCGATGCCCGGCGTTTCGAGGACGATCTCCTCGACCTTGCGCAAGAGCGCGTCCTTCTCGGGCAGCGAAAAGTTCCCCCGGGCGCGCACATAGACGATCGCCTGTTCGCTGTCGGTCTCAACGAAGAACTCGGTGCCGCGGTTGTTGGCCCCGTAGATGGCAAAGACATTGACCACGAACAGCACGACGAGCGCGACCGTCACCACCGGCATGACCGGGTTGGCGACGATGAATCGCATGACATGACCGACGGCGGTGCGCCGGTGCCCGGCCTCGACCCCCGCGGCGCGCCGGCGCCAGCGCGCCGCCTCGATCGTGATCGAGGCGCAGACCGCGCCGATCACGAACAGCACCATCCCCGGCAGCAGCGCGAGCGGCCCGCCCGCCGGCGCGGCGCCGCCCAAGAGATAGCCCGGATTGATCGTCTGCATGCCGCCCAGGAAGACGAGGTAGAGCGATATCGGCACGAGGGCCGCGCGCACGAGCCAGGGCAGGCGGCGCAGCGCCGCCGAGGCCTGGTTGAGCCGCCGGCTGATCCGTCCGGTGACGCCGCCCATCACGGGCAGGAAGATGATCGCGACGATGAAGCTCGCGATCAGCACGAAGATGAGCGTGACGGGCAGAAGCCCCATGAACTCGCCCGCCACACCCGGCCAGAACAGCATCGGCAGGAAGGCGCAAAGCGTCGTCGCCGTCGACGAGGCGATCGGCCAGAACATCCGCTCGGCGGCCTCGACATAGGCGCGCATCGGGCCCTGACCCTCGGCGATGCGCCGGTCGGCATATTCCACGACGACGATCGCGCCATCGACCAGCATCCCCACCGCGAGGATCAGCCCGAACATGACGATGTTGGAAATCGTCACATCCATGATCGCGAAGAGCGCGAAGGTCAGCAGGAACGACGTCGGCACGGCAAAGCCCACGAGCAGCGCCGAGCGCGTCCCGAGCGCGCCCAGAACCACGATCATCACGAGCGCGATCGCGGTCATCACCGAGCCTTCGAGCTGCGCGACCATCCCCGCGACCGTCTTCGACTGGTCGAGCGAGGTCGTGACGGTGATCGCCTCTTGCAGCGCCGCGGGCCAGCCGGCCTCGACCTCGGCCACGACGCGGCGCACCTCGGCAGCGGTGTCGATGATGTTGAAGCCCTTGCGCTTCACGACCTGCAGCGCGACCGTCGTCTCGCCGTTGAAGCGCGCGGTGCCGGCGCGGTCCTTGAAGGTCAGGCGGATGTCGGCGATGTCGCCGAGCGTGACCACCCGATCGCCGTTCACCTTGACCGGCAGAGCGTAGACATCCGCGACGGTCGAGAACGACGAGGGGATCTTGACCGCGAAGGCCGCGTTCTCGGTCTCGATCTCGCCCGCGGCGATGAGCTGGTTGTTGTTGCGCACGACCGAGACGAGCTCGCCCGCGGTGACGTTGTAGGCCTCGAGCCGGAGCGGGTCGATCACGACCTCGACCATCTCGTCGCGCTGCCCCGCGAGTTTCGCATCGAGCACCGCGTCGAGCGTTTGCAGCCGGTCCTGCAGGTCCTTCGCGACCTGCACCATCGTGCGCTCGGGCAGTGCGCCCGAGAGCGCCACGATGATGATCGGGAACTCGGAAAAGTTGATCTCGTTGATCGAATACTTGTCGGCGCCTTCGGGAAACTTGCCCTCGACGGTATTCATGCGGTCGCGGACATCGGCGATGATCTTGGGCTTGTCCCAGCCGAACTCGAACTCGAGCACGAGGCCCGCATAGCCCTCCGAGGCCGTGCCGGTCATCTTCTTCAGCCCGTCGAGGTCGGACATCTCGGTTTCCATGACCTTGACGAGCAGACGCTCGCTGTCGGCCGCCGAAATGCCGGGGAAGGGGACCGAGACGAAGAGCGCGGGGATCTCGATGTCGGGCTCGCCCTCCTTGGGCAGACCGACATAAGCATACCCCCCCGCCAGCAGCGCGAGCACCGCCAGCGCGACCATCATCCGTGCGCGCGCCGCCGCCCAGGAGACGATGCCGATCATGGCGCGACCTCCTCGCGGGTCGCGATGACGGCGACGCCGTCCACGACGTATTCCTGCCCGACGACGATCACCTCGACCTCATCGGGCAGCCCGCCGAGCAGGACGCCCTGCGGCGTGTCGCGCAGCATCCGGACGGGTGCGAATTGCGCCAGGCCCCCGGCGTCGACGATCCGAACCCCCAGACGCCCCGTATCGTCGAGGGTCAGTGCCGAGCCCGCCAGCAGATGGGCCTTGGTGCCTTCGGTCGCGATCACGATGTCGACGGTCTGGCCGTCGCGGATCGAGAGGGCCCCGTTCGCGACCGTTACCTCGACGCGGAAGGTCCGGGTCTGCGGATCGGCGCTGCGGGCGACAAAGCTGACCTGCCCGGCCACCTCGCGCCCCGTCGCAAGCCGCCCCCCCGCCATCGCGCCGATGCGCACTCGGTCGACATCGGCCTCGGCGACAAAGCCCACGAGGCGCATCGGATCAAGCTGCAATACCTTCGCGCAGAGCCCGCCGGGTTGCAGAAGGCTGCCATGTTCGGCGGAAGCGTTCTCGAGCAGGCCGGCGAAGGGGGCGCGGATCTCGAGCCGCTCGAGTTCGCGCCGCGCGACCTCGACCGCGGAACGCGCGGATTCGAGCGCGGTCCGCGCCGCGACGGCGCGCGTCTCGGCGGCAAAACCTCCGGCCTTCAGCGCCTCGGCGTTGCGCAGATTCAGCTGCGTCTCGGCCAGCCGTGCCTCGGCCTCGGCGAGCGCCGCCTGCCGTGTGCCCGGATCGAGGCGGCAGAGCACGTCGCCCTCTGCCACGGCCGCGCCGCGGGGCAGGGCCTCGGACTCCACGCGCCCGGTCGTCTCGGCGCGCACCTCGACCGCGCGCGCCGCCTCGGTCTGACCGCGCAGCAGCACCGCGTTCTCGACCGTGCGGGCAACGCTCAGCCGCGTCACGACGGGCACGGCGCGCGCGGCCTGCTCTGGCGCGGGGGCCTCGGGCGAAGGGGCTGCCGTCTCGGTCGTCGCCTGCGGCGCGGCCGTGCCGCGGCCTGCAAAGCCGCTCAGCGTGTCGCGCTCCATCACGAGCAGGTACAACACGGCCGTTACAGCCAATGCGGTCAGTATCGGTATCAGGCGCATCTCACCCTCATCGCAGGCGGCCCAGCCAGGCGCGGGTCGTTCGACATGCCGCGCGTTGCGCGGTCGTGCTTGCGTTCACGCGTGCAGCTAAGCCTTCGCCGGACAATTCACAAGGGTTTACGCAGCAAAGTGCCGGGCGGATGACCCGCCCGGCACTCAGAAAGATAGAAGTTGATCCGCCGCCTCAGGCCGCATGGGCAAGGTCGCGCAGCACATAGTGCAGCACGCCGCCGTGGCGGACATAGTCGATCTCGATCTCGGTATCGATCCGGCAGCGCAGCGCGATCTCGCGCACGCGCCCGTCGCCATAGGTGATGGTGCAGGGCACGGTCGCGAGCGGCCTGAGATCCCCCGCAAGCCCGCCGATCGCCACCGTCTCGTCGCCCCTGAGGCCGAGTGAGCGGCGCGTCTCGCCGCCCGTGAACTCGAAGGGGATGACGCCCATGCCGACGAGGTTCGAGCGGTGGATGCGCTCGAAGCTCTCGGCGATCACCGCCTTGACGCCCAGAAGGGCCGTGCCCTTGGCCGCCCAGTCGCGCGACGATCCCGCCCCGTATTCGACGCCCCCGAACACCACGAGCGGCACGCCGCGCGCCTGCCAGGCCATCGCGGCCTCGTAGATCGAGGTCTGCGCCCCGTCGGGGCCGAGGGTATAGCCGCCCTCGACGCCCTCGAGCATCTCGTTGCGGATGCGGATGTTGGCGAAGGTGCCGCGCATCATCACCTCATGCGCGCCGCGGCGTGCGCCATAGCTGTTGAACTCGGCCACCGGCACCTGGTGGTCGGTCAGATAGCGCCCCGCGGGGCTCGACGCCTTGAACGATCCCGCCGGGCTGATGTGGTCGGTCGTGATCATGTCGCCCAGAAGCGCGAGGATCCGCGCGCCCGACAGGTCGCGGATGATGCCCGGTTCGCGCGCCATCGCCTGGAAATAGGGCGGGTTCTGGATGTAGGTCGACCCCGCCGGCCAGGCGTAGGTCTCGCTCGGGACGGTCTCGACGGCCTGCCAGCGCGCGTCGCCCTTGAAGACATCGGCGTATTTGCGCAAGAACGCCTCGCGCGTCACCGTCGCGTGGACGATCTCGGCCACCTCGGCATTCGTGGGCCAGATGTCGCGCAGATAGACGGGCGCGCCTTCGGGCGTGTGGCCGAGCGGCTCGCGCGTGATGTCGATGTTCATGTCGCCCGCGATCGCATAGGCGACAACGAGCGGCGGCGAGGCGAGGTAGTTCGCCCGCACGTCGGGGCTGATGCGCCCCTCGAAGTTGCGGTTGCCCGACAGCACCGCGGTCGCGACCAGATCGCCCTCGGCGATGGCCTTCGAGATCTCGGGCTGGAGCGGGCCGGAATTGCCGATGCAGGTCGTGCAGCCATAGCCCGCAAGGTTGAAGCCCACCGCATCGAGGTCTGCCTGAAGCCCCGCCGCCTCGAGATAGTCCGACACCACCTGAGAGCCGGGCGCGAGCGAGGTCTTGACCCAGGGCTTGCGCGTGAGGCCGAGCGCGCGCGCCTTGCGTGCCACGAGCCCCGCCCCGATCATCACATAGGGGTTCGAGGTGTTGGTGCAGGAGGTGATCGCCGCGATCACGACCTTGCCCGACGACATGGTGTAATCCTGCCCCGCGACCGGCACCTCGGTTCCCATCGGGCGCTTGAAGCTCTTGTCCATCTCGGCGGCGAAGCGCGCCTTGGCCTCGGTCAGCGGCAGCCAGTCCTGCGGGCGCTTGGGGCCCGAGATCGCGGGCACGATCGTGCCCATGTCGAGCGCGAGCGTGTCGGTATAGATCGGGTCGTAGTCGGGGCCGCGCCACATGCCGTTGGCCTTGGCATAGGCCTCGACCAGCGCGATGCGCGCCTCGTCCCGGCCGGTCTGGCGCAGATAGCGCAGCGTCTCGGCGTCGACGGGGAAGAAGCCGCAGGTCGCGCCGTATTCGGGCGCCATGTTGGCGATCGTCGCCCGGTCGGCCAGCGGCAGATGGTCGAGGCCCGGCCCGTAGAACTCAACGAACTTGTTCACGACCCCCTTCTTGCGCAGCATCTCGACGACCTTGAGCACGAGGTCGGTCGCCGTCGTGCCCTCGACCATCTGCCCCGTCAGGCGGAAGCCCACCACCTCGGGAATGAGCATCGAGACGGGCTGGCCGAGCATCGCCGCCTCGGCCTCGATCCCGCCCACGCCCCAGCCGAGCACGGCAAGGCCGTTGACCATCGTCGTGTGGCTGTCGGTGCCCACGAGCGTATCGGGATAGGCGACCGTCTCGCCCTTCTGGTCGGTGTCGGTCCAGACCGTCTGGGCGAGATATTCGAGGTTCACCTGATGGCAGATGCCCGTGCCCGGCGGCACGACGCGGAAGTTGTCGAACGCCTCCTGCCCCCATTTGAGGAAGCGGTAGCGCTCGATGTTGCGCTCATACTCGCGCTCGACATTGAGCTGGAAGGCACGCGGTGTGCCGAATTCGTCGATCATCACCGAATGGTCGATCACGAGGTCGACCGGCGTCAGCGGATTGATCTTCTGCGCGTCCCCGCCGAGCGCCTTGATCCCGTCGCGCATCGCCGCCAGATCGACGACGGCCGGCACCCCGGTGAAATCCTGCATGAGCACCCGCGCCGGGCGATAGGCGATCTCGCGCGGGTTGCGCCCGCCCGCCTCGGCCCAGTCGGAAAAGGCGCGGATGTCCTCGACCGTGACGGTCCGCCCGTCCTCGAAGCGCAGCATGTTCTCGAGCACGACCTTGAGCGCCGCGGGCAACCGGCCGAAGCGGCCGAGGCCCGCCTCTTCGGCGGCGGGGATCGAGTAGAAGGCATAGCTCTGCCCGCCCGCGGTCAGGCTGCGGCGGGTCTTCTGGCTGTCATGTCCGACGGTCACGGTCATCGCG
>CAYYJB010000054.1:0-15227 GCA_964472135.1 uncultured Gemmobacter sp.
ACCTGCGCCCATTCCTCGGCGGGCAGGCTCGTCAGTTCCATCTTCTCGCCCTCGACGCGCAGCTTCGCCTCGCCGCCCCAGTACCAGACGGCGCGGTAATAGTGCGACTGGTCGATGGTGATGCGGAAGAGCTCCTGCAGATGGGGGGGCACCTTCTCCCAGCTCGCGGTGTTGGCGAAATAGCTGCCGAACCACGCGCCCGTGACCGAGTTTGTGAGGGCATAGTTGCACAGATCGGCCCAGCCGACCTCATAGGCCTCGGTGAAGCCGCACCACGCCACGCCGTCAAGCTGCCCGGTCTGGAGCGAGACCTCGACATCGTCCCACGGCACCGTCACGGGGATGAGGCCGTAGCGCGACAGGAACTTGCCCGCCGTCGGCACGCCGAAGACGCGCTTGCCCTTCATGTCGGCCAGGCTGCGGATCGGCTCCTTGGTGAAGATGTGCAGCGGATCCCAGGCGCCCGCCGACAGCCAGGTGACGTTGTCGACCTCGGCATAGGCCTCTTCCCAGATCTCCTTGAGGCCGTAATAGCGAAACAGCGCCGGCACATCGAGGCTGTAGCGCGTGGCAAAGGGGAAGTAGCCGCCGAAGACCGAGATATCGACGGGCGAGGCCATCGTCGCCTCGTCGGACTGCACGGCATCGAGCGTGCCGTTCTGCAGCGCGCGGAACAGCTCATCGGTCGGCACGAGCTGGTCGGCGTAATAGAGGTCAATCACCATCTCGCCATTGGCGGCGGCGTTGAAGGCATCGATCTGCGGCTTGATGACATGGGCGCCGAGCGGCGCGCCGGAATAGGTCTGGAGCCGCCAGCGGATCGGGGCCTGCGCGTTCACATAGGGCGCGGCGAGGCCGGTCGCCGCGGCCGCAGCGCCGCCCACCGTCGCGGTGCGCAGGAAGTTGCGGCGCGAGGCGAGGATCGCCTCGGACGGGGCGGGGGTTTTGGGTGTGGTCATCGCTTTCTCCTTGCTGGTTGGTTTCGGGTCATCGCATGGCATGGGGAATGATCATCGCGATCTCAGGATAGGCCATCACGAGGGTGATCGTCATCATCATCATGATGACGAAGGGCCAGATCGAGCGGTAGATGTCGACGATCGTCACATCCCGCGGCGCAAGGCCGCGCATGAGGAAGAGGTTATAGCCGAAGGGCGGCGTGATGTAGGCGATCTGGCAGGTCATGGTATAGAGGACGCCGAACCAGATCATCTGGTCGCGCGGGTTCTCGAAGCCCAGATCGAGCATCTTCACGAGCGGCACATAGAGCGGCGCCACGATGACGAGCATCGCGGTATCGTCGAAGAACATGCCGAGGATGATGAAGCTCACCTGCATCAGGATGATGACCTCCCACGGGCTCAGGTCCCAGTTGGTGATGAAGAGCGCCTCGATCGCGCGCACCGCGCCGAGCCCGTCGAACACCGACGAAAACGCGAGTGCCGCAAGGATCACCCACATGAACAGGCACGAGATCGCGAGCGTCTTGCGCGCCGTCTCGTGCAGGACCGCAAGCGTGAGCCGCCCCTTGAGGAGTGCGGCCAGCGTCGCGGCCGTCGCGCCCACGGCGGCGCTTTCGTGCAGGTTCGTGTAGCCCGCGACGAAAAGCCCGGTCATCGACAGGAAGATCAGGATCGGGATGATGCCCGCGCGCAGGAGCGCAAGCTTCTCGATCAGCGGCATGGCGAGGTCGGCGTCGCTCGCGACCGGCGCGAGTTCGGGGTTCATCCGCGCGCGGATATAGACATAGATGATGAACAGCGTCGCCATCACGAGGCCGGGCACGATGCCCGCGAGCCAGAGCTGATCGACCGGCTGGCCCGCGATCGAGCCATAGAGCACCATCACCACCGAGGGCGGCACGAGGATGCCAAGCGTCGATCCCCCCTGGATCACCCCCGTGACCAGCACCTTGTCATAGCCCCGCCGCAGCATCTCGGGCAGCGCGATCGAGGCCCCGATCGCCATCCCCGCGACCGACAGCCCGTTCATCGCCGAGATGATGACCATGAGCAGGATCGTCCCGATCGCGAGCCCGCCGCGCATCCGCCCGAACCAGACGTGGAACATCCGATAGAGATCCTCGGCGATCCCCGACTGGGCCATGATGTAGCCCATGTAGATGAACAGCGGCAGCGTGACGATCGCGGTCCAGCGAAAGAGCTTGAAGGCCTGGTTGAAGGGCATCTCCACCCCGCCCGTGCCATAGAGCAGGAGCGCCATGCCCGCCGCCACGAAGCCGATCGCGGCGAAGACGCGCTGCCCCGTCATGAGCAGCACCATGAGCGAGACGAACATCAGAAGGGCGATGGCCTCGTAGCTCATGCTCGCGCCCCCGCCCGGCTGGCCTCGAGATACTTGAAGAAGAGCCCGACCGATTGCAGCAGCATCAGCACGATGCACCCAACCATCAGCGCCTTGATCGGCACGACCGAGGGGTTCCAGATCGAGAAGAGGCGCTGGTTGGTCTCGATCGAATAGCTGAGCGAGGAGACCGAGCCGATCAGCATCACGACCAGATAGAAGATCAGGCAGCCAACCGTGACCAGATCCATCCGCGCCTTGCCGCGCGCCGAGAGGTTTTCGTAAAAGAGGTCCATCCGCACATGGTCGTTGTCCTTGAGCGTCTTGGCCCCGCCCATGAAGTAATAGGCGGCAAGCGTGAACTGCGCGAACTCGAGGCACCAGTGCAGCGGATTGTCGAGGATGTTGCGCGTCACCGCATCGAGGAGAAGGACCGCCACCATCACGAAGATCAGATACATCGCGATGATGCCCGTCCAGTCCGACAGCCGGTCGGTCGCGCGGATATAGAGTGCGATCGCCTTCGGCATGCCGGCCCCTCGGTCAGTGAACACGAACGCCCGCCCCGCGCAGCGCGCGGCCGAGCGGACCCTCGGGCGGCTCATCGCAAACCACCAGACCGATTTCGTCAAGCCCGCAGACGCGAAAAGCGGCCCGGCGCGCGAACTTCGCCCGATGCGCAAGCACGACGGTTGAGCCCGCGCGGTCGATCATGGCGCGCGCCAGATGCGCCTCGTCGAAATCGGCGTCCGTCGCGCCTGCCGCCGCATCGAGACCCGCCACCGTGATGACGGCGCGATCGGCCTGAAAGCGGTCGATCTGCGCGATGGCGGCGGGGCCGACGGTCTGGACGTTGCCGGGGGCATAGCTGCCCCCCAGCAGAAACACGCGCGCCCCGCCGGCCCCGAGCACCTCGGCGATGCGCAGCGCGTTGGTGATGACGGTCAGCCGCGGCACGCGCGCGAGCGCGTGCGCGGCCGCGAGCGTCGTCGTGCCGGTGTCGAGAAAGATCGTCTCGCCCGGTTCGATCAGGGATGCGAGCTTGTCGGCGATGGCGCGCTTGGCGGCGGCGTGTTCGCGCATCCGTTCGGCGAAGCTGCCCTCGGCCTGCACCGGCAGGGGGCGCGCGCCGCCGTGGACCTTCTGCACCGCGCCCCGCTCGGCCAGCCGCGCGAGGTCGCGACGGATCGTCTCGGCCGAGACGGCGAAGCGCTGGCTCAGCGCCTCGACCGACGCCGCGCCGCCGGCCGCGACGATCTCGGCGATCTCGCGCTGACGCTCCTCGGGTTTGTGATGCGCTCCCATGCGGTCACTCTCGCCCGGCGATTTTGCCCGTGTCAACATCTCCTTGACGGGACGCGGGCGAAAACCCACAATCCGCGCGGCGATACCCGCCCGAATGGTCGCAATTCATGCATCCCGGCGATCCGCTGCCCCAAGGCGACCTCGACGCGCTGGTGATCGGCGCGGGGGTGGTCGGCTGCGCCATCGCGCGGCGGCTGGCGCTGGCGGGGGCGCGGGTCGCGATCCTCGAGCGGGGGGCGGACATCCTCGATGGCGCATCGAAGGGCAACAGCGCGATCCTGCACACGGGCTTCGATGCGCCGACCGGGTCGCTCGAACTCGCCTGCATCCGGGCGGGACATGCCGAGTATCTCGAGATCCACGACCGCCTCGGCCTGCCGCTCGACCGCGCCGGCGCCCTCGTGATCGCCTGGACCGAGGCCGAGGCGGCGGCGCTGCCTGCCCTGATGGCGCAGGCGCGCGCGAACGGGGTGGACGATATCGAGCCGCTCGACGCCCGCGCGCTGCGCGAGGCCGAACCGGCGCTCGCGCCCCATGCGCGCGCGGCCTTCCGGGTGCCGGGCGAATCGCTCATCGATCCGTGGTCGGCGCCCTTGGCCTATCTGCGGCAGGCGCTGGCGCATGGCGCGACCCTCGCCTGCGGGACGCCGGTGACGGGCGGGGCCTTCGATGGCGCGCTCTGGCGGATCGAGACGCCGCGCGGCGCGCTGCGGGCGCGGATCGTCATCAACGCCGCGGGGCTCCACGGCGACCGGGTGGATGCGCTGCTTCTGGGCCGCGCCGGGTTCGAGATCCGCCCCCGCAAGGGGCAGTTCGTCGTCTTCGACAAGCCCGCCGCGGCACTCGCGCGCCACATCCTGCTGCCGGTCCCGACCGAGATCACCAAGGGCGTCGTCGTCTGCCGGACGGTCTGGGGCAACCTGCTCGTCGGGCCGACGGCCGAGGAGCAGACCGACCGCGACCGCGCCGACCTCGTGCCCGGGACGCTCGCGGCGCTGCGCGCGCGCGGGGCCGAGATCCTGCCCGCCCTTGCCCATCACGCGGTGACGGCGAGCTATGCGGGCCTGCGGCCCGCGACCGGGCAGAAGGATTACGTCATCACCACCGAGGCCGGCGGCAATTATGTCAGCGTCGGCGGCATCCGCTCGACCGGCCTCAGCGCGGCGCTCGGGATCGCGGCGCATGTGGCGGGGCTCTGCGCTGCGCCGGGCTGGCGCGCCCCGGCCGAGACGCGCTGGCCGCGCGTGCCGAACCTTGCCGAGGGCGCCCCGCGCGACTGGCAATCGCCCGGCCATGGCGGGATCGTCTGCCATTGCGAACAGGTCACGCGGCGCGAGATCCTTGGCGCACTCGACGGACCCGCGGGGGCGCGCAGCCTCGCGGGCCTCAAGCGGCGGACGCGGGCGACGATGGGGCGCTGCCAGGGCTTTTACTGCACGGCCGACATCGCGCGGCTGACCGAGGGGCGGCTGGCGCAGCCGATGGTCGGGGCGGATGGCTGAGGGGGCCGAGATCGCGATCATCGGCGCGGGGCCCGCGGGCCTTGCCGCCGCCGAGGCGCTGGCGCGCGCCGGGCGGCGGGTGGTCGTCCTCGAGCGCGAGGCCGAGGCGGGCGGCATCCCCCGCCATTGCGCCCATTCGCCCTATGGCCTGCGCGAATTCGCCCGCCCGATGCTGGGCCCGGCCTATGCGCGCGCACTGGCGGCGCGGGCGCGTGCGGCGGGCGCCGAGATCCGCACCGGCACCAGCGTGATCGCGCTGCATCCCGGGCCCGAGATCGCGATCACCTCGGACGCGACGGGCGCCGCGCGCCTCGCGCCGCGCCTTGTCCTGATCGCGACGGGGGCGCGCGAGACCTCGCGCGCGGGGCGGCTGATCGGCGGCACGAAGCCCGGGGGCGTGATGAACACCGGTGCGCTGCAGGGTCTCTTGCACCTCAACCACCGGCGGCCCTTCGCGCGGCCGGTCATCGTCGGCAGCGAACTCGTGGCGTTTTCGGCGCTGCTCAGTTGCCTCGGCGCCGGGATGCGGCCCGTCGCGATGCTCGAGGCCGGCCCGCGCCCGACCGCGCGCTGGCCTGCGGCCCTGCTGCCGCGCCTCGCGGGCGTGCCGCTTCTGCTCGGGACCGAGATCGTCGCGATCGAGGGCGCGGGGCGGGTCTCGGGCGTGGTGCTGCGCCGGGGCGCCGAGGAATGGCGCCTCGCCGCCGATGGCGTCATCCTCAGCGGCCGCTTCCGGCCCGAGGCGGCGCTGATCGCGCCCGGGCATCTTGCGCTTGATCCCGCGACGGGGGGGCCCGAGATCGACGAATTCGGGCGCTGCTCGGATCCGGCCTTTTTCGCCGCCGGCAATGTGCTGCGCGGGATCGAGACGGCGGGCGCCTGCTGGGCCGAGGGGCGGCGGATCGCGGGGGCGATGCTGCGGGCGCTGGCGGGCGAATTGCCGGTGGGGCAGGGCGGGCGCGTGGCACTCGGCCCCGGCCTCGACTGGGTCGTGCCGCAGCGGGTGACGGGGGGGGCGGGGCCGGCGCTGCCGGTCTTGCAGTTGCGCGCGGCAGGGGCGGTGCGCGGGCGGCTTGCCTTGCGCGCGGCCGGGGGCGAGATTGCGGGGCGCAGCCTTGCCGCCCTGCCCGAGCGGCGGCTGATCCTGCCCCTGCCGCCCGCGACGCCCGCGGGCGCCGAAGTGCGCCTCGGGCCGGAGGGGTGATGCGCTTTCTGGCCATAGATCAGGGCACCACGAGCACGCGCGCCCTTCTGGTCGACGAGGGCGGCGCGGTCGAAGAGGTCGCGGCCATCGCGCACCGCCAGTTCTATCCGCGGCCCGGCTGGGTCGAGCACGACCCGGCCGAGATCCTGCGCGCGATCGGGGCCTGCCTCGAGGCCGCCGCCGGCAGGGGCCCGATCGCGGCCGTGGGCCTTGCCAATCAGGGCGAAAGCTGCCTCGCCTGGGACAGCCTGACGGGCGAGGCGGCAAGCCCCGTCATCGTCTGGCAGGACGCGCGCACCGCGGACCGTTGCGCGTCCCTCAAGGCCGGGGGCGCCGAGGCGCTGACGCTCGAGCGGGCGGGGTTGCCGCTCGATCCCTATTTCTCGGCCAGCAAGCTCGGCTGGCTGTGGCAGGAGGATGCGGGCCTGCGCGCGCTGGCGCGGGCCGGGCGGCTGCGGCTCGGCACGACCGATGCGTGGTTCCGCCAGCGCCTGACCGGCCGGTGCGAGACGGATGCGACGACGGCCTCGCGCACCTCGCTCATGGCGCTCGGGACGCTCGGGTGGGACGGCGATCTGTGCGCGGCCTTCGGCGTGCCGCCCGAGGTGCTGCCGCCCATCGGCCCGACGACCGGCGCGCTCGGGCAGGTGCGGATCGGCGGGCGCGATGTGCCGCTGGGCGCGAGCGTCGTCGATCAGCAGGCGGCGCTTTACGGCCACGGGGCGCGGGCGCCGGGGGATGCCAAGATCACCTTCGGCACGGGGGCCTTCGCGCTCGTGCTGACGGGGCGGCGCGTGGCGGGTCTGGCGGGGCCCTTGCCGACGGTCGCCTGGGCGCCCGGCGGCGGCGCGCCCGTCCATGCGCTCGATGGTGGCGTCTATGCGGCGTCATCGGCGGTGAACTGGGCGCGCGATCTGGGGCTTTTCGCGGAGTTCGCCGAGATCGCGCGCTTTGATCGCGCGCCTGCCATCGGGCGGGGGCTGGCCTTCGTGCCGGCGCTCGCGGGGCTTGCCTGCCCGCATTGGGACAGGCGCGCGCGCGGCGCCTGGCTCGGGCTCGGGCTCGATCACGACCGGGCCGACCTGATGCAGGCGCTGCTCGAGGGGGTGGCGCTGCGCACGGCCGAGGCGCTCGGGTCCATCGCGGCGGCGGTGCCGCTGGCCGGCACGATCACGATCGACGGGGGGATGAGCGCGAACGCCCATTTCTGCCGCTTCCTCGCCGATGCGCTGGGGCGTCGGATCATCGTCTCGGCCGAGCCGGAACTGACCGCGCTCGGCACCGCGGCGCTGGCGGCGGACGGGGTGGGGCGGCGCGTCGCCTGCACGCCCTCGGGCGCGACGATCGATCCCGACCCGCGGGCGCCGCGCGCCGAATGGGCCGCGCGCTTTGCCGCCGCGCGCGCCGCCGTGCAGGGCTATGGCGCCGCGGTCGGCTGAATACGCCGCTCGATCGTGATGATCGCGACCCCGATCAGCACCACCGCCCCGCCCGCGAGTTGCCCGACCGAGGGGCTCTCGCCCAGAAAGAGCACGCCGCCCAGAACCGAGAACATCGGCATGAGCAGCAGATAGGGCGCGACGCGCCCGACCTCGTGGCGCAACAAGAGCGTGTTCCAGAGCCAATAGCCCAGCGCCGTCATCACGACGCCCAGATAGACGACCGCCGCCCAGACGCCGGGGCCGGCGGCGGCGATGGCCTCGGCCTGACCGTCCTCGAAGAGGAACGACACGAGGAAGAGCTGCGGCGTGGCGAGGACTGCCGTCCAGGCGGTGACGGCAAGGCCCTGCATGTCGCGGATGCCGCGCACCATCACCTGCCCCGAGGCCCAGGAAAACGCCCCCCCCGCCAGCATGACCAGAAAGATCCACTCGCCATCAAAGCGCACCTGCCCGGCAATCAGCGCGACACCGGCAAAGGCCACCGCCATGCCCGCCCATTTGCGCGGGCCCGGCCGCTCGCCCAGGAAAAGCGCGCCGAGGAGGACGAGGAACGGCACCTCGAGCTGCATCACCAGGGCCGCGAGCCCGGCATCGACGCCGCTTACGCCCGTGAAGGTCAGGCTGTACTGGATCGCGGCGCCGACGACCGACATCGCGATCAGCCGCGGCAGGTTGCCCCGCAGCGGCCCCGCCACCCAGACGAGCAGCGCCGCCGTGACGGCAAAGCGGAACGCCATCAGCAGGATCGGCGGAAAGCCCGCCATCGCCCCCTTGGCCACGACATAGCCCATCCCCCAGATGAGCGCGACCGCGATGGCGCGGGCGATGTCGGCGGCGGGAATGCGGCTTGGCATGGGTGGGGGTCCGGAGCGTCGCGCCTTCTGTGCGCCGCGCGGTGGCTGGGCGCAAGCCCCCGTTCAGCCGGGGCGGCCGAGCCGGATCGGCCCGCGCGCGGTCAGGGGGTCGGCGGGGCGGCCGCCCTGGGTGGCGACCAGCCCCCCCTCGGCCGCCATCGCCGCCGCCACGCGCCGCACCTCGGGCATGAGCGGCCGCCAGTCGTCGGACAGCCGCCGCGCGGCCTCGGAGGGGCAGAAGCTGCGCCCGGCCCCCCGCGCATCGGCCAGTGCCGCGAGCACGCCCGCGATCGCGCTATCCGAGGGCCGCGTCACAGCGCGCGCAGGTGCCCGGATGGGCGTGGGTGCCGACATCGGGCAGGATCTGCCAGCAGCGGGCGCATTTGTCGCCCTCGGCCGGGCGGAAGACGACCGCGACGCCCGCGACATCCTCAAGCCGGAAGGCATCCGCCGGCCCCGGCCCAGCCCCCGGCCCGGCAACGATCGACAGGCCCGAGGTGATGCAGACCTCGGCGAAATCGACGGCGGCGAGATGGGCGGCAAGCGTCGGATCGGCGACATGGACCTCGGGCCGGGCCTCGAGGCTCGCGCCGATGGTCTTGGCCGCGCGCTGGACCTCGAGCGCGGCGGTCACGACCCGGCGCGCGCCCCGCACCGCCTCCCACCGCGCCGCGAGCGCGGGGTTGAGCCAGGCGGCCGGCGTCTCGGGGATGTCCTGAAGGTGGACCGAGGCCTCGGCATCCGTCATCCGCGCGCGCCAGACATCCTCGGCCGTGAAGGCGAGGATCGGGGCGAGCCATGTCGTGAGGCGATGGAACAGCAGGTCGAGCACCGTGCGCGCCGCACGCCGCCGCAGGCTGCCCGGCGCGTCGCAATAGAGCGCATCCTTGCGGATGTCGAAGTAGAAGGCCGAGAGGTCGCTGTTGCAGAACGCGAAGATCTCGCGCGCGACGCCCTGGAAATCATAGGCGGCAAAGCCCTTGCGCACCGACGCGTCAAGCTCTGCCATGCGGTGGAGCACCCAGGCCTCGAGCGGGGGCATCTGCGCGGGCTCCACCCGCTCGGCCTCGGTGAAGCCCGCGAGGTTGCCGAGGACAAAGCGCAGCGTGTTGCGCAGCCGCCGATAGCTGTCGGCCACGCCCTTGAGGATCTCGGGCCCGATGCGCAGGTCCACCGTATAGTCCGATTGCGCCACCCACAGCCGCAGGATGTCGGCGCCATAGTCGCGGATCACCTCGTCGGGCGAGACGGTGTTGCCGAGCGATTTGGACATCTTCATGCCCTTCTCGTCGAGCGTGAAGCCATGCGTCAGCACGCCCCGATAGGGGGCGCGCCCGATCGTGCCGCAGGCCTGCAGCATCGAGGAGTGGAACCACCCCCGGTGCTGGTCGGTCCCCTCCAGATAGAGGTCGGCGAGCCCGTCGGCCGTTCCATCGGGGCGGTCGCGCAGCACGAAGGAATGGGTCGAGCCCGAATCGAACCACACATCGAGGATATCGAAGACCTGATCCCAGGCCTCGGGGTCGTGCAGGCCCTGCAGGACGCGCGCCTTGAAGCCCGGCACATACCACGCATCCGCCCCCTCGGCCTCGAAGGCCGCCACGATACGGGCATTGACCGCCGGATCGCGCATCAGAAAGTCCGGATCGGTCGGCCGCGTGCCGCGCCGGGTGAAGCAGGTGAGCGGCACGCCCCAGGCGCGCTGGCGGCTCAGCACCCAGTCGGGGCGGGCCTCGATCATGCTGAAGAGGCGGTTGCGCCCGCTCTGGGGCGTCCATGTCACCAGCTGGTCGATCGAGGAGAGCGCGCGCGCCCGGATCGTCGCGCCATGCGCGCCCATGCCGTCCTCGATCGGCTTGTCGATCGCGACGAACCACTGGGGCGTGTTGCGATAGATGATCGGCGCCTTGGAGCGCCACGAATGCGGGTAGGAATGGCGGAACTTGCCCTTGGCAAAGAGCCCGCCCGCCCCGTGCAGCGCCTTGATGACGCTGACATTCGCGGGACCTTCCTTGCCCTCGGCGGTGATGATGGCCTGACCGGCAAAGAGGGGCAGATCGGCGCGATAGGTGCCGTCGGCCTCGACGTTGTAGGTCATGGGCAGGCCGAAGCGCACGCCCATCTGATAGTCGTCATCGCCATGCGAGGGGGCGGTGTGGACAAAACCCGTGCCCGCGTCGTCCGTCACATGCTCGCCGGGCAGCATGGGCACGTCATAGTCCCACTCGCCCTGCCCGCCCTCGATCCCGCGGAAGGGATGGGCGAGGGTCAGCGTGCCCAGCTCTTCGGCCGTGATGTCGCGCAGGCGGCGATACATGGCGGGGTCGAGCTTGGCGGCCGCGAACGCCTGCGCCGCGAGGCGGTCGGCCATGACATAGGTGGCGCCGATCCGCGCGGCCGAATCCTCGGGCCGGCCCGTCACCTCGTAGAGGCCATAGGCGATGGCGGGGTTGAAGGCGACGGCGCGGTTCTGCGGGATCGTCCAGGGCGTCGTCGTCCAGATGACGACGCGCGCACCCGCCCAGGCGGGCGCCGCCCCCGACACGACGCGAAAGGCGACCCACACCTGATGGCTCGTCACCTCGTGATACTCGACCTCGGCCTCGGCGAGGGCGGTCTTCTCGACGGGCGACCACATCACGGGCTTCGAGCCCTGATAGAGCGTGCCGTTCATGAGGAAGGTCATGAAATCGGCGGCCGTCACGGCCTCGGCGTGGAAATCCATGGTGCGATAGGGGTCGACCCAGTTGCCGATGACGCCGAGCCGCTTGAACTCGGCCCGCTGGACCTCGATCCATCCCTCGGCGAAGCGGCGGCATTCCTGCCGGAAGGCGACGGTGTCGACCTCGTCCTTGTTCTTGCCGGCGGCGCGATACTGCTCTTCGATCTTCCATTCGATGGGCAGGCCGTGGCAGTCCCAGCCGGGGACATAGCGCGCGTCATGGCCCATCATCTGCTGCGAGCGCACGACCATGTCCTTGAGGATCTTGTTCAGCGCGTGCCCGATATGGAGGTGCCCGTTGGCATAGGGCGGGCCGTCATGGAGCGTGAAGGGCGGGCGCGGCCGGCCGGCGGCGCGGGCCGCCTCCGCCTTGGCGCGCAGCCGGTCGTAGACCCCGATCCGCTCCCACAGCGCCAGCCACTCGGGCTCGCGCTGGGGCAGGCCCGCGCGCATGGGAAAGCCCGTGTCGGGCAGAAAGATCGTGTCCTTGTAGTCGGGCGTGTCGGCGCACATCGGCGGGATCCTCAGCGGCGAAGGGCGGGTCGGACGGGCGCCGGGTCATCGGTGCGCGGTCGGGCTTTGCGGGCGGCTTATAGGCGCAAGGCCCATGACGGGCAAGCGGGGGCGCCCCCCCTTGGCGCGGCGCGGGCGGCGCACTAGCGTGGTCGCCGGACCGGAGGGGCGCGGATGGACGAACACATAAGCACGCACGGCGCCGAGGAGGACGCGCGCAACGAGCGCCTCATGCTGTGGCTCAACGGCAAGATCGTGCCCAAGGCCGAGGCCGTCGTCAGCATCTACGATTCGGGCTTCATGCTGGGCGACGGGGTGTGGGAGGGGATCCGCCTCTATGACGGCCGCTGGGCCTTTCTCGACGAGCATCTCGAGCGGCTCTACGAGGCCGCGCGCGCGATCGACCTCGACATCGGCCACCCGCCCGCCGTGCTCGCGCAGGCGCTGCTCGACACGGCGGCCGCGAACGGGATGCACACCGACGCCCACGCCCGCCTGATGGTCACGCGCGGGATCAAGACGCGGCCCTTTCAGCACCCGGGCTTTTCGCGCCAGGGCCCCACGATCGCGATCATCATGGAGCATTCGCGCCCCAAGCAGCCGCGCCCGATCCGGCTTGCGACCGTGCCGCACATGCGCGGCCTGCCGATGACGCAGGACCCCAAGCTCAATTCCCACTCCAAGCTCAACTGCATCCTCGCCTGCATCGCGGCCGAGAAGGCGGGCGCGGACGAGGCGCTGATGCTCGATGTCCACGGCTTCGTGAACACGACGAACGCGTGCAACTTCTTCATCGTCCGCAAGGGCGAGGTCTGGACCTCGACGGGCGATTACTGCCTGAACGGGATCACGCGCGGCAAGGTGCTGGCGCTGTGCCGCGAGAACGGGATCGTGGCGCGCGAGCGCAACTTCACGCTGGTTGAGACCTATTCGGCCGAGGAGGCCTTCCTGACCGGCACCTTCGGCGCGCAGACGCCCGTCGGCATGATCGACGGGCGCGTGATCGGGGATGGCGCGATGGGCCCGGTGACGGCGCGGATCCGCGCCCTCTACAAGGCGCTGGTCGGGGCATGAGCGATCCCCTGCGCATCGTCATGTGGTCGGGGCCGAGGAACCTCTCGACCGCGCTCATGTATGCCTTCGCCCAGCGCCCCGACTGCGCGGTGAGCGATGAGCCCTTCTATGCCGCCTATCTGGCCGCGACCGGGATCGAGCATCCGATGCGGGCCGAGGTGCTGGCAAGCCAGCCCACCGATCCGGCCCGCGTCGCGGCCGCCCTTGCCGGGCCCGCGCCGGGCGGCCGCCCGGTCTGGTATCAGAAACACATGACGCACCACATGCTGCCGGGCTTTGCGATGGGCTGGACCGCGGGGGCGGCCGAGGTGTTCCTGATCCGCCACCCGGCCCGCGTCGTCGCCTCCTACGCGCGCAAGCGCGAGGCGGTGACGGCCGCCGATCTGGGATTCGCGCGGCAGGCGGAGCTTTTCGACCGCGCCGCCGACCGGCTGGGCCGCGCCCCGCCCGTGGTGGACGCGACCGACATCCGCGCCGATCCGGCCCGCACGCTCGGGCTGCTCTGCGCGGCGCTGGGGCTGGCGTTCGATCCGGCGATGCTGGGCTGGCCCGCCGGCGGCAACCCGGCCGACGGGGTGTGGGCCGCGCACTGGTATGGCGCCGTCCACCGCTCAAGGGGTTTCGAGCCGCCCGAGGGGCCGGTGCCCGAACTGGCGGGGCATGCCGCGGCGCTGGCCGAGGCCTGCCTGCCCCAATACGCGCGCCTTGCCGCGCACAGGCTGATGACGGAGGACGCATGAGGGCGGTATTGCAGCGGGTGACGCGCGCGCGGGTCAGCGTGGGCGGCGAGACGGTGGGCGAGATCGGGGCGGGGCTCTTGATCCTTGTCTGCGCGATGGGGGACGACGTGCCCGACGCGCCCGAGCGGATGGCCGCCAAGATCGCGAAGATGCGCATCTTTCGCGATGCCGCCGACAAGATGAACCTGTCGTTGCGCGACACCGGGGGGGCGGCGCTGGTCGTCAGCCAGTTCACGCTCGCGGCCGATCTGCGCGGCAACCGCCCCGGCTTTTCCACCGCCGCCGCCCCCGAGATCGCGACGCAATCCTGCGACCGGGTCGTGGCCGCGCTGCGCGCCGAAGGGATCGCGGTCGCGACGGGGCGCTTCGGCGCCGACATGCAGGTGGACCTCGTGAACGACGGGCCGGTGACGATCTGGGTCGAGATCTGAGCGCGCCTCAGAACCTGTCGAGCAGTCGGCGCAGATAGTCGCGCTCGGCCTCGGGCCGCGTGAGTTCGCCCGAGCGGCGCGAGAGTTCGCGCTGCAATTCCTGCGCGCGACGGGCGACATCGGCGGCATCGGGCACCTCGGTGTCGTCGGCATCGAGACCGAGCGGGTCGCGCCTTGCGACCTCTTGAGCAGCCGGCGCGGATCGTCGCGATCGGCCTCGGGCACGCGCGCGTCGTCGCTCGCAAGCACGCCCACACCGCCCTCGCCGCGGCCGAGCGGGCCGCGCCTCAGAACCTGTCGAGCAGTCGGCGCAGATAGTCGCGCTCGGCCTCGGGCCGCGTGAGTTCGCCCGAGCGGCGCGAGAGTTCGCGCTGCAATTCCTGCGCGCGACGGGCGACATCGGCGGCATCGGGCACCTCGGTGTCGTCGGCATCGAGGCCGCCCACGCCGCCCTCGGGCCGGCCGAGCGGGTCGCGCCGGCCGTCGGGATCTGCCTGTCCGAAGCCCTCGCCCCGTCCGTTGCCCTGCTCGCGCAACCGATCCTCGGCCATCGCCTCGCCGAGGCTGCGCATCCCCTCGCGCAGGGCCTCGAGCGCCTCGGCCTGCTCATCGAGGGCACCGGCGATGTCGCCGTCGCGCAGCGCGCGCTCGGCGTCCTCCATTGCGCGCCCGGCGCGGTCGAGCGCGCGCCGCCCGGCATCCCCCTCGGCCGTGCCCTCGCCCGGCAGCGGGCCGCCCTGCAACCCCTCGAGCGCGCCGCGCAGGCCCTGCTGGCGCTCGGCGAGGGCGCCCGCCCCGGGCGCGCCCTGCCCCGGCTGCTGCCCGGGCTGCTGCCCGGGCTGCTGACCCTGGCCGGGTTGCTGTCCCTGCTGTCCCTGTTGCCCCTGTTGCCCCTGCTGGCCTTCCTGCCCCTGCTGGCCCTGCTGGCCCTGCTGGCCGCGGAAACTTTCCTGCAGCTCGCGAAAGGCGTCGTCCGAAAGCTGCTGCTGGTCGCGCAGCGTTTCGGCCAGATCGCGCATCGCCTGCTCGCCGGGGTTGCCCTGGCCCTGGCCGCCCTCGCCCTGCGTGACCTGCATGTTCTCCATCAGGCGGCGCAGCATTTCCATGAGCTCGGCCGCCTCGGCCATGCGCCCCTC
>CAYYJB010000055.1:0-15151 GCA_964472135.1 uncultured Gemmobacter sp.
AAGGCGCCCATCTCGAGGTTCTCCTCGACCGTCATCGAGGTGAAGATGTTCTGCGTCTGCGGCACGAAGGCCATGCCCTTGGCGACGCGCGCCTGCGGCGACAGCGCGGTGATATCCTCGCCGCCGAGCCGCACGTGGCCCTGGCGCAGCTTCAGCATCCCGAAGACGGCCTTCATTGCCGTTGACTTGCCCGCCCCGTTCGGGCCGACGATGACGGCGATCTGGCCCTTCTCGACCGCGATGGTGCAGCCCTGCAGGATGTCGGCCGCGCCATAGCCGCCCGTCATCGCCTCGCCGATCAGGAAGGGTTCAGCCATGGGCGGCAGCCTTGTTCTTGAGCCCGCGCCCGAGATAGGCCTCGATCACCGCCTCGTTCTGCATGATCGCGTCGGCCGGGCCCTGCGCGAGCACCTTGCCCTCGGCCATGACGATGACCGGGTCGCAGAGGCGGCCGATGAAATCCATGTCGTGCTCGATCACGCAGAAGGTATAGCCGCGCTCGCGGTTGAGCCGCACGATCGCGTCGGCGATGGTGTTGAGGAGCGTGCGGTTCACGCCCGCCCCCACCTCGTCGAGAAAGACGATCCGGGCATCGACCATCATGGTGCGGCCAAGCTCGAGCAATTTCTTCTGCCCGCCAGAGATGTTGGCCGCGCGCTCATCGGCCAGATGCGGGATCGTGAGGAACTCCAGCACCTCGTCGGCCTTGGCGCGCAGCCGCGCCTCTTCGGCGGCGACGCGGCCGCGGTTGAACCAGGCGTTCCACAGCCGCTCGCCCGACTGCGCCGCGGGCACCATCATCAGGTTCTCGCGGCAGGTCATCGAGCCGAATTCATGCGCGATCTGAAAGGTCCTGAGCAGCCCCTTGTGAAAGAGATCGTGCGGCGGCAGGCCGGTGATGTCCTCGCCCTCCATCAGCACGCGGCCCGAAGTGGGCGCCAGACGGCCGGCGATGACGTTGAAGAGGGTGGTCTTGCCGGCGCCGTTGGGGCCGATCAGCCCGGTGATCGAGCCCTTGGCGATCTCGAGCGACGCGCCGTCCACGGCGTGGAAGCCGCCGAAATGCTTGTGCAGGTTCTCGACCCGGATCATCGGTTCGGCGTCTCCCCGTGGGCGGTGCGATCTGACGCCGCGCGCGCCCCGTTCTTGCGCAACGGCCCGGGGGTGCGCCCCCCGGGCCTGCGATCTTCAGTGCGCGATCAGCGGAAGCGGACGGTCTCGATCTTGCCGCCCTTCATCTCGAACTCGCGGTAGTTGCCGGCCGATTCACCCGGTCCGATCAGCTCCACCGCGCTCGCGCCGACATAGTCGATGTCGCCGCCGGCCGCGAGGATCTCGATGGCCTTGGCCAGCTCGCCCGGCTGGATCGGCTCGCCCGGGGCGTTCGCCACGTCGAGCACCTTGTCCTTGTAGACCTGCGGGTCGGTCGAGCCCGCCGCCTGCATGGCCAGAAGGATCAGCGCCGCCGCGTCGTAGGACTCGGGCGAGAAGGCGTTCTTGGGGTTGAAGCCCGCCGCCGCACCCGCCTCGTGGAACCGTGCGAGGCCGTCGCTGTCGGTGCCCGGATGCTGGCCGAAGGAGCCTTCGGTCTTGGCGGCGAAGTTGTCCTCGAGCGCCTGGCTGAACATCCCGTCGGGGAACATGAAGGTGTCGAAGGCGCCCGAATCGAGTGCGGCGTTGGTGATGCCCGCGCCGCCCTGGTCGATGTAGCCCGCAACCACGAGCAGCTCGCCACCGGCCGCGGCCAGCGCGCCCATCTCGGCCGAATAGTCGGCCTTGCCGTCCTCATGCGGGGCGTTGAGCGTGACGGTGCCACCAGCGGCGGTGAAGGCCGCCTGGAAGCTGTCGGCCAGACCCTTGCCGTAGTCGTTGTTGGTGTAGGACACCGCGACCGAGGAGATGCCGCGATCCTTCAGGATGTCGGCCATGACCTGGCCCTGGCGCGCATCCGACGGCGCGGTGCGGAAGAACAGCCCGTCATCCTCGGCCGTCGAGAGCGAGGGCGAGGTTGCCGAGGGCGAGATCATCACGACACCATTGGGGCGCGCGACGTTCTGAAGGATGGCACCCGTGACGCCCGAGCAATCGGCGCCCATGATTCCGTTGACCTTGTCCGAGGTCACCAGACGCTCGGCCGCAGCGACCGCCGCCGCGGCGTCGATGCAGGTCGAATCGCCGCGGATCGCGGTGATCGTGTGACCGCCGCCCAGCAGCGTGCCGGCCGCGCTGATCTCGTTGATCGCAAGCTCGGCACCCGCCGCCATGTCGGGCGCGAGGGATTCGAGCGGGCCGGTGAAGCCCAGCATGATGCCGATCTTGATTTCTTCGGCCGAGGCCGCGCCGGCCACCAGCGCGGCGGCGGTCGAGGCCAAAAGCAGTTTGCGCATGTTCGTGCTCCCTGAGGTTGGATTTTCTCCGGAACCGAAGCTAGTGCGGCGCGTCGCAAAAAGAAAGTCCCGTCCCGTGGCCCTTCAGCCGAGCGGAACGACACAATCGCAGATCCGCAGCCGCACCCGGGCACCGACCGAAACCTGCGGCCCCGGCCCCGATATCACCAGAAGGCACCGCCCGCCTTCCTGCACCCAGAAGAGCTGATCGTGGCCGCGGAACTCGCGCCCGATCACGACCGCCTCGGCGCTGGGGTCGGGATCGAGCAGGATCTGCTCTGGCCTGACCGCGAGTTGCACCGCCCCGTTCGCCGCACGCGAGAGCGGCAGCCGGCCGAAGGGCGTCTCGGCGTCCATGCCGTTCGCCGTCCCGGCGAGGATATTCGAGCGGCCGATGAAGCTCGCGACGAAGGCGCTGACGGGATTGTGATAAAGTTCATCCGGCGCGCCGATCTGCTCAAGCCGGCCGCCCTGCATGACGCCGATCCGGTCGGCGGTCGCCAGCGCCTCTTCCTGATCATGCGTCACAAGGATCGCGGCCGACCCCGCCACCTTGAGGAGCTTGCGCACCTCCTGGCGCGTCTCGGCGCGCAACGAGGCATCGAGGTTCGAGAACGGCTCATCCAGCAGCACGAGGGACGGCTGCGGCGCGAGCGTCCGCGCCAGGGCCACCCGCTGCTGCTGGCCGCCCGACAGCTCGTGCGGCATCCGCGCGCCAAGCCCCCCGAGGCCGACAAGATCGAGCATCTCCGCCACCCGCCGCTCAGCAGCCGCGCGCCCCAACCGCCTCAGCCCGAAACCGACGTTGCCGGAAACCGTAAGATTGGGAAACAAGGCGTTGTCTTGAAATACGAATCCAATTCCTCGCCGCTCTGGAGGCAGGGCCGTGATATCCTCGCCGCGCATGCGCAAGGTGCCTTCGTCGGGGGGCTCGAAGCCGGCGATCATGCGCAGCGTCGTGGTCTTGCCGCAACCCGAAGGGCCAAGGAGGGCGACGAACTCTCCCTCTCCCACGCTGAAACCCACACGCCAGACGGCGGGATCGGCCGTGGCGGCGAAGCGGCGCGTGAGCCGGTCGACCTCGAGCAGCACCCGCGCCGGCTGCTGGCGAAAGCCCGCCGGTGTCGCCTCGGCCGGAAGGCGGAAGTTCAGGATCCTCGGCAGATCGGTCATTCGGGCCCCTGCAATTCCGTCGGCAGCGCGACGCGGGAAGGCGCCGGTGCCATTCCGGCGATTAGGTTATCCGAGTGTTTCAGTCAAGTTCAGACGCCTCGCACCGCAGATGTATCCGAACAGCCACGCGCGCCGCCCATGATCACATCCAGACCCTCCGCTCTCGCTTGACACCGCAGGGCTTTTTGGTAGGGCTGTGGAACCTTAGAACAAAGGAACGCTCCCATGACCAAGTCAATCGCCCTTTCGGTTCTTCTCGCTTCCGCCGCCCTGCTCGGCGCTTGCGCTCCGGCGCCGGCCCCGGCTCCGGTTGTTTCCGAGGCCCCGACCGGCAAAATGTGATTTCGCGACCGCGAAATCAGGTCAGAGATCCGGCGTCTGGGCAACCGGCGCCGGATTTCGCTTTTCTTGGGGGGAGCGTGCCCTGCCTCGGCGCGGAATGAATTCAACCCTCGGTTGGCCGCGCCGTCATTCCTTTTCCATCGTGCACTGGAGCGGGTGCTGGTGACGCCGCGCGAGGTCCATGACCTGCGCCACCTTGGTCTCGGCGATCTCGTAGGAAAAAACCCCCACGACCGCGAGGCCCTTCTTGTGGACCGTCAGCATCAGTTCGAACGCCTGCGCGTGGTTCATGCCGAAAAAACGCTCGAGCACATGGACGACGAATTCCATCGGCGTGTAATCGTCGTTGAGCAGCAGCACCTTGTACATCGGCGGGCGCTGCGTGCGCGTGCGCGTCTGGACGGCGACGCCTGAATCGCCGCCCGCCCCGCCGCTGCCGTCGCGCCGCTCGATCGCGCCGGTCACGACATGTGTTATCAGGCCCTGCGCCATGCTCCGTCCGACCCCCTGCCGCGCGCACCGGCGACCGTCGTCTGAATATACCCTACCCCCGCCCCGAGGAAAGGGTGCGCGTGACTCGAAAACGCCACCCTCGGCGCCTTCAGACGGTATCGAGATAAAGCTCGACCTTCTCCTCATGGCTCAGTTCGGCCGTGTAGTGGCGCTCGTGCCGTTTGGTCAGCACAAGGTTGCGGATCAGCTCGGCCGGCAGGAAGCGCGGCAGGAGGCGGCTTGCCTCGAACGCGTCGATCGCTTCCTCCCAGCGCGTCGGCACCTGCGGCAGATCGGACCGCGCATAGGCATTGCCCGAGACGGGCGGCGGCGGGGCGGCGCGGGCCTCGATCCCCTCGAGCGCGGCGCCGAGAATCGCGGCGAGCAGCAGATACGGGTTGACGTCGCCGCCGGCGATCCGGTGCTCGATCCGCCGGGCCGAGGTGGCGCCCGAGGGCACGCGCAAGGCAACCGTGCGGTTCTCGTAGCCCCAGCAGACGGCGACGGGCGCGTGGGCTCCGGGCACGAGCCGGTCATAGCTGTTGGCGTGGGGGGCGAAGATCAGGGTCGAGTCCTGCGCGGCCGCCAGGCACCCCGCGACCGCGTGCCGCAAGAGCGCGCTGCCCTCCGGCCCGCCGTTGTCGAAAACGTTGCGCCCCGATCCGTCGAGCAGCGAGAAATGCGTATGCAGCCCGTTGCCCGAATATTCCGGATAGGGCTTGGCCATGAAGCTCGCGGCAAAGCCGTGCCGCCGCGCGAGGCCCTTGACCAGCATCTTGAAGAACCACGCATCGTCGGCCGCGCGCAGCGCATCGTCCTGATGCATGAGGTTGATCTCGAACTGGCCGAGGCCGGTTTCCGAGATCGCGGTGTCGGCGGGAATGTCCATCGCCTCGGCCGCGTCGTAGAGGTCGGTAAAGAAGCGGTCGAAGGCATCGAGCGCGCGGATCGAGAGCGCCTCGGCCGCCTTGCGCCGCTTGCCCGAACGCGGGCTGGGCGGCACCTGCAGCGTCTTGCCCGAATCGTCGATGAGGAAGAATTCGAGTTCCATCGCCACGACGGGGTTGAGGCCGCGCGCGCGATAGCGCTCGAGCACGCCCCGCAGCGCGTGGCGCGGATCGCCCTCGAAGGGGCGGCCGTCCTCGTGGAACATCCAGATCGGCAGGAGCGCGGTCGGCGCCTCGAGCCAGGGCATCGGCATGAAGCCGCGCTCGGTCGGGAACAGCACGCCGTCGGCGTCGCCCATCTCGAAGACGAGCGGGCTGTCGTCCACATCCTCGCCCCAGATGTCGAGGTTGAGGACCGAGAAGGGAAAGCGCGTGCCCGACCGCAGCACCCCTTCGGCAAAGCGCGAGGGGATGCGCTTGCCGCGCGCCTGCCCGTTGAGGTCGGCCGCCGCGACGCGGATCGTGCGCACCTCGGGGTGCTTGCGCAGCCAGTGTTGCAGGTCCTTCATCGGCGCGCCTCCGAGCCGCGAAAGGGGCCATCGGGCGCGTTCGGACAGAGGACATGACGGGGCAAGACGGGCACTCGCGGCTGTTGCGGACGGCGCGATGGTGCCGTCATGCCGGGGGATTTGGCAACCCCCGGCACGGTCGCAGCCGTCACGCCCCCCCGGCGGCGCGCGCGGCGCGCTGGCGCGCGAGCGCGCTGTCGCGGTCCGACACGCCCAGAAGCGGCGCGATCATCCGCATCAGCCGGTCCTCGTCAGCCGCGCGTTCGCCATCGGCGAGCGCCACCGACCACAGCGCCTCGATCAGCGCGGCGCGGTCGTCATAGGGCACGGCTTCCTTCAGGACGCGGGTAAAGCGGACGGTGTCGGGGGCATGGGCCTCGGCGGCCTCGGCCTCGGCCCGCAGCGCGGCGGCGGCAGCCGGGGAGAGGCCGAGGCGCAGGCCCAGCACCCGGTCGATCCGCGCCACCTCGGCCGCGTCATAGGCACCATCGGCACGCGCCAGCCGCACGAGCAGGACGGCCAGCGCCTGCGCCGCGTCGGCGGGCGCGAGGCGGCCGGGCGCGGGCGCGCGCAAGCGGTCGATCAGCGCGCCGAGCATCAGCCCTCCCACCCCGGCACGATGATGAGGTGCCCCTCCGACGCCCCCGCCCGCAGCGCCTTGGCTGCCTGATATTCGGGGCTGTCATAGCAGGCGCGCGCAACCTCGAGGCTCGGGAACTCGATCACCACGGTGCGGGCGCGGCTTGCGCCCTCCTTCACCTCCTGCGCGCCGCCCCGGATGACGAAGCGCGCGCCGAATTTCGCGAATGCCGCGCCGTTCGCGGCGCGATAGCGGTCGTAGGCGGCGGGGTCGGTCACATCCATCTGCGCGACCCAATAGGCCTTCGTCATGGTGCTGTCTCCTCATCAAGCAGCGGTGCCATCAGGGTCTCGACCTCTGCAAGCGCCGCGTCAAGCCCGTGCGGGGCGTTGACGACGAATAGCCCCGACCCCAGCATCCTGTGCCCCGGCCGCGCGGGGCCGAAGCGCAGCTCGTGCCCGACCGCGCCCGCCATCCCCGCCACCTCGAGGGCCGCGCGCATCGGCAGATGCGCCCCCGATGCCAGGATCGGATACCACAGGATCAGGATGCCCACGTTCCACTTGCGGTGGATCGCGGCCATGAAGGGGGGGATGCGGGCGTAATCCTCCTTCACCTCATAGGGCGGGTCGATCAGCAGGATGCCCCGCCGCGGCATGGGCGGGCACAGCGCGCGGGCCATGGCAAACCCGTCCTCGCGCCGCACGTCCGCGCCGAAGGGCGCCATCGCGGCCAAAAGGGCCGCATGCTCCTGCGGGTGCAGCTCGGCAAGGTGCATCCGGTCGCCCGGCCGCAACAGATGTGCCGCGATCAGGGGCGATCCGGGATAGGCGCGCGCCCCATGCGCGGCCCGCACCGCCCCGATGACCTGCGCGAGCGGATGGGCCGCCGGCAGGGCGGGCGCAAGCCGGCCGATCCCGGCCGCGGCCTCGCCCGTCTTGAGAGCCTCGGGCGCACCGAGGTCGTAGAGGCCGCGCCCGGCGTGCGTCTCGAGGTAGGTGAGCGGCTTGTCCTTCTGCACCATCCGCCCGAGCACCGCCGCGAGGACGACATGCTTGTGGACATCCGCCAAGTTCCCCGCGTGATAGCCGTGCTGATAGGACAGCATCAGCCGCGCCCGCGCACGAGGATCTGGAAGTCGGCGACATTCGTCCCCGTCTCGCCGGTCACGAGCAGCGCGCCACCCGCGCGCAGCGCCGGCAGCGAATCGTGGCGCGCAAGATGCGCGGCGGGGTCGAGGCCCGCGGCCACGATCCGCGCGATCGTTCCCGGCCCGACCAGCCCGCCCGCCGCCTCGGTCGGGCCGTCGCGCCCGTCGCTCCCGCCCGAGAGGAAGGCCCACGGCCCGGCCCAGCCCGCCGCCGCGGCGCCGAGGGCCACGCGCAGCGCCAGTTCCTGGTTGCGCCCGCCCTGCCCCGCAGGCCCCTCGATGCGCACCGTCGTCTCACCGCCCCAGAGCCAGACGCCGGCGCCCTGCCCCGCCCCCTCGCGCAGGATCTGCGCCGCGGCCTCGGCCACGTCGCCCTCGAGCGGGCGGGGCGCGCGGTGGACGGGGCCCGCCCCAGCCGGCACCGCCCCCGCCATCGCCGCGAGCGAGAGGGTGTTCGACCCGATGAGGCGCGTCTCGACGTCGTGCAGCGGGGCGGGGGGTGTGTCGGGGCCTTGAAGCGCGGCGCGCACCGAGGCGGGCACGCGGCCGAGCAGCCCGAGCCGGCCGAGCAGCGCGCACGCCTCGGACCGCGTGCCGATGGGCGGCATCGTCGGCCCCGAGGCGATCACCGAGAGATCGTCCCCCACCACATCCGACAGCACGAGCGCGCGCACCCGCGCCGGGGCCGCCAGCCGCGCGAGGCCGCCGCCCTTCAGCGTGGAGAGCTGCTGGCGCACTAGGTTCATCGCGCGGATGTCGGCGCCCGAGGCCAGCAGCAGGCGGCTGACCGCGGCCTTGTCGCTGATCGTGATGCCGGGCAGCGGCGCGGGCAAGAGGGCCGACCCCCCGCCCGAGATGAGCGCGATGAGCTCGTCCCCTGCCCCGAGCGCGGCGACCCGCGCCGCGACGGCCTCGGCCGCGGCAAGGCCGCGCGCGTCGGGCACCGGGTGGCCCGCGCGGAGCACCTCGGCCCCCGGGACCGCGCGCGCGGCCCCATCGGTCGTGACGATCAGCGTCTCGACCGGGCCGAGCGCCGCGCGCGCCGCGGCGGCCATGGCGCAGGCGGCCTTGCCGATCGCGACGATCACGCGCCGCCCCGCGGGCGGCGGCGCATCGGCGAGCGCCGCGCGCACCGCCCGCCCCGGATCGGCCGCCGCGACGCCGGCCGCAAAGAGCGTGCCCGCCAGCGCCGCCTCCGGCGTCGCGATCCCGGTCGCATCAGTCATGGCCGCTGCCCCCTGCGCTGCCCCGCGGCCCCGATTGCCGCACCCTGCGACATCGTGTATCACGATCCGATAGTATCAGGACAAGGCATGAGCGACGACACAAGCTGCGCGGCATTTCCGCCCGAACCGCTGCAAGCGCAGGCCGCGCGCGCGGCCGGCTTTCTCAAGGCGCTCGCCCATGAGGGGCGCCTGATGATCCTGTGCCATCTGACCTCGGGCGAGAAGTCGGTGACCGAACTGGAAACCCTGCTCGACAGCCGGCAGGCCGCCGTCAGCCAGCAACTCGCCCGCCTGCGCGCCGAAGGCCTCGTCGCAAGCCGGCGCGAGGGCAAGGCGATCTATTACTCGATCGGCGACGAGAAGGTGCGCCGGGCGGTCGAGCTCATGTATGATCTCTTCTGCCGCGAGGCGGCGGGCTGAGGGCGCATCAATCCAGCGCCCGGATAAGCACCCGGTCGAACACGCGCAGCACCTGCCCAAGGTCGTGACCCCGCCGCAGCACCTGCCCGTCGGCGCCGATGACGGCATAGAGGCCCTGCCGCAGCCGCAGCGCGGGGCGCTTCTCGATCCGGTAGAGGGGGGTTTCGGCGGCGCGGCGGAATACGGCAAAGACCGCGACGTCGCGCCGGTGGCTGATGGCGTAGTCGCGCCATTCGCCGGCCGCCACCATGCGGCCATAGAGCGAGAGGATCAGCGCAAGTTCGCGCCGGTCGAAGGCGACATCCGCCTCGGACGGACCGGCACCGGGCATGGCCACGAGCATCGTCATGAAAGCATCATAATCATCGCCCCGCGCCCCGATCAAGCATGACCCGCGGGGCAGGCGCCCTTGGCAAGCCGGGCGCCCTCGCCTAACCTCCGGAGAAATTCGGAGGGCGCGCGATGTCGATCCATATCGGGGCAAGACCGGGCGAGATCGCCCCCACGGTGCTCATGCCCGGCGATCCCTTGCGCGCCAAATGGGCGGCCGAGACGTTCCTGACCGCGCCGCGCCTCGTCAACGAGGTGCGCGGGATGCTGGGCTTCACCGGCACATGGCGCGGGCATCCCGTCACGATCCACGGCTCGGGCATGGGGATGGCCTCGCTCGCGATCTACGCGACCGAACTGATCCGCGATTTCGGGGCGCGGACGCTCATCCGCATCGGTTCGGCCGGGGCGATGCAGGAGGGGGTGCGATTGCGCGACATCGTGCTGGCGATGACCGCGAGCACCATCTCGACCCCCTCGCGCGGGATCTTCCGCGAGATGAACTTTGCCCCCTCAGCCGATTTCGGCCTCCTGCTCGCGGCGCACCGGGCGGCCGCCGCGCGGGGCGTGCCGACCCATGCGGGGGGGATCTATTCCTCGGACATCTTCTATGACGAACGCCCCGACCTCAACTCCGAGCTGACCCGCCACGGGGTGCTCGCGGTCGAGATGGAGACGGCAGAGCTTTACACCATCGCGGCGCGCCACCGGGTGCGGGCGCTTGCCGTCCTCACGATCTCCGACCACCTGCTGCGGCCCGAGGCGCTCGGCAGCGCCGAGCGGCAATCCTCGTTCGCCGACATGGTCGAGATCGCGCTCGAGGCCGCCTTCGCGGGCTGACCCTCAGCCCGCGCCGTGGCTGCGGTCGTAGGGGGCGGGGCGGGGTTCGGCCCAGCCCTCGGGCAGGCCCTCGGGGCGCAGCACCTCGACCTCGAGCGGGTGGCAGCGCGCGGCGTCCGAGGAATGCTCCGACCCGCAATCCCCGCCCGGACAGGCCGACAGCGCCCCGATGAGGTCGATCCCGGCCAGGAACTCGATGTAGTCGCCGGGGCGCACGGGGCTCGCCTTCATGATGTATTGCCCCGTCGCGCGGGAAAAGCCCGTGCACATGAAGACGTTCAGCACATCGTGCACATGCGCCTCGGCCGCGTGTAGCGGCAGGCCCGTCTCGGCCGCGAGCGCGCGGGTGAGGTTCGAGTGGCAGCAATGGTGATACTGCCCGCCCCCCGTGAGCAGCGCGTGCGTGTAGGGGTCGCAACGCGTGCCGATGACGTCATGGACCGAGGCGCCGTGTTCGTCGAAGCCATACCAGTCGAGCGTGTCGGCCGTGATCGTCGCCATCGGGCGCAGATGGGGCAGCGCCGACCAGAGCCGGTCGCCGGTCGAAAGATGCGTGCCATGGAGCGCGCGCGTCTTGCCCGAAAAGAACCGCTCCGACAGATCGCCCGCCGCCCAGAGGTTCAGATCACCGACCTGCGGCCCCTCGGTGCAGCGGATGCGAAAGAGATGCCCGGCCGGGACGCGGAAGGCGCGCGCCTCGCGCGGGGGAACGGTGATGCGCGCGATGGCGCGCGGCGTGCCGAAGGCCGCGCGCAGCGCCGCGATGTCGGGGGGCGGCAACCCCTCGGGCGGATAGCAGATGACGGGCGCGACCGCGCGGCGGGCGGCGGCATCGGGCGGGGCGGGCGTTTCGGGGTGGCGGGGCTTCATGGGCGGGGCTCCGGTGGGTTTGCGGCGCCGAGCCTGCAACGGGCGAAAGGGGACGGCAAGCGGCCTTGCACGCTTTCGCGCGGAGTGCGACAGAACGCGGGAAGCCCCGTTTTCCGGGGCGGCGGAGTGCCCCATGCGTCCGATGCGCGGGATCGGCCTCAAGGTCGTGTCGGTCGTCATCTTCATCGTCATGGCCTCGCTCATCAAGGCGGTGGACGGGCGCGTGCCGCCGGGCGAGGTCGTCTTCTTCCGCTCCTTCTTCGCGCTGCCGGTGATCCTCGTCTGGCTGACGCTGCGGCGCGAGATGCCGGCGGGGCTGCGGACGCAAAATCCGCTCGGGCATCTCTGGCGCGGCTTTGCCGGCACGACGGCGATGGGCCTCGGCTTTGCGGGGCTTGCCCTTCTGCCCCTGCCCGAGGTGACGGCGATCGGCTATGCCGCGCCACTGCTGACCGTCGTCTTCGCGGCCATGTTCCTCGGCGAGCAGGTGCGCGCCTTTCGGCTGATCGCGGTCGTCGTCGGTCTGGCGGGTGTGCTCATCGTGCTCTCGCCCCGCCTCGGGGCCTTCGGCGGCGAGAGCGACGCCGAGGGCTTGCGCGCAACCCTCGGTGCCATTGTCGTGCTGGGGGGCGCGGTCTTCAACGCGCTCGCGCAGGTCTTCGTGCGCAAGCTGGTCGCGACCGAGCGCACCTCGACCATCGTCTTCTATTTCTCGCTCACCGCCTCGGGGCTGGCGCTGCTGACGCTGCCCTTCGGCTGGGTGGTGCCGGCGGCGGGGGATGCGGCGCTCCTGATCCTCGCGGGGCTTCTGGGCGGCGTGGGGCAGATCTTCCTGACGGCGAGCTATCGCGAGGCCGATGCCTCGGTCGTCGCCCCGTTCGAATATGTGTCGATCCTCTTTGCCCTCGCGATCGGCTTTGCGGTCTTCGGAGAGGTGCCGACGCCCACGATGCTCGCGGGCGCGGGGCTCGTGATCGCGGCGGGGATCGCCATCATCTGGCGCGAGCGGCAACTCGGGATCGAGCGGGCGCGCCAGCGGCAGGCCATGACGCCGCAGGGCTGATGCTCTCAATCCGGTTTCTCTTGACTCGAGGGGACTTGCACCACAGGTAAACGCGAAACGGGTGCCGGCGCAGTCGCGCGCACCGCGCGAAGGACGGACCGCACGACGATGTCGCCTGCCCTGATTGCCGCCCTGCCCTTTCTGGGCGCCCTGCTGCCCGGACTGATGATCCGCGCAGGCCGCAACGCCTGCGCCATCGCGACCGGATCGGTGACCGCGCTCGCGCTCTTGGGCCTTCTGCTGCACGCGCCGGCGGTGATGGGCGGCGAGGTCATCGTCGCCCGGTTCGAATGGCTGCCCGCGCTCGGCCTCAACGCCAACTTCATGCTCGACGGGCTGGGGCTGCTCTTTGCCGGGCTGATCCTCGGGATCGGCCTCCTCATCATCCTCTATGCGCGCTTCTACCTCTCGCCCGAGGATCCGATGGGGCAGTTCTATACCTACCTCTTGCTCTTCCAGGGCGCGATGGTGGGGATCGTGCTGTCGGACAACATCCTGCTCCTGCTGATCTTCTGGGAACTGACCTCGCTCTCGTCCTTCCTGCTCATCGGCTACTGGAAGCACCTGCCCGAGGGGCGGCAGGGCGCGCGCATGGCGCTGACCGTCACCGGCATGGGGGGCCTTGCGATGATCGCGGGGATGCTCATCCTCGGCAACATCGCGGGCAGCTACGACCTGAGCGTGATCCTGACCAAGGGCGAGGAGATCCGCGCCTCGGAGTGGTATCTGCCCGCGCTGATCCTGATCCTCGCGGGGTGCTTCACCAAGTCGGCGCAGTTCCCCTTCCACTTCTGGCTGCCGCACGCGATGGCCGCGCCCACGCCCGTCTCGGCCTATCTGCACTCGGCGACGATGGTGAAGGCGGGGCTGTTCCTGATGGCGCGGATGTGGCCGGTGCTGTCGGGCACGCCCGAATGGTTCTACATCGTCGCGACGACGGGCGCCGTCACGATGCTGATCGGGGCCAAGATCGCGCTCTTCAAGGACGATCTGAAGGCGGTGCTGGCCTTTTCCACCGTCTCGCACCTCGGGCTTGTCACGATGCTCTTGGGCCTCGGGACGAAGGCCGCGGCGATCGTCGCGGTCTTTCACATCATCAACCACGCGAGCTTCAAGGCCGCGCTCTTCATGGCCGCGGGCATCGTCGATCACGAGGCGCATACCCGCGACATCCGCCGCCTCGGCGGGTTGCGCCGCCTGATGCCCGTGACCTTCGCGATCACCCTTATCGCCGCGCTCTCGATGGCGGGGATCCCGCCCCTGAACGGCTTTCTCTCGAAGGAGATGATGCTCGAAGAGGCGCTCCATACCCCCTGGGCGGGCATGGCTTGGGTGTTCCCGGCGCTGGTCGTGTCGGCCGCGCTCCTGTCGGTGGGGTATTCGCTGCGCCTCATCGTGCATGTGTTCATGGGGCCCGAGCGGTCGGATTATCCCCACCACCCGCATGATCCGGGCTTCGGGATGTGGGCTGCGCCGGCGTTCCTCGCGGTGCTGGTGGTGCTGATCGGGCTTTTCCCGATGACCTTCGCGGGCGATCTGGTCTCGGCGACGGCGCGCGCGGTCACGGGCGAGGCGGTCGAGGTCAAGATCTATCACTGGCACGGGCTGACGGCGGCGCTCTATGCCTCGGTCGCGGCGGTGGCGGGCGGGGCGCTGGTGCTGTGGCTGCACGGGCCGCTGAGCCGGCTGTGGGTCGCCACCCCGCGGCCCGAGGCCAAGGCGATCTTCGATGCGATCGTCGGGGCGGCGGGGGGCATCGCGCGCGCCTTCGCCGAAGGGCTGCACGATGGCGCGCTCAGCCGCTATCTCGCGATCTTCACCGCGGGCGTGCTGGCGCTCGGGGTCTGGGCCTTCGTCGGCGGCACGCATGTGCCCGGGGTGCGGATGCCGCTCGAGGCCGGGCCGGTCGCGTGGGTTGGGTGGATCCTGCTTGCGACCTGCTCGGTCCTTGTCGCGGTGCTGCACCGGTCGCGGATCGTCGCGCTCGTGCTGATCGGGGTGGTGGGCCTCGTGGTGTCGCTGGGCTTCGTCTATCTCTCGGCGCCCGACCTTGCGCTGACGCAGCTCTCGGTCGAGGTGGTGACGATCATCCTGCTGCTGCTCGCGCTCAACTTCCTGCCCAAGCGCACCCCGGCCGAGAGCGGGGGGATGCGCCGGCTGCGCGACGCGGCGATCGCGCTTGTCGCGGGGCTCGGGACGGCGGCGCTGGCCTTCGCGCTCATGCTGCGCGATTTCGGGCTGCCGACGATCTCGGACTATCACCTCGCCAATTCCAAGACCGGCGGGGGCGGGACGAATGTCGTCAACGTCATCCTCGTGGACTTCCGCGGCTACGACACCTTCGGCGAGATCATCGTGCTCGGGATCGCGGGCCTCGTGATCTTCGCGCTGACCGAGGCGCTCTTTGCCGGGCCGGCGGGGCGGCGGCTCTTGGGCTGGCGCGCCGATGCGCCCAAGGCGGGCGATCGGCACCCGATGATGCTCGTGGTGGCGACGCGGGTGCTGCTGCCCATCTCGATCCTTGTCGGCATCTTCATCTTCCTGCGCGGCCACAACGAACCGGGCGGCGGGTTCATCGCGGGGCTCGTGGTCGCGATCGCGCTGCTCATGCAGTACATCGCCTCGGGTTCGGCCTGGACCGAGGCGCGCCAGCGGATCGACTATCACGCCTTCATCGGCGTCGGTGTCGTGGTCGCGGGGGCGACGGGCATCGGCGCGTGGTTCGCAAGCCGCCCCTTCCTGACCTCGAACTTCGGCTATTTCCGCATCCCGCCCTTCGAGAAGTTCGAACTCGCGACCGCGATGGCCTTCGACCTCGGCGT
>CAYYJB010000056.1:0-15039 GCA_964472135.1 uncultured Gemmobacter sp.
TGCAGGCCAGCGACTATAACGTCGAGCGCGCCCAGCGCGGCATCGTCTACATCGACGAGGTCGACAAGATCACGCGCAAGTCGGACAACCCCTCGATCACCCGCGACGTCTCGGGCGAGGGGGTGCAGCAGGCGCTGCTCAAGATCATGGAGGGCACGGTCGCCTCGGTGCCGCCGCAGGGCGGGCGCAAGCATCCCCAGCAGGAATTCCTGCAGGTCGACACGACGAACATCCTCTTCATCTGCGGCGGCGCCTTCTCGGGCCTCGAGCGGATCATCGCGCAGCGCAACAAGGGCAGCGCGATGGGCTTCGGCGCCGACGTGAAGGAGCCCGACTCGCGCGGGGTGGGCGAGCTCTTCCGCGAGCTCGAGCCCGAGGATCTGCTCAAGTTCGGCCTCATCCCCGAATTCGTCGGCCGCCTGCCGGTGATCGCGACGCTGACCGACCTCGACGAGCCCGCGCTCGTCAAGATCCTGACCGAGCCCAAGAACGCGCTCGTGCGGCAATACCAGAAGCTCTTCGACATCGAGGGCGTGAAGCTCACCTTCACCGACGATGCGCTCGTCGCGATCGCGCGGCGCGCCATCAAGCGAAAGACCGGCGCGCGCGGCCTGCGCTCGATCATGGAGGACATCCTGCTCGAGACGATGTTCGAACTGCCGGGCCTCGATGGCGTCGAGGAGGTCGTCGTCAACGAGGAAGCGGTGGGCGGCGAGGTGAAGCCGCTGCTGATCTACAGCGAGCAGAAGACCAAGAAGAAGGAAGTGGCGGGCGCGGCCGGCTGATCGCGCGCGCCCGGCCCACGAATGTCCGCCGCCGACATCCCCGACGATCCCGACCGCCGCGCCCGGCGCAACGTGCTTGTGCTCGTGGCGGCGCAGGCGCTCCTCGGGGCGCAGATGCCCATGATGTTCACGATCGCGGGGCTGGCGGGGCAGACGCTGGCCGCGAACCCGTGCTGGGCAACGCTGCCCATCACCGCGATGGTCGTGGGGTCGATGCTCGCGGCCAATCCGCTGTCGGCGCTGATGCAGCGCTTCGGGCGGCGGGCGGGTTTCGTCGCCGGGGCGCTCGGCGGCATGGCCGGCGCGATCACTGGGGCCGCGGGACTTGCGCTTGCGTCCTTCCCGCTCTTTGTCGTGGGCGCGCTCCTGTCGGGGATCTACATGTCGGCGCAGGGCTTCTATCGCTTTGCCGCCGCCGACACGGCGTCCGAGGCGTTCCGGCCCAAGGCGATCTCGTGGGTGATGGCGGGGGGGCTTCTGTCGGCGGTGGTCGGGCCGCAGCTTGTCAAGGTGACGGCCGAGGCGATGGTCGTGCCCTTTCTCGGGACCTATCTTGCGGTCGTGGCGCTGAACCTTGCCGGGATCGGGCTTTTCGCCGCGCTCGACATCCCGCGCCCGCCCCGGCCAAAGCCGGGCGCGGATGCCGGACGCTCGCGGCTCGACCTGATCCGCACGCCCGAGATCGCGGTCGCCGTCATCTGCGCGACCGTTTCCTACGCGCTGATGAACCTCGTGATGACATCCTCCCCCCTCGCCGTCGTCGGCTGCGGCTTTTCCACGGCCGATGCGGCGGATGTGGTGACGGGGCATGTGCTGGCGATGTATGCGCCCTCTTTCGTCACGGGCCACATCATCGCGCGCTTCGGCGCGCCGCGCGTCGTCGGGGCGGGGCTCACGATTCTGGCCGGGGCCGGCGCCGTCGCGCTGATGGGGGTCGAGCTCGAGCATTTCTTCGTGGCGCTCGTGCTGCTCGGGATCGGCTGGAACTTCGGCTTCATCGGCGCGACGACCATGCTCGCGGGGCTGCACACCCCGGCCGAGCGGGGGCGGATGCAGGGGATGAACGATTTCATCGTCTTCGCGGGCGTCTCTCTCGCCTCGATCTCGTCGGGGGGGCTGATGAACTGCTCGGGCGGCAGCGTCGAGGCGGGCTGGCAGGCCGTCAACCTCGCGATGACGCCCTTCCTCGTGCTCGCGGGCGGCGCGCTCATCTGGCTGATGCTGCGCCGGCGCCCGGCCTGAGGCGATTTCGCCGCAACGCCCCCCTTGCGGCGGCCGCCGGCTTGGGCTAACCGAAATGCCGGAGCGGGCGGGCGTAGCTCAGGGGTAGAGCACAACCTTGCCAAGGTTGGGGTCGAGGGTTCGAATCCCTTCGCCCGCTCCAGTCATCCGGCAGTCAGGGTCAGGATCCGGGGTCGTCAACCCTTTCTGAACCATTGCCTGCAACCCTTGGTCGTGCACTAGTGCCACGGGTTTTCCGGATTGGACATTTCGATGAAGCGGGCATTGGTCCTTTGTGCCGCGATGGGCGTGGTCGGCGGTTGCGGTGGCGGCGGCACGGGGACGGGCGCGGGATATCCCGGCCTCGGGGTGCCCGGATCTCCGACGGGTGATCTGGCCGCGACATCGGGCACCCTGCCCGCGCCGTGGAACCGCCATTTTGTCACGTCGTTCGATCCGGCGGTCATCGCGGCGGTGCGTGCCCAGCCGGGCTATGCCGGCAACATCCTGAGCTATGATCTGACCGTCGCGGGGCATCCGACGCTCAGCGGCGGCGGCACGCTCAGTGGCCAGCCGCTGCTTGCCTCGCGGCTCGATCACGCGCATTCGGTCGGGCTGAGCGGGGCCGGACAGACCCTGACCATGATAGACGAAGCGCCGCGTCGCACGCATCAGCAATTCGCCGGTGTCCCGTTCCTGACCAGCGGGTTGCAACTGGTCGGCACCCACGGCACGGGGGTGGCCTCGGTGATGGTCGGCAACGGCATCGCGGTGACGACCGGCTATGCGCCGCGCGCGCGCCTGCACACGGCAGAGATGCGCTATAGCGGCGCCACGGACTGGGCGCAGCTCGCCTTCAACATGGCCGACGCGCGCGCCTTCGGGTCGGTGGCCGTCAACAACAGCTGGACCCTCATCTCGGGCAGCGGGACGGATGACACGATCACCTTCGCCGGTGCCGCGCCGGGCGCGTATTTCAGTGCCGGTCAGCCCGGCGCGGGCTATCTCGAGGCGCTGCGCAGCTATGCCGCCGACGGCGTTGTCGTATTTGCGCTGCAAAACGATTACGACGCCCCGAGCGCGAGCCTGATGGCCGCCCTGCCGGCCGCCTACCCGGACCTCGAGGCGGGCTGGATCGCCGCGATCAACGCGGTTCCCGTCATGGCGGGCGGGGTCATCACCGGCGCGACGCGCATCTCCGCCCCCTGCCTTGAGGCCGCGCGGTTTTGCCTCGCGGCGGACGGGCAGATCATGGCGGCAAGCGCGGCCGGCAACGGCACCTATCAGCTGATGTCCGGGGCGTCGCTGTCGGCGCCGCAGGTGGCGGGGGCGCTCGCGCTGCTGGCCGAGGCATTCCCCGACCTCTCGCCCCCGCAACTGCGGGACCGTCTGCTCGCGACGGCCGACAACCGGTTCTTCGCGTCCGGTGCGGTGGCGGGGACGCACGTCTTTGCACCCGGTGTCTCGCACGCCTATTCGGCCGAATTCGGGCACGGCTTCATCGATCTGCGCGCCGCGCTGCTGCCCATCGGCACGACGGTGGTACCGCTTGCCTCGGGCGCGGCGGTGCCGCTCGGGGTGGCGCGGATCGATGGCGGCAGCGCGCTCGGACCGGGGCTCGAGTCGGCGCTCGCGCAGACCGCGGCGGCGGCGCGCGACGGGCTGGGCGGGACATTCCGCTTCGATGCGCGCCACCTTGTCGCGCGGCCCAAAGGCGAGGGGGCGGCGGCCGAGGCGCTCCGGCGTCTGGCGGCGGGCGGGGGCGGTGTGCTCGGCCGCGCGCCCGCCCGTGACCTCGCGGGGGTCGGAACGGTGCCGGTCGGGGAGATGCCGGTCGGGGTGGCGTTCGCGATCCTCGTGCCGGCGACGGCCGGTCGTGCCGTCGCCGGCGTCTCGGTCGGCACGACCGCGCCGTTCGGGCCCGGCCGGATCGGCGCGACGGCAGACCTTGTGGCCGGGCGCGGGGCGGTACTCGGCCTCGGGACGGCGGCGGGCGAGCGTATCGAGGGCGTCCTCGCTGCGGCCCGCATCGGGCTGGAGATGCCGCTCGGCGCGTGGCGGCTGAGCCTCGAGGGTGAGGGCGGGGTTGCCGCGGGCGGCGCGGCCGGCCTGATCGCGTCCGTCCCCGAAGTGGGCTTCGACGGGGTGCGCCTCGGGCTCGAGACCGGGTCGATCCTGCCGGCGGATGCGCGCCTCGGCCTTTTCCTGCGCCGACCCGTCGCGGCGACGGCGGGGCATGCCGAGATCGCGCTGCCCGTGCCGGGTCCCGAGGGCCGGGCGGTCGTGCATGCGCTGATCGAGGCCCCCCTCGCCGCGCCGGCGCGCCAGGTCGATCTCGGGCTCGAATTCACCCGCCCGCTCGCCGGCGGGCGGGGCGCGTTGACGGGCGCCCTGATCGCGAGCGAGAATACCGGCCATCGCGCATCGCCCATGCGCCTCGGGGCCATGGCAGGCGTCCGGCTCAGCTTCTGAGCGGGTGGTTCAGGGATTGCACAGCGCGCAGGCGCCCGGATCGGCGCGGGTGCGGCCATCGGCGCGCGGGCGGATGACCCGGCTCCCGCAAGCGGCACAGCCGTGCACCTCATGGCTGACACGGGCCGTCGGCGCGCCGCAGGCGTCGCAGGGCAGGCCCGAAACCGTCTGCACCAACCCCCAGCCCGGCGCGCCGCACGCGTGGCAAGAAACCGCGAGCCGCGCCGCGAGTTGGCCCGCGAGCCGTGCGATCATCGCCATCCGCCGGGGGTTCATGTGGGCGCGCATGTCCGTCTCGACGACCGCGCCACCATCGGTGCAGGCCGCGCGAATCGCGGCCTCGAGGCGGTCAGGATCGCGCAGCCCCTTTTCTATGCTGCGCCCGCTGCCTCCGCCTGACCTGACGATGACCGCCGTATCGGGAAATCCGATCCGCTCGAGGAAGGGCGCGGCCTCGGCCATCGTCCGCGTCTCGGTCCGGTCGTAGCAGGGCCGATCGTCGATCAGCTGCTCGACGATCTCGTGGCCCGAGGCGTCGTCGCGCCAGAGGAGCAGTTCGACCCCGCGCGCCATGAAGGGCACCGCCGGGTGGGGGCCATAGGCGCCCTCGCTCGCCAACCCCACGCGCAGGCCCGTCGCGGCGGCGGCAGCCGCCGCCTTGGCGCGGGCGGCATCGAGCATATTGCCCGCGCGCGCCACCTCGCCCGAGAAGGTGCCGAAACTGTCGGTATCGAGCCCCTCGGGAACCACGAGCCCGATCCCGAGCGGCGCGAGCGCCGGGGCGATGGCGGCCTCCTTGCCGTGCATCGTCCCGAGCGCGACCCTTGGCGGCAGCCCCCTCATCCCCCGATCAGCGCCCCCGCCGCCCAGATCCAGAACGGGATCGAGAGGATCGCGACCGGCGTGCCGATTCCCGTCGAGGTGCCGACATAGGCCGAGGGGTTGGCCTCGGGCAGCGCGCCGCGCAGCGTGGGCGGGCCCGAGATGTCCGAGCTCGACGCCGCCATCACGGCGAGCAGCACGACACCGCCGAGCGAGAAGCCGGTGATCTGATGGGCGAGCACCCCGACCGCGAGCCCGATCGCGCCGTGCACGAAGGGGGCGAGCAGGCCATAGAGGACATAGACGAAGGCCACCTTGCGCATCTCCGACAGCCGCGCCCATGCCTCAAGGCCCATGATCAGCATCAGGATCGAGAGAAGCCCCCGGAAAAGCGGCTCGTAGAACCCCTCGTAGACGCTCTCGGGCCGGGCGAGAAGGCCGAGTGCCAGCCCGAGCATCAAGGCCGAGATCGCGGGGCTGCGCAGCGTGTCGAGAAGGATCGCCCGCACGAGCCCCCACTCCGGCCCCGCCCCGCCGCCGCCGCCGAGGGTCGCGACGCCGCCCTGCACCGCCGCCGCGGCCGCCGCCCGCCGCTCGGCCGCGAGCCGCCCGAGCACGATCGCGGTGACGAGGGCCGGGACATCCATGAAGGGATAGAGCGCGCCGATGAACCCCTCATAGGCGATGCCCTCGGCATCGAGCATCGCCATGCCGGCGGCGAGCGTCGCAGCCGAGACCGCGCCAAAGAGCCCCGCCGTCGCCATCGCATCCGCATGCGCGACCCCGCGCATCCGGGCGAGCGTCGCGCCCCCGATCAGCACGATCGCGACACCGATCACCGCCGCGCCGACCGCCGGCACCGCCAGCGCCGCGAGGTCGGCCTCGCGCACCGAGATGCCGGCCGACATGCCGACCTTGATGAGCAGGAGCATCACCACCCATTTGTAGATCGCCTCGGGCACCTCGAGGCGGCTCGAGAGGGCCGCAAGCACCATGCCCCCGATCAGGAAGGCGAGCGTCGGCTTTTGCGCCTGCGCGACGAGCGCGCCGGCAAGGTCGAGGATCATCTCCATCGGCGTCATCCTTTCATGTTCTGGACGGCGGGGATGTGGCGCAAGGCTGGACATTTAACAAATACATGTTTTATGTAATTTTGTTCTATCTGATAGAATGTTTGCCATGGCCGCCCTCAACCTGCATCACCTGCGCCTCTTTCATGCCGTCGCGCGGGACGGGGTGCTGACCTCGGCCGCGGGGCGGCTGAACCTGTCGCAATCGGCGCTCTCGACCCAGATCCGCGCGCTCGAGGCCGCGCTCGGCCACGACCTGTTCGAACGGCGCGGCCGCAGGCTGATCCTGACCGAGGCCGGGCGCGTCGCGCTCGACCATGCCGAGGCGATCTTTCGCACCGCCGAGGATCTGACGGCGACGCTCCAGCGCAGCGGCGCCGGGCGGCGGGTCTTGCGGGTCGGGGCGCTCGCGACGCTGTCGCGCAATTTCCAGATCGGCTTCCTCGCCCCCCTGATCGGCCGCGCGGATGTGGAGATCGTGCTGCGCTCTGCCTCGCAGGCGGAACTGCTGCGCGGGCTTGAGGCGCTCGCGCTCGATGTCGTGCTGACGAACCTCGCGCCGCCGCGCGACGGGCTGAGCGCCTATCTCGTCCACACGCTCGACCGCCAGCCGCTGAGCCTCGTGGGCAGGCCGCTCGGGCCGGGGGATGCGGGGACGGGCGGGCGCCGGTCGCTGGCCGAGCTGCTCGCCTCCGAGCCCCTCGTCCTGCCCACGCCCGAATCGGCGATCCGCGCGGCGTTCGATGCGCTGCTCGACCGGCTCGGGATCGTGCCGCGCATCGCGGCCGAGGCCGACGACATGGCGATGCTGCGCCTCTTGGTGCGCGCGCATGCGGGCCTCGGGGCCATCCCGCCCATCGTGGTGCGCGATGAGCTCGAGACGGGCACGCTCGTCGAACACGCCCGCCTAGAGGGGATCGCCGAGGCCTTTCACGCCGTCACCCTGCACCGGCGCTTTCCGAACCCGCTGCTGGCCGAACTGATCGCGGCGCATCACGCCCGCGGCGGGGCCGGCGCTAGCGGTTCCTGAGGCGCTGCCAGACCCAGATGATGAGCATGCTCGCGACCACGGCGCCGACGAACCCCGCGAGCCAGCCACCGATCATCACGAGAAAGCGCAGCACGAAGCCGCCCACGAGCGCGCCGAGGACGCCGATCCCGACCGTCGTCATCAGGTCGGTCTGAAGCCGCATGAGGCGCGTCGCCACCAGCCCCGCCGCCGCCCCGATGATGATGAGTGCGATGATCTGCATGTCCGCCCCCTGTTTCCCCGATATGGGGGTCGCGGGGGCCGCCGCAAGGACCTGCTCAGCCGAGGATGTCGGGCAGGGCGAAGCCGCGCGCCAGTTCCTCGGCCCCCATCGCGCGCCGCCCCTCGCGCTGGGCCTCGAGGATCTCGATCGCACCCTGCCCGCAGGCGACGCGCAACCCCCCGAGGGCGCGGCCCGGTTCCCCGGCACCGGCGCAGGGGCGCGCGCGCAGGATCCGCAGCCGCTCGCCCGCCGCGAGCGTCCAGGCGCCGGGATGGGGCGACAGGGCGTGGATCCTGCGGCAGACCGCCTCGGCCGGGGCGTCCCACGCGATCCGCGCCTCGGCCTTGTCGATCTTGGCGGCATAGGTCACGCCCTCGGCCGGCTGCGGCCGTGGCACGAGGGTCTCAAGCCCCCCGAGCGCGCGCAGGATCAGGGCGGCGCCCATCTCGGCCAGCCGGTCGTGCAGATCGCCCGCCGTGTCGGCCGGGCCGATGGGTGTCGCCTCGGACAAGAGGACCGGGCCGGTATCGAGCCCCTCCTCCATCCGCATGATGCACACGCCCGTCTGCGCGTCGCCCGCCTCGATCGCGCGCTGGATGGGTGCCGCACCCCGCCAGCGCGGAAGGAGCGAGGCGTGGATGTTGAGGCACCCCTGCGCCGGCGCCGCGAGGATCGCGCGCGGCAGGATCAGCCCATAGGCGACCACCACCGCGACATCGGCCCCGAGTGCCGCGAAGGCCGCCTGCTCGGCCGGGTCGCGCAAGGTGGCGGGCTGGCAGAGCGGCAGGCCGCGCGCGCGCGCCTCGAGCGCGACGGGACAGGGGCGGGGCTGCTGGCCTCGACCGGCGGGGCGGTCGGGCTGGGTGTAGACGGCCGCGATCTCGTGCCGGGCGGCCAGCGCGCGCAGCGCGGGCAGGCCGAAGCCGGGCGTCGACATGAAGACGATCCGCATGCCGCCCCCTTTGCGCCGCCCGGTCAGGGGCGGGCGTGCTCGCGTTTGTATTTCACCATCTTGCGGGTGATCATGTGGCGCCGGATCGGCCCGAGATGGTCGATGAAGAGTCGCCCGTCGAGGTGGTCGAGCTCATGCTGGGCGCAGACGGCCCAGAGGCCCGTGAACGTCTCCTCGTGGCGCGCGCCGTCGAGGCCCGTCCAGCGCAGCGCAACCTCGGCCGGGCGCGTCACCTCGCCGAACTGCTCGGGGATCGAGAGGCACCCCTCCTCATAGGTGCCGAGCGTCTCGGAGCGCCAGACGATCTCGGGATTGATGAGGACCATCGGCCGGGGCGGGGCATCGGGCGACTTCTCGCAATCCATCACGAAGAGGCGCTGCAGCACCCCCACCTGCGGCGCCGCGAGGCCGACGCCCGGCGCGGCATACATCGTCTCGAGCATGTCCTCGGCCAGCGCGCCGATCTCGGGCGAGATGGCCGCGACGGGCGCGCACGCCTTCTTGAGGCGCGGGTCGGGATGCAGGACGATGGGGCGCAGGCTCATGGCCCCGAGATACGCGCGCGGACCCGCCCGATCAAGCCCCGCGGGTGCTTGCCTTGGGCCGGCGCGGCGCGCAAAAGGGCTCAAGGGATGGAGGAACGGCGATGAATTTCGACGAGATGATCGAGCGGCGCGGCACGCATTCGATGAAGTGGGACATGATGGGCCCCATGTTCGGCGTCGATCCGGCCGACGGCATCCCGATGTGGGTGGCCGACATGGACTTCCGCCCGCCTGCCTGCGTGCAGGGCGCGCTCGAGGCGATGGCGCGCCATGGCGTCTATGGCTATTTCGGCGATGATCGCGCCTATCGCGCCGCGATCGCGTGGTGGATGCGGACCCGCCACGGCTGGGAGGTCGATCCGGCCGCGATCTTCACCGCGCATGGCCTCGTGAACGGCACGGCGCTCTGCGTCGATGCCTTCAGCGCGCCGGGCGACGGGGTCGTGCTGACGACGCCCGTCTATCACGCCTTCGCCCGCGTCATCCGCGCGGCCGGGCGGACCGTCGTCGAATGCCGGCTGAAGGTCGAGGACGGCCGCCACGTCATGGATTTCGAGGCGTGGGACGCGCAGATGACGGGGCGCGAGCGGATGTTCATCCTCTGCTCGCCCCACAACCCCGGCGGGCGGGTCTGGACCGAGGCGGAACTGCGCGGGGTCGCGGATTTCTGCCGCCGGCACGATCTGATCCTCGTCTCGGACGAGATCCACCACGATCTGGTCATGCCCGGCGCCCGCCACCGCGTGATGGCGACGCTCGCCCCCGACATCGCGGACCGTCTGGTGATGCTGACGGCCGCGACCAAGACCTTCAACATCGCCGGCGCCCATGTCGGCAACGTGATCGTCCCCGACCCGGCGCTGCGCGCGCGGTTCGGGGCACGGATGGCGGCGCTCGGGATCTCGCCCAATTCCTTCGGGCTCGAGATGGTGACGGCCGCCTATTCGCCCGAGGGCGCGGCCTGGGTCGACGCGCTGATGGGCTATCTCGAGGGGAACCGGCGCATCTTCGATGCGGCGATGGCCGCGATTCCGGGCGTGCGGTCGATGCCCTTGCAGGCGACCTATCTGGCCTGGGTCGATTTCGGCGCCACGGGCATGTCGGATGCCGAGGTGCGCGCGCGCGTCGAGGGGCAGGCGCGCATCGCCGCGAACCACGGCGAGACCTTCGGGGCGGGGGGCGCGGGGCATCTGCGCTTCAACCTCGCCACGCCGCGCGCGCGCCTCATCGAGGCGACCGCGCGGCTGCAGGCGGCGTTCGCCGATCTGCAATAGCCCTCAGGCGCGGGGCAGGCGCAGCGTCGCGGCCTCGGCGGGGCGGACGTAATCGACCGGCGCCTCGGCGTGGACAGGGGTGATGCGCTTGAACTCGCACAGGAGCATCCCGTGCTCGACCCGGCTGGCCACGATCAGGCACGTCCAGAGGTCGCGCCCCCCGCGCGAAATCTCGACCGCCCCGCGCAGGCGCGGCAAGAGGCCCGCATCGACCGCGAAACCATCCGCCCACATGTGCAGGATGGCGTGGGTATCGTCGCCCGCGTGCAGCAGATAGCGGCCACGGTCGCGGGCCCCGCGCAGGCCGCGCACCGACCGCGCGGCGTCAAATGCCTCGGGCAAGCTGTCGATCATGGCGCGATCCTCCGCATCCGGGGGTGCTGCACGAATTGTGCCGACACGCCCAGATTGCAAGAGGATAGCTGAAGAAGGCGTTGACGCCGATCAATGAATGGCGCCGATCGGCGCGTGCATCACCGGCAGCGGCGCCGCCCGCGCGGCGGCATGATGGGCCAGGATCGCGCCGAGGTCCGACAGCCCGACGGAATGGGGCAGATAAGCGCAGATGTTGGGCAACAGCGACCGGATCGACCCGTCGGGCCGCATGCCGTCGGCGACCATCAGAAAGACGGGAACGGCCGGCTGGCGATAGGCTGCAAGGGTCGCGACCGTCAGCGCGTCCGGTCCCCCCCGATCATCGAGGGTGACCAGCACCGCGCCGAGCGGGCCATCGTCCAGCGCCGCAAGCGCCGCATCGGTTGCATCGGCAAACCGCATCGCGAGGCCCTCGGCCATGCAGGCTTCGCCCCAGCGGGTCGCGGCATCGGGATCGGCACAGGCAATGAGGACGGTCATGAAGGGAATCATCCAAAGGTTGCCGAAAGGTTAATCCGCGCTCAACCGCCGGCGGCAAGCGCTGCTTGCGGTGCGGGGTGATTCATCCACAGAATTCTGCGCCGCCTGTGGAAAACTCGGGGCGTCAGGCCACCAGCGCGGCCGCGGCGCGCAGATCGACCGAGACAAGCTGGCTCACCCCCTGCTCGGCCATGGTGACGCCAAAGAGCCTGTCCATCCGCGCCATCGTCACGGCATGGTGGGTGATGATGAGAAAGCGCGTCTCGGTCCGGCGCGTCATCTCGTCGAGCAGGTCGCAAAACCGCGTCACGTTGGCATCGTCGAGGGGCGCGTCGACCTCGTCGAGCACGCAGATCGGCGAGGGGTTGGCGAGGAACACCGCGAAGATCAGCGCCAGCGCCGTCAGGGTCTGCTCGCCGCCCGAGAGCAGCGACAGGGTGGAGAGCTTCTTGCCCGGCGGCTGGCACATGATCTCGAGCCCGGCCTCGAGCGGATCGTCCGATTCGACCAGCACGAGGCGGGCAGATCCGCCGCCGAACAGATGGGTGAAGAGGGTGGTGAAATTGCCGTTGACCTGTTCGAACGCGGTCAGCAGCCGTTCGCGCCCCTCGCGGTTCAGACCGCCGATGCCCGCGCGAAGCGTGCGGATCGCGGCGTCGAGGTCGGCCTTCTCGCGCCCGAGGTTGGCGTGCTCGGCCTCGATCGCGCGGGCGTCCTCCTCGGCGCGCAGGTTGACGGCGCCGAGCGCCTCGCGCGCCCGGCGCAACCGCGCGATGTCGTCCTCGAGCACGGCCGCCTCGGGAACGGCATCGGCCTCGGCGCCGATCCGGGCCAGCAGCGATTCGGGGCCTTCGCCTTCGGTCACTTCGGCGATGCGGCCGCGGGCGTCCGCCTCGGCCGCCGCGGCGGCTTCGGCGCGGGCCTCGGCGCCGGCGCGGGCCTCGCGCGTCTCGGTCGCTTCGGCCTCGGCGTGCCGCTCGGCGGCTTGCGCCTCGCGCAGGCGCGCCTCGGCGGCGGCGAGGGCATCGGCGGCGCGCGCGGCCCGCGCGGCGGCCGCAGTGCGTGCGCCCTGCAATCGTTCCGCCTCGGCCGCGAGCCGGGCCGGTTCGCCGGCGGCCGCGTCGCGCTCGGACCCGATGCGCGCGGCTTCGGCCGCAAGTTCGGCCGACCGGCGCTCGGCCGCGGCGCGCCGCTCGGCCCATTGGACGGCGTCGCGCGCGATCTCGGCCCGGCGGCGGGCGCGGCGCTCGCCCTCGCGCTGGGCCTCATCGTGGCGGCCGCGGGCGGCGAGCATGGCGCTGCGCCCGGCCTCGACCTCGGCGCGCAGGGCGGCGATGGCGGCCTCGGTGCCCGCGGGCGCCGGCAGGGCGGCAAGCTGCGCCTCGGCCTCGGTCAGGCGGGCGGCGGCCTCGGCGTGTTCGGCGGCAAGGCGCCCCTCGGCCAGCCGCGCGGCCTCGAGCCTTCCGGCCGCGACGGCGCGCGCGGCATCGGCCTCCGATCGGGTGCGCCCCGCGGCGGCCAGCGCCTGATCGGCGGCGCGGCGGGCCTCGCGCGCGGCGCGGTCGGCCTCGGATGCGGCCGCAAGCTCGGCCCCGAGCCGCTCGTGCGCCTGCCGCGCCCCCTGGGCGCGCGCGTTCGCCTCCTCGAGGTCGCGCCGGAGCGAGGCGAGGCGGTTGACCTGTTCGAGCCTGAGCGCCGCGGCGCTTGGCGCATCGCCCGCGAGCAGACGAAAGCCATCCCACCGCCACAGATCGCCCGCCCGGCTGACCAGCCGCTGACCGGGCGCGAGCCGGGGCTGCAGGTCCGCCGCGCGCGCGGGATCGGCGACCCCGACATGGGCGAGCCGGCGCGCCAGCGCCGGGGGGGCGGCGACATGGGGCGCGAGGGGTTCGGCCCCCTCGGGCAGCGGGGCCGCGGCGGGGGGCGCAGCGCCCCCGGGCGCGACCCAGCCGCTCTGGCCCGCCGTTTCCGCGATCGGGCTGCGCAGATCGTCGCCGAGCGCCGCGCCGAGCGCGCGTTCATAGCCCGGCGCGACGGTCAGTTGGTCGAGGACCTGCGCGCCGGCCCGCGATTCGCGCGCGATCAACGCCGCGAGCGCCTGCGCCTCGGCGCCGAGCGCGCGCGCCTCGCCCTCGGTCGCGGCACGGGCGGCGCGGGCCGTGCCCTCGCGCGTCTGCAATTCGGCCCTCGCGGCCTCGGCCTCGATCAGGCGCGCCTCGGCGGCCTCGGCGGCGGTTGCGGCGCGCTGGGCCTCGGCGTCGGCCTCGGCGCGAATCGCCTCGGCGCGGGCGAGCGCGGCATCGGCGCCGTTCGCGGCCTCGGCGGCGCTGGCGGCCTCGGCCGCGGCGCGCGCCATGGTGGCCGAGATGTCGGCCACGAGGCGGCTCGCGGACTGATGGCGGGCGGCGATGCGCGCGGCGTCCCCGGCCGCGCGGGCAAGGGCCTCCTCGGTGCCGCCGAGCGCGGTGGCCGCGACCTGCGCCGCGGCGGCAAGCTCTGCCAGGCGCGCGGCGTGCCCGTCGTTTTCGGCCGCGAGCGTCGCATCCTCGGCCGTGAGCGCCGCCGCGGTTCCGGCGGCATCGCGCAACAGGTCGGCCTCGCGCGCGGCGTCACGCTCGATCTGCCCCGCGCGGGCATCGAGCGCGGCAATCGCCGCCTGCGCCGCCGCCTGACGGTCGGCAAGGGTCGCGTGTTCCTGCTCGAGCCGCTGGCGCACCGCGCCGGCGATCGCGGCCTCGTCCCGGGCGGCAGGCAGGGCGGCCTCGCAGGTCTCGCGCGTGCGCTGGGCCGCAAGGGTGCGCCCCGTCGCCGCCGACACCGCGCGTGTCGCCTCGGCCAGCGCCGCCGCGGCGCGCGCGCGCGCGGCATCGGCCTCGGCCCAGCGGCGCCAGGCGGCCAGCGCCTCGGCCCGCCGCAGCGCGGCCCCGATCTCGCGATAGCGCGCGGCGGCGCGGGCCTGCCGGGCCAGTGCCGCAAGCTGCTGGGCAAGCTGTTCGAGCACATCCTCGACGCGGGCGAGGTTGCCCTCGGCGGCCGTCAGGCGCAATTCGGCCTCGTGCCGGCGCTGATAGAGGCCGGCGATTCCCGCGGCATCCTCGAGCACGCGGCGCCGGTTGCGGGGGCGGGCGTTGATGAGTTCGCCGATCTGCCCCTGCCGGACGAGGGCGGGCGATTGCGCCCCCGTCGCGGCATCGGCAAAGAGGATCTGCACGTCGCGGGCGCGCAGCTCGCGGCCGTTGAGGCGAAAGGCAGAGCCTGCCTCGCGGGTGATGCGGCGCGTGATCTCGATCTGGTCGGCATCGTTGAAGCCTTGCGGCGCCAGACGCTCGGAATTGTCGATGAGGAGCGCCACCTCGGCGAAGTGGCGCGCGGGGCGGCTGGCCGAGCCCGCGAAGATCACATCCTCCATCCCCTCGCCGCGCATGGCGGTCGGGCGCGTCTCGCCCATGACCCAGCGCATCGCCTCGAGCAGGTTCGACTTGCCGCAGCCGTTCGGGCCGACGACGCCCGTCAGCCCGTCGAGAATGGGCAGATCGGTCGGGTCGACGAAACTCTTGAAACCGTTCAGCCGCAGCCGAAGTAAGCGCACCCCGAACCCTCTGCCCCGCGGCGCCATGGCCGCACGCAAAGGCTAGCGGTTCGTGCGGAAATGCCAACCACATTCTGCGTGCGGCGCGGCCATTCACGCGCCCAGGGCCAGAGATGCGCGGCGGACGCCAGCGGCGATGATGGTCGGAGTGAGAGGATTCGAACCTCCGACCCCCTGCTCCCGAAGCAGGTGCGCTACCAG
>CAYYJB010000057.1:0-15019 GCA_964472135.1 uncultured Gemmobacter sp.
CATGCTGAAGACCCGCATCATACCCTGTCTCGATGTCGCCGAGGGGCGGGTGGTGAAGGGCGTCAACTTCGTCGATCTCGTCGACGCGGGCGATCCGGTGGCGGCGGCGACGGCCTATGACGCGGCCGGGGCGGATGAGCTCTGTTTTCTCGACATCGCGGCCACGCATCAGAACCGGGCGACGACGCTCGATCTCGTGCGGCGGACGGCCGAGGCGTGCTTCATGCCGCTGACGGTGGGGGGCGGGGTGCGCAGCGTCGAGGATGTCCGCGCGCTGATGCTCGCCGGTGCCGACAAGGTCAGCCTCAATTCCGCAGCGGTCGCCGATCCCGACCTCGTGGCGCGCGCGGCAGACCGCTTCGGCGCGCAGGCGATCGTGGTCGCGATCGATGCCCGCGCCGTCGGCCCCGGCAGGTGGGAGATCTTCACCCACGGCGGGCGGCGCGCGACTGGGATCGACGCGGTCGGCTTCGCGCGGGCCGTGGCCGCGAAGGGCGCGGGCGAGATCCTGCTCACCTCGATGGACCGCGACGGGACGCGCGCGGGCTTCGATCTGGCGCTGACGCGGGCCGTCGTCGATGCGGTGGGGGTGCCCGTCATCGCCTCGGGCGGGGTCGGGACACTCGCGCATCTGGTCGAGGGCGTGACGCTCGGGGGCGCCTCGGCAGTGCTTGCGGCCTCGATCTTTCATTTCGGAACCCATTCCATCGCCGAGGCCCGCGCCGCCATGGCCGCGGCCGGCATCGCAGTGAGGCAGGCATGAGTGCAATCGAGCGGCTGGCCGCCACCATCGCCGCGCGTGCGGGCGCCGACCCCGACACGTCCTGGACCGCGCGACTGATCTCGCAGGGGCCCGAGGCCTGCGCGCGCAAGTTCTCCGAAGAGGCGATCGAGGCCGCCTTCGCCGCGCTGAAGGGGGATCGCGCGGCGCTCGCGGCCGAGGCGGCGGATGTGGTTTATCACCTCCTGGTCATGCTCGCCGTGCGCGGGGTCACGCTCGGCGATGTCGAGGCCGCGCTTGCGGCGCGCGAGGGGCGTTCGGGCATCGCCGAAAAGGCCGCGCGGCAGGGCTGATTCGCGCTCCGGATTGCTGCCCCGCGCATCTATTGGCGGGCTATCTGCCGGAAAAACAGGCGAAACTTTGTTGCGGCTCGGGGCAAGAAATTATTTGATGTGCGATTGGTCACCTCTATGTATACGCATCGCCAACCCGCGACCGTCCGTCGCGGGGGCTAGCTTTATCAAAACGGGAGGGAAGACCCCATGGATCGCCGTTCATTCCTGAAGAACTCCGCGCTCGGCGGTACCGCCGCCGCGGCATCGGCGCTCGCTGCGCCCGCCATCGCGCAGGGCGCCAAGACGATGACCATCGTTTCGACCTGGGGGCGCGACCTGCCCGGTCTCGGCACTTCGGCGCAGCGCCTCGCCGCCCGCATCGCGGAACTCTCGAATGGCGCGCTCAATGTCGAATACTTCGCCGCCGGCGAGAAGGTCGGCACCCTTGACGTCTTCGACGATGTCGCGGCCGGCAACTCGAACGCCTATATCGGCGCCGAATACTACTGGATCGGCAAGCATCCGGGCTTTGCCTATTTCTGCACCGTCCCCTTCGGCATGACGGCCTCCGAGCACAACGCCTGGATCAAGTTCAAGGGCGGTCAGGCGCTCTGGGACGAGCTGTCGGCGGGCTTCGGCCTCAAGGGCATCCTGTGCGGCGCCTCGGGCACGCAGGCGGGCGGCTGGTTCAACAAGGAAATCAACTCGGCCGAGGATTTCCAGGGCCTCAAGATGCGCATTCCGGGGATTGCGGGTTCGGTGCTCTCGAAGCTCGGCGCCTCGACCGTCGCGCTGCCGGGCGGCCAGATCTACGAAAACCTCGTCTCGGGCACCATCGACGCGACCGAGTGGGTCGGCCCCTACAACGACTACTTCATGAAGTTCTACGAGGCGGCCAAGTACTACTACACCGGCGGCATGCACGAGCCGGGCGGCAACCTCGCGATGGGCGTCAACACCGCCTGGTGGGGCACGCTCACGGATTGGGAGCGCGCCGTGATCCAGGCCGCCTGCCATGAGGAAGTGGGCAACCAGTACGAAGAGGCGATGGCCAACAACGGTGCCTACCTCGCCAAGCTCGTGAACGAGCACGGGGTCGAGGTGCGCAACTTCAACGATGACGTCTGGGACGGTTTCGGCCGTGCCGCCGCCGCCTCCTTCGAAGAAATCCGCGCCCATTCCGATCTTGCAACCCGGATCGACGATTCCTTCCAGTCGACCCTGCGCGAGATCGGCGGGATGATGGCGCGCTTCGAGATCACCTTCGTCAACCAGCGCAACCGGGTTCTCGGCATCGACGCCTGATCCGGCGGCGGTCGGGCGGCCTGCCGCCCGACCCCTGCGTCCGTCGGTGCGGCCCGCCCCCCGGCGGGCCGTGGCTGACGCTCACGGTCGATCGGGCCGCCTGCGGCCTCGTCTCATCCCGACCACCGCGAGGGCACCATGGCTTCTGCAATCTCCGATCTGACGGTGCCGCGCTTCGGCGCGCCTGCGCCCCTCGTGCGCCTGCTCGGCTGGGGCATTCTGGCCACGCTGGCGGCTTTCCTGATCTCGAACGTGCTGATCGTGGCGTTTGGCGCGCCCGGGCTGGCTTCGCTTTGGACCGATGGCGCCCCGGGCCTCGTCGCGCTGATCTATGGGGCGGCGGCGGCGCTTGTCGCGGGTTATGTCGTGCTCACGCCCATGACCGCGCTGCGGTGGGATGCCCATCTCATCCACCGCTTCAACCTCTTTGTTGTCCGCGCCTGCTTCTGGGCGGTGTTCCTCGTCGGCATCGTCGACACCGCGATCGCCTTTCTGCGCTCCGAGCAGCTGCTGGCGGGTCTCGTCGGGGCCGAACTCGCAACGCAACTGGGCCTGTCGCGGTTTGTCGGCCCCTATGTTCACGGGCCGCTGATCCTCGCGGGGGTGGTGCTCGGGCTGTTCACGCGCACGCTCGGCGTGCATTGGCTGGCGCTGCTCACGGTCGTGGCCGAGTTGCTGATCGTGATCTCGCGTTTCGGTTTTTCCTACGAGCAGGCCTTCATGGGCGACCTCGTGCGCTATTGGTATGCGTCGCTCTTTCTCTTCGCCTCGGCCTACACGCTCTATGAGGACGGGCATGTTCGGGTTGATGTGTTCTATGCGGGCATGTCGCCCCGCCGGAAGGGACTCGTGAATGCGTCGGGCGCGATCCTTCTCGGGATCAGCACCTGCGCCCTCATTCTTGCGATCGGCCTCAATGGAGCGTCGGGCATCATCAACAGTTCCGTGCGCAACTTCGAGGTCAGCCAGGTCGGCCAGATGGGCATGTTCACCAAATACCACATGGCCGTCTTTCTGGCGGTCTTTGCCGTCACCATGATCGTGCAGTTCGTGAGCAGCCTGTTTGATGCGGTTGCCGACATGCGCGACGAACCGGGCCGCCGCGTGGCGGCACCCATCCAGCACTGAGGGGCGGCGGCGATGGAAATCTTCTTTCTGGTCGTCCTGCTCGTCACGATGGCGATCGCGCTCGGCTCGGGCTATCCGGTGGCCTTCGCGCTGCCCGGTGCCGCGATCATCTCGATCGGACTCGCGGCCGGGGCGGGGATGCTCTTCGGGGGCGGACCCGACGCCTTCTTTCATACCGGGGGGCCCTCGCAGTGGCTCTCGGCCGGGGTCACCAACCTGCGCGGCGTCTACTGGGAGGTCGAACGCGACACGCTGATCGCGATCCCCCTCTTCATCTTCATGGGCATCATGCTCCAGCGCTCGAAGATCGCCGAGGATCTGCTGATGACCATGGCGCGGCTCTTCGGGCCGGTGCCGGGCGGGCTCGGGATCTCGGTCGTGGTCGTGGGCGCGCTTCTCGCCGCGACGACGGGGATCGTCGGCGCCACGGTCGTGGCGATGGGTCTGATCTCGCTGCCCGCGATGCTGCGCAATTCCTATTCGGTCCCCCTCGCGACCGGCACCATCGCCGCATCGGGGACGCTCGGGCAGATCATCCCGCCGTCGGTCGTCCTCATCATCCTCGCCGACCAGCTCGGCTCGGCGGCCGATCAGGCGGCGACGCTGCGCACGGGCCTCTACAAGGAAGCGACCGGCGAGGCATCGCTCCCCTCGGCCTTCGGCGTCACCTCGACAAGCGCGGGCGAGATGTTCATCGGCGCCTTCATCCCGGGGCTCGTGCTGGTGGCGCTCTATGTCGCGTTCATCCTGATCGTCGCGATCGTGCGGCCGAGCATGGCGCCGCCCGTGCGCCACGAGGGACGGTTCGATGTCGATTTCTGGATCAACGTCACCCTCTCGCTCGTGCCCCCGCTCGCGCTGATCTTCGTGGTGCTCGGGTCGATCATCTTCGGGATCGCGACCGTCAACCAGGCCGGCGCGGTCGGCGCGGCGGGCGCCGTCGTCATGGCGAGCTATCGGCTGCTGCCGCGCCGGACGACGACCTTCGTCCCCGCGCTGATCTCGATCGTGGGCGTGCTGATCCTCGGATACGCCATCTCGGCCCACAACATGAACGTCAAGGCCGCGATCTCGGCCGGCGATCTTGGCGGCATCTGGATCGGGGTGGTCGGGGCGGTGCTGATCCTCGTCGGCATCGGCTGGAGCACGCTGCGCATCTACCGCATCGACGGCACGCTCGGCGCCGTGATGATCGAGACGGCCAAGACCACCTCGCTCGTCTTTATCATCCTCATGGGCGCGGCGATGCTGACGGCCGCCTTCCGCGCCTTCGGCGGCGAGGAGATCGTGCGCGATTTCCTGACCACGTTGCCGGGCGGGTTCTGGACGCAGTTCCTGATCGTGATGCTCGTGATGTTCATCATGGGCTTCTTCCTCGACTTCATCGAGATCGCGGTCGTCGTGGTGCCGATCGTGGCGCCGATCCTGCTGTCGGATCCCGAGGCCAACATCACGGCCGTCTGGCTTGGCGTGATGATCGGCCTCAATGTGCAGACCTCGTTCCTCACGCCGCCGTTCGGGTTCGCGCTCTTCTATCTGCGTGGGGTCGCACCCGCGATCGTGAAGACCGTCCAGATCTATCGCGGCGTCATCCCCTTCATCGGCCTGCAGATTGCCGCGCTTGGCATCGTCGCGCTGGTGCCGCCGATGGTGAACTATCTGCCGAACCGGGTGAGCTATCTGGCAGAGACCTCGCCGCCGCCGCGCAACCCGAGGCTGGGTGCCTGCGTGCAGGACTACATGATGCAGCCCCTCGCCGATCCGTCGGGGCCGCTGCGCGCCACCCTGGCCGACGGGGTGCGCATCGATCTGTCGGTGCTGCCGGCGGCGCTGGCCTCGAAGGCGCGCGGCGCGCTCGAATCCGGGGCGGAACTCGGGGCGCTGCACGAGGCAGTGCTGGCCGCCTCGGCCGAGGTCGAGGCCGCGACGCCCGCCTATCGGCCCGTCTTGCGCGCCGTCCGCGATATCGAGCGGCGGGTGCGCAACGATCAGCGCGAGATCGATCGGCTGAACGGTGCGATCAGGCGCTTGCAGGGCAGCGAACCCGATGACGCGGCGCGCATGCAGGCGCGCATCGTCGAACTCGAGGCCGAGATCGAGGCCCTGCGCGGCAATATTCCCGCCGACTGGACGGCGACGCATGACGCGTTTAAAGCCATTCTCGATGCCCGCGACGCCGCCGGCAACCGGTTCGGACGGACCGCCGAGAAGGCCTATGGCGATGTCGCCGAGGTGGTCGCGATCCTGCTGGGCACACCCGGCTACGAGGCGCTCGGCGCCGATCTCGCGGCGCTGCGGCCGCTGATCGAGGGGGCGGACAAGGCCACCGCCGAAGAGGCGGTGAAGGCCTTCGAGGCGCGGCTGCGCGATGTCGCGAACACCTCCGAGATCGCCTCGGCCCTCTCCAAGGTCCGCCGCGGTCTGGGATCGACCGACCGCAGCCGCGCGCTGGCCGATTACGAGGCAGCGGTCGCGGAGTACGAGGACCAGCTCGGCTGGCGGACGGCGGCGCAGGCGACGCTCCTGCCCGCGCTCGCGGCCCACGCCGAGGCGATCCGCGACCGCGTCGGTATCCGCACCGAGCAGAGGATGAACCGCGAGCAGGCGCTCTTCATGGCGTCATGCATGGCCGATCACCGCGATCTGTCGCTCTATTTCTAGCGCGCCGCGGCCCTAGCCGTAGCGCGCGATCGGCGTGCCCGCCAGCGCCGCGATGTTGAGAAGCCCGCGCGCCGTCACCGAAGGGGTGGTGATGTGCGCGCGGTTGCCCATCCCCATCAGGATCGGCCCGACCTCGAGCCCGTCGCCGCGGGTCTTGAGGATGTTGCGCACCCCGTTCGCGGCATCGGAATTGGCGAAGATCAGCACGTTCGCCGCCCGCTTCAGCCGCGCGTTCGGGAAAATCCGCGCGAGCAGCTCGGGATCCATCGCGGCGTCGATGTTCATCTCGCCCTCATAGGCGAAATCGGCCTCGCGCCCGTCGAGGATGTCGAGCGCCGCGCGCATCTTGCGCCCCGAGGCGATGTCGAGGTTGCCGAACTGCGAATGCGAGCAGAAGGCGACCGCCGGGTCGAGCCCGAAGCGGCGCACATGCCGCGCGGCCGAGATCGCCGTCTCGGCGATCTGCTCGGGCGTCGGGTCGGGGTTCACCTGCGTGTCGGCGATGAAGAGCGGCCCCTCGGGCTGGATGATGAGCGAGAGCGCGGCGACCGGCCGCAGCCTGTCGCGCGCGAGCACCTGCCGCACATAGTTCAGGTGCCACAGATACTGGCCGAAGGTGCCGCAGATCATGCTGTCGGCCTCGGCGCGGTGGACCATCACGGCCGCGATCGCGGTCGTGTTCGTGCGCATCACGGCGCGCGCGATGTCGGGCGTGACGCCGCGGCGTTCCATCAGGCCCGCGTAGGTCTCCCAATAGTCGCGATAGCGCCGGTCGCTCTCGGGGTTGACGATCTCGAAGTCGCGCTCGGGGCGGATGGGCAGCCCCGCGCGTTCGCAGCGCATGGAGATCACCTCGGGCCGGCCGATCAGGATCGGGATGTCGCCCGTTTCCTCCATCGCGGCATGGGCGGCGCGCAGCACGCGCTCATCCTCGCCCTCGGCGAAGACGACGCGGCGCTTGGCGCTGCGGGCGGCCTCGAACACCGGCCGCATGATGAGGGCGCTGCGGAACACCGTGCCGTCGAGCCCCGCCTTGTAGGCCGCGAGGTCCGAAATCGGCCGCGTCGCGACCCCCGTCTCGGCCGCCGCGCGCGCGACCGCCGTCGCCACCACCCCCATCAGCCGCGGATCGAAGGGCTTGGGGATGAGGTAGTCGGCCCCGAAGCTCATCGACTCGCCGCTATAGGCCGCCGCCGCCTCGGCCGAGGTCGTGGCGCGGGCGAGCGAGGCGATCGCCTCGATGCAGGCCAGTTGCATCGCGTCGTTGATCTCGGTCGCGCCGGCATCGAGCGCGCCGCGAAAGATGAAGGGAAAGCACAGCACATTGTTGACCTGGTTGGGATAATCCGACCGGCCGGTGGCGATGATGGCATCCGGGGCGGCAGTGCGCACCGCCTCGGGCATGATCTCGGGCGTGGGATTGGCGAGCGCGAAGACGATGGGCCGCGCCGCCATCCGCGCGACCATCTCCCCGCTCAGCACGCCGGGCCCCGAGAGGCCGAGGAACATATCCGCGCCCTCGATCACCTCGGCAAGCGTGCGCGGCCCGCCGGGCTGGGCAAAGGCTGCCTTTTGCGGGGTCATTTCGGCCTCGCGCCCCTCGTGGACAAGGCCGTGCAGGTCGCACAGCCAGATGTTCTCGCGCCGCACCCCGAGTTTGACGAGCATGTTGAGGCACGCGATCCCCGCCGCGCCGCCGCCGGTCGAGACGATCCTGATCTGGTCGAACCGCTTGCCCGCTACATGGAGCGCATTGGTCGCCGCCGCGCCGACCACGATCGCGGTGCCGTGCTGGTCGTCGTGAAAGACCGGGATCTTCATGCGCGCGCGGCAGATCCGCTCGACCGTGAAGCAGTCCGGCGCCTTGATGTCCTCGAGGTTGATCGCGCCGAAGGTCGGCTCGAGCGCGCAGACGATGTCGGCCAGCCGCTCGGGGTCGGATTCGTTCAGCTCGATGTCGAAGCAGTCGATGTTGGCGAATTTCTTGAAGAGGACGGCCTTGCCTTCCATCACGGGCTTGGCGGCAAGCGCGCCGATGTTGCCAAGCCCGAGCACCGCCGTCCCGTTCGTCACGACCGCGACCAGATTGCCTCGCGCGGTGAAGCGGCGCGCCGCCGCCGGGTCGGCCTTGATCTCGAGGCAGGCCTCGGCGACGCCCGGGGTATAGGCCCGCGCGAGGTCGCGCCCGTTCGCGAGCGGCTTCGTCGGCCGGATCTCGAGTTTGCCGGGGCGCGGAAACTCGTGATAGTCGAGCGCCGCCTGCCTCGCGTTGTCGTGCCGCGTATCGTCCATCCGCTATCTCCTTGCCGATTGTTGAACCTTAAACCATCGGGTCAGGCGCGCCAAGGTCCGCAGCGGGTGCTTGCATCGGGGCGCGCGCGCGCGCAGTCTGGGCGCGAAGGCGAGAGGGGGCCGGGATGACGGAGAGCTGCGCGGAAATCCTGATGCCCTCGTCGGCGCTGACCGAGGATCTCGACTTCTTCACCAAGCGCCTCGGGTTTCGGCTCGAGATGATCTATCCGGCCGACGATCCGCGTGTCGCGGTGATATCCGGGCACGGCCTGCGCCTGCGGCTCGAGCGCGGGGCAGAGGCGCCCGCGCCCGTCATCCGCATCCTCGCCGAGGATCCGGGCGCGGTCGCGGACGGGGCGCGCGCGCTGATCGCCCCGAACGGCGCGCGCATCGAGATCGACGTCGCGAACCCGCCCCTGATCCTGCCCGAGACCGAGCACGCCTTCGTGGTGCGCCGGCTGGCCGATCAGGCGCCCTGGGTGATCGGCCGGGCGGGGATGCAGTATCGCGACCTGATCCCCGACCGGCTGGGCGGCGCGATCATCGCCAGCCACATCCGCATCCCCGACGGCGGGCCGGTGCCCGACATGGTCCATTACCACACCATCGGCTTTCAGCTGATCTTCTGCTATCGCGGCTGGGTCGATCTCGTCTACGAGGATCAGGGCCCGCCGTTTCGCCTTTCTGCCGGGTGCTGCGTGATCCAGCCGCCGCAGATCCGCCACCGCGTCCTCTTTGCCTCGGACAACATCGAGGTGATCGAGATCGGCGTGCCGGCCGAGCATCTGACGACGATCGACCACCGGATGACGCTGCCCAACACCGACGCCCCCGTGCCGGGGCGCGAATGGGACGGCCAGCGCTTCGTCCACCACCGCGCCGAGGGGGCGCAATGGGCGCCCTTCCGCGTGCCGGGCTTCGTGGCGCGCGACACCACCATCGCGGCGAACACCCGCAACGTGGCGGGCGTGCAGGTCGTGCGCGCGGTGGCGGACGGCGCGTCGGGCGGCGCGGCGGGCGGTGCGGGGGGCGCGGCGCGGCACGATGCCGACATCCTCTTCGGTTTCGTCATGGAAGGGGCGATGACGCTCGAGGGCGAGGGCAAGGCGCCCTTCCGCCTGACGCCGGGGGATGCCTTCGTCATCCCGCCCGGCATGGCGACGCGCTATGCCGCGCCGAGCCCGGATTTCGAACTGCTCGAGGTGTCGCTGCCCGGCGCCTTCGCGACGCTGCCGGCCTGAAGAGGGGGGAATGGCGATGGATGACGACCTTTTGCGCGCGGCGACGGCGGTGCGGGCGAACGCCTATGTGCCCTATTCGCGCTTTGCCGTGGGGGCGGCGCTGCGCGGGGCGTCGGGGGCGGTCCATGTCGGCTGCAATGTCGAGAACGCCGCCTATCCCGAGGGCACCTGCGCCGAGGCGGGCGCCATCGCCGCCATGGTCGCGGCCGGCGAGACGCGCTTTACCGCCGCCCTCGTCATCGCCGACAGCCCGGTGCCCGTCTCGCCCTGCGGCGGCTGTCGCCAGAAGCTCGCGGAATTCGCCCCGCCCGAGGTGCCGGTGACGCTCTGCACCACGCGCGGCGGGGTGGCCGAGACGACGGTGGGCGCGCTCCTGCCCGGGGCCTTCGACAAGGCGCAGATGCACCCGTGATCGACGCGCGCGCCGTCATCGCCGCGATCCGCGCGGGCACCCCGCCCGAACCCGCGGCGATCCGCGCCTTTGCGCTCGGCCTCGCGAGCGGGGCGGTCAGCGACGCGCAGGCGGGCGCCTTCGCGATGGCCGTCTGCCTGCGGGGCCTCGGCGAGGCGGGGCGCGTCGCGCTCACGCTCGGGATGCGCGATTCGGGCGCGGTGCTGGCGTGGGACCTGCCGGGGCCGGTGCTCGACAAGCATTCGACGGGCGGCATCGGCGATGCGGTGTCGATCCCGCTCGCGCCCGCGCTTGCCGCCTGCGGGGCCTTCGTGCCGATGGTCTCGGGGCGCGGGCTCGGGCACACGGGCGGGACGCTCGACAAGCTCGAATCGATCCCGGGTCTGCGCACCGCCATCGCGCCCGAGGCGCTACGCGCGCAGATCGCGGCCACGGGCTGCGCCATCGTCGCGGCGAGTGCCGAGATCGCGCCCGCCGACCGGCGGCTCTATGCCATCCGCGACGTGACCGCGACGGTCGAGAGCATCGACCTCATCACCGCCTCGATCCTCTCGAAAAAGCTCGCCGCGGGGCTCGGGGCGCTCGTGCTCGACGTCAAGACGGGCTCGGGCGCCTTTATGGCCACGGAGCGCGAGGCGCGCGATCTGGCGCGCGCCCTCGTCGCGACCGCGCGCGGGGCAGGGTGCCCGACGGACGCCTGCATCACCGACATGGATGCGCCGCTCCTGCCCGTCGCGGGCAACGCGCTCGAAATCGCCGCGAGCATGGAGGTGCTCACGGGCGCCGCCCCCCACCCGGCGCTCCGGCAACTGGTCGAGGTGCTGGGCGGGCGGCTCCTGGTCCTCGGGGGGCTTGCGGGCGACGATGCGGCAGGGGCGGCGGCGATCGCGCGCGCGCTCGACAGCGGCCGGGCGGCCGAGGTCTTCGGCGCGATGGTCGCGCATCAGGGTGGCCCCGCCGATTTCGTCGCGCGCTGGCGGGCGCATCTGCCGGTCGCCCCCGTGCAGGTGGCGGTGCCCGCCCCGGCGGGGGGCGTGATCGAGCGCTGGGATACCCGCGCGCTCGGCCTTGCCATCGTCGCGCTCGGCGGCGGGCGGGCGCGCGAGGGCGACGCGATCGACCATCGCGTGGGGCTTGCGGGGATCCTGCCCGTGGGGGCCCCCGTCGCGGCGGGCGAAGCCGTCGCCATCGTGCATGCGGCCGATGAGGCGGGCGCGGCGCGCGCGCGGCAGGCGGTGGCGGCGGCGGTGCGCGTGGGCCCGGGCCCGGCGGCGCCGCGCCCGCTCATCCACGGCTGGGTGTGATGGGGCGGGCGTTCCTCATCGTGCTCGATTCGGTCGGGATCGGGGGCGCGCCCGACGCGGCGGCCTATGGCGATGCGGGGGCCGACACGCTCGGCCACATCGCGCTGGCCTGCGCCGAGGGGCGGGCCGACCGGGGGCGCGCGGGGCCGCTGCGGATGCCGGTCCTCGATGCACTCGGGCTTGGCGCGGCGGCGGCGCTGGCCTCGGGGCGGGCGCTGCCGGGGTTCGACGCGACCGGGGCGCGCGCGACGGGCCGCTGGGGTGCTGCGGTCGAGACCTCGCGCGGCAAGGACACCCCCTCGGGCCACTGGGAGCTTGCGGGCCAGCCGGTCGACTGGGACTGGACGGTCTTTCCCGACCGCGTGCCCGCCTTTCCGCCCGATCTGGCGGCGGCCGCGGCCGCGGCGGCGGGGTGTGCGGGCATCCTCGGCAACTGCCGCGCCTCGGGGACCGAGATCATCGACCGGCTGGGGGCCGCGCATCTGCAGACCGGCTGGCCCATCTGCTACACCTCGGCCGACAGCGTCTTTCAGATCGCGGCGCATGAAGAGGCGTTCGGCCTCGATCGGCTGATGGCGATGTGCGCCGCACTTGCGCCGCGGCTGCACGCGATGCGGGTCGGGCGCGTGATCGCGCGGCCCTTCACGGGCGCGCCGGGCCATTTCGCGCGCACCGCCAACCGGCGCGACTTCGCGCTCGCGCCGCCGTCGCCCACGCTTCTTGATATCGCCTCGGCTGCCGGGCGCGCGGTGCACAGCGTGGGCAAGATCGGCGACATCTTCGCCCATCGCGCGACGGGCACGCCGCACAAGGCGGCCGACGATGCGGGCCTCATGCTGATCCTCGAGGATCTCGCGCGGACGGCCGGGCAGGGCGCGCTGATCGTGGCGAACCTCGTCGAATTCGACAGCCTCTACGGCCACCGGCGCGACGTTGCGGGCTATGCGCGCGCGCTCGAGGCCGCCGACCGCTGGGCGGGGCGGTTTCTCGGCCGCCTGCTCCCGGGCGACATCGCGGTCTTCACCGCCGATCACGGCAACGACCCGACCGCGCCCGGCACCGACCACACGCGCGAGCGGGTGCCGGTGCTGATCGCGGGGGCGGGTGCGGGGCCCGTCGGCCCTTGCGTCTTCGGCGATGTCGGGGCAACGGTCGCGGCGCATCTCGGATTGCCATGGACCGCCCGCGGAAGGAACCTGCTGTGAGGGATCTGCCCAAGGTCGAACTGCACCTCCACCTCGAGGGGGCGGCGCCGCCCGCCCTCATCCGCGACATGGCGCGGCGGGCGGGTGCCGATATCGGCGGGATCTTCGATGCCAGGGGCAACTATGCCTTTCGCGACTTCACCCATTTCCTGCGCGTCTACGAGGCCGCGACCTCGGTCCTGACGACGCCCGATGCCTATTACCGCCTGACGCGGGCGGTGCTGGGCGAGAGTGCGCAGAATGGCGTCATCTATACCGAGGCCTTCCTCTCGCCCGATTTCTGCGGGGGGTGCGATCTTTACGAATGGCGCGACCATCTGGCCGCGATCGCCACCGCCGCCGCCGAGGCCGAGGCCGAGGACGGCATCGCCATGCGCGGCATCGTCACCTGCATCCGCCACTTCGGCCCCGAGCGCGCGCGCGAAGCGGCGCGCTGCGCGGCCGAGACGGCGGGAGATTTCGTGACGGGCTTCGGCATCGCGGGCGCCGAGACGGCCTTTGCCCCGCGCGACTTCGCCTATGGCTTCGACATGGCGCGCGAGGCGGGCTTGCGCATCACCGCGCACGCCGGCGAATGGGCAGGCCCCGAGAGCGTGCGCGCGGCCCTCGCCGACCTGCGCCCCGAGCGGATCGGGCACGGCGTGCGCGCGATCGAGGATCCGCGCCTGGTTGAGGAACTGGCCGAGCGCGGCACCGTGCTCGAGGTCTGCCCGGGGTCGAACATGGCGCTCGGGCTGTTCCCGCGCTGGCGCGACCACCCGATCGGGCATTTCTTCGACCGCGGCGTGCGCGTCACCGTCTCGACCGACGATCCGCCCTTCTTCCACACCTCGATGCGGCGCGAATACGACCGCCTCGCCGATGCCTTCGGCTGGGATGAAGGCGTCTTTCTGACCCTTGCGCGCACCGCCGCCGAGGCGGCATTCTGCGACGAGGCCACGCGCGCGCGCCTCCTTCAGCGACTGGACAAACCCAATGACTGACCATCTGACGATCGTCCGCCACCCCCTCGTGCAGCACAAGCTCACGCTCATGCGGCAAAAGGATACCTCGACCGCGGGGTTCCGCCGGCTCCTGCGCGAGATCAGCCTGCTCCTGGCCTATGAGGTCACGCGCGACCTCGAACTGACGACGACGCGGATCGAGACGCCGCTGTGCGAGATGGACGCGCCGATCCTCGATGGCAAGAAACTCGCGCTCGTCTCGATCCTGCGGGCCGGGAACGGGCTGCTCGACGGCATCCTCGAACTCATTCCGGCCGCTCGGGTGGGCTTCATCGGGCTTTACCGCGACCCCGAGACACTCCAGCCCGTGCAGTATTATTGCAAGGTGCCCGACCAGCTCGACCAGCGCTTTTCGATCGTCGTCGACCCGATGCTCGCGACCGGCAATTCCTCGGCCGCGGCGGTGAGCCTGCTCAAGGAGCGCGGCGCGCGCCACATCCGGATGCTGTGCCTGCTCGCCGCGCCCGAAGGCGTCGCGCGGATGCGCGAGGCGCACCCCGACGTGCCGGTGGTGACGGCCGCGCTCGATTCGCATCTGAACGATCACGGCTACATCGTCCCGGGCCTCGGCGACGCGGGCGACCGGATGTACGGCACGCGCTGAGGGCGATCAGAAGTAATCCTGCCGCGTCAGCCCGTATTTCGTCATCTTCTCGTTGAGGGTGCGGCGCGGCAGCGCCAACTCCTCCATCACCGCCACGATGGACCCCTTGTGGCGGCGCATGGTGGCGTCGATCAAGAGCCGCTCGAAGGCATCCACATGATCCTTGAGCGACTTGCCCTCGGTTGTGCGGGCAGGCCCCGCCGCCTCGATGTCGGCCATGAGGAGCGAGGCGATCGAGCCCTGTCCGCGCCGGGCCTGAAGCACGGCGCGCTCGGAGATCGAGACGAGCTGGCGCACGTTCCCGGGCCAGGGCGATTGCAGGAGTTGCGCCGCCTCCTGCGTCGAGACCTCTGGCGCCTCGCAGCCGTATTCCTCGGCGAAGCGGGCGGCGATGGTGGCGAAAAGGGTCAGGATGTCCTCGCCCCGGGCACGCAGGGGCGGCAGGATGATCTTGTGCCCCCCGAGGCGAAAGAGCAGATCGGGGCGCAGCACATCCTCGACGGTGGTGTCGGGGGCGTGGTCGTTGCAGATCGCGATGACGCGCGTCTCGGGCGGGGTGCCCTGCGCATCGAGAAAGGCCAGCAGCCGCGCCTGCATCGCCGGGGCCAGCGTCTCGATGTCCTCAAGGCAGAGCGTGCCGCCGCGCGCCTCCTCGATCAGCGGGATCTGGGTGTCCCCCTCGGCGCCAAAGATGCGCGCGGCCAGCGCATCCTGCGCGAAGGCCGCGCAGGCGACCGAGATGAACTTGCGCCCCGCGCGCGGCCCGACCGCGTGCAGCGCATGCGCGACGAGCGTCTTGCCCGTGCC
>CAYYJB010000058.1:0-8352 GCA_964472135.1 uncultured Gemmobacter sp.
TCAGCGCCCCTTCCAGACGGGCGGGCGCTTTTCGGCGAAGGCGCGCGCGCCCTCGAGCTGGTCCTCGGAGGAATAGAGGCGGTCGACCGTCGCCATCTGGCGCTTGGTCACGCGGTTCAGCGCATCCTGAAAGCGCATGTTCTCGGCCTCGCGCACGACCTCCTTGATCGCCGCATAGACAAGGGGCGGCCCCGACGCCAGAAGCCGCGCGAGATCCCACGCCTTGGGCAGAAGGTCGGCGGGCGTCGTGACCTCGCGCAACAGGCCCCAGCGGAGCGCCTCGGCCGCGTCGAACCACCGCCCGGTCAGCAAGAGGTCCATCGCGACATGATAGGGGATGCGCTTGGGCAGCTTGATCGAGGCGGCATCCGCCACCGTGCCCGAGCGGATCTCGGGCAGCGCAAAGGTCGCGTTCTCCGAGGCGAGGATCAGATCGCACGACAGCGCGAGTTCGAGCCCACCCCCGCAGCAGATGCCGTTCACCGCCGCGATCACCGGCTTGTTGAGGTTGGGGAGTTCCTGCAACCCCCCGAAGCCCCCCACCCCATAGTCGCCATCGACCGCATCGCCCGCGGCGGCGGCCTTGAGATCCCAGCCGGGGCAGAAGAACTTCGCCCCCTCGGCGCGCAGGATCGCGACGCGCAGGCTGTCGTCGTCGCGAAAGGCGCGGAAGGTCTCGCCCATGATGCGGCTCGTCACGAGGTCGATCGCGTTCGCGGGCGGGCGGTTCAGCGTGACCTCGAGGATCGCGCCCTCGGTCCGGGTGGTGATGGCGGTTGTCATGGCGCCTCGACAAGGATGAGCGCATCGACCGCGACGGCGCCTGCGCCACGGAGGATGAGCGGGTTGATCTCGATCTCGCGGATTTCTGGTCGGGCCGCGAGCAACTCCTGCAGTTTCAGCGCGACCGCGACCGCGGCCCCCGCATCGGCCCGCGGCCGGCCGCGCCAGCCATCGATGAGCGGCCAGAGCCGGAGCCGGCGCAGCGCCGCCGCGACCTCGTCCTCCGTCACGGGCGCGACGAGGGTGACGGTGTCGGCCAGAAGCTCGGCCGCAACCCCGCCCGAGCCGAGCGTCAGCGTCGCGCCATAGACGGCATCGCGGCGGATCCCGATCAGCACCTCGGCGCGCGCGTCCCGGACCATCTCTTCGGCGAGGTAGCCCGTGACCCCCGCCATCTCGGCCGCCCCCGCGAGGTCGGGCAGGTTGAGCCGCACTGCGCCCGCCTCGGTCTTGTGCGCGAGCCCCAGCCCCTTGAGCGCGAGCGGCGGCTGAAGCGCGCCCGCGCGCGCGCGCAGATCGGCAAGCGTCGCGGCCGACACGCCGCGCGGCACCGCCACCCCCGCCGCGGCCAGAAGCGCCTTGGCCTCGGCCTCATCGAGCATCCGCGCGGCCCCGCCCGCCGGCGCCGCGCGCCAGGGCGCCCAGCCCGGCCGGCCGGCCGGCGTCGCGGCAAGCTTCAGCGCGCGCAAGCCGTCCTCGAGCCCCATGAGCGGGGCGATGCCGCGCTCGATCGCGGCGATGGCGCGCGCCTCGTCGAAGTTCTCGGGCAGCGAGGCGAGCGGAAAGGCCGGCCGCCCCGTCGCGGCCTGCGCGGCCTCGATCGCCTCCAGCGCGGGCTCGAACGAGGCCGGATCGCAGCGGTCCGGGCGCGGCGGATCGATCACGAACACGCCCGCCGCATAGCCCGCGAGCATCTCGGCAAAGACATGGCTCGTCGCCGCCAGATCGCCCCAGATGAAGGTCTGGTAATCGAGCGGGTTCGAGATCGTGACGAGCGGCCCCAGCGCCTCGGCCAGCGCCGCGGCGCGTTCCGGGGGCGGCGGCGGCATCGAGAGGCCAAGCCCGGGCGCGAGATCGGCGACAAGCCCCGCCTCGCCGCCCGAGCACGACACCGAACAGACCGGCCCGCCCGGCAGCGGCCCGTGGACATGCAGGATCTTCAGCGTCTCGAGCAGTTCCGACAGCCCCGCGGCCTCCGCCACCCCGCATTGCGCGAGATAGGCCGAGGAGGCGACACCCTCGCCCGCGAGCGAGGCCGTATGCGTCGCCGCCACCGCCCGGCCCGTCGCCGTCTTGCCGGCCTTGAGCGCGACAATCCCCTTGCCCGCGGCGCGCGCGGCCTCGGCCAGCCGCGCAAACCCCGGCGCATCGGCGATGCCCTCGAGGTAGAGGCCGAGCGCCGTCACCCGCGGATCATCGAGCAGCGCCCGCGCAAGCTCCACGAGCCCCGTCTGCGCGGCATTGCCCAGACAGGCCACATAGGCCACCGGCAGCCCGCGCGCCTGCATGGTGAGGTTGATCACGATGTTCGAGGATTGCGAGACGAGCGCCACCCCCCGGGCGACCCGCCGCCCGCCGTGCTGATCGGGCCAGAGCAGCGCCCCGTCGAGATAGTTGATCACGCCATAGCAGTTGGGGCCGAGCACCGGCATGTCGCCCGCCGCCGCGACCAGACGCGCCTGCAGGTCATGATCGCCCGTCTCGGACCAGCCCGAGGCGAAGGCGATCGCCCCGCCCGCGCCCATCGCCGAAAGCTCGGCCAGCACGTCGAGGGTGGCGTGGCGGTTGACGCCCACGAACACCGCGTCGGGCGCCTCGGGCAGATCGGCAAGGCGCGGCACGGCGCGCAGCCCGCCCACCTCTGCCCGCGTCGGGTGGACGGGCCAGACGGGGCCGGCAAAGCCCATCTTGCGGCATTGCTCGATGACGTTGACGGCCCAGCCGCCGCCCAGAACGGCAATCGAGCGCGGCCTGAGCAGCCGACCGAGATCGCGCGCCATCTTTCCCTCGTCCCTCTGCGCCCCCGCGCGGATCATCGCAGCTTTCGCGCCCGCCGCAATGGCAGCGCCGGGGCGCGCGCCTCAGTCGAAGACGCGCGTCAGCGCCCCGTCGATGGCGTGCGTGATCGCGTCGATGTCGTCGGCGGTCGCGATCAGCGCTGGGCTGAGGCAGAGCGTGTTGTTGAGGCCCGGCAACGAGCGGTTGGTGGCGCCGATGATGACGCCCTGCTGCATGCAGTCGGCAACCACCGCCTGCACCTTGCGTTCGTCCGCGGCCTCTTTCGTCGTGCGGTCGGCCACGAGTTCGGCGCCGCAGAACAGGCCCTTGCCGCGCACGTTCCCGATCACCGCATGCCGCTCGGCGAGGGCGTGGAGGTTCGCGATCAGCCGCGCGCCCATGGCGTTCGTGTTGTCGATGAGGTTCTCGTCCTCGATGATGCGCATGTTCTCGAGCGCCGCCGCCGGGCCCGAGGCGCAGCCGCCAAAGGTCGAGATGTCGCGGAAATAGCTCATCGGATCGGCGGCATCGTCCTTGAACATCTCGAAGATGGCCTCGGTCGTGACGGTGCACGAGATCGCGGCATAGCCCGAGGCGACGCCCTTGGCCATGGTGACGAAATCGGGTTTGACGCCATAGTGCTGATAGCCGAACCACGCCCCCGTCCGGCCGACGCCGCAGACGACCTCGTCGATGTGCAGAAGAATGCTGTGGCGTTGGCAGATGTCCTGCACGCGCTCCCAATAGCCCCTGGGCGGAACGATCACGCCCCCGCCCGCGGTGATGGGTTCGAGCACGATCGCCCCCACCGTATCGGGCCCCTCGCGCCGGATGACCTCTTCGATGGCGTCCGCCGCACGCTCGCCGTAGTTCTCGCACGCCCACTGGGCGCGGTATTCGAGGCAGTGCGGCACCTGCACGAAGCCCGGCGTCAGCGGCCCGTATTGGGCCGCGCGCTGCGGCTGGCCGGCCGAGGCGAGGGTGGTGATCGTGGTGCCGTGATAGTCGCGCTCGCGGAAGAGGATCTTCGACTTGCGCCCGCCATGATGGCGCGCCGAGATCTGGCGGACCATCTTGTAGACCTTCTCGTTGGCCTCCGAGCCCGAGTTCGAGTAATAGACCCGCGACATGCCCGGCATCTTCTCGATCAGGCGGCGGGCAAAGAGCGCGCCGGGGATCGAGCCCGCCGAATTGGCGAAATAGTTCATCTTGATCAGCTGGTCGCGCACCGCATTGGCGATGCTCTCGCGCCCGTAGCCGACGTTGACCGTCCAGACCCCGCCCGAGACGGCATCGAGATGCTCCTTGCCGCGGGCGTCCCAGACGCGCATGCCGCGCCCCTCGACGATCACGCGCGGATCGACGGTCTCGAACATCTTGTGCTGGATCAGATGGTGCCAGACATGGGCGCGGTCGGCCGCGACCACTTCGCCGATATCGTTCACGCCGCCGAGATCATCCATCGCGCATCCTCCTCAACCCCGCCCGCACCGCTTATCCGCCATCGGCCGGGGCGCGATTAGGTCCAGTCGCGCAGCAGCGTTAAGACCAGACGCCGCGCTTCGCTTTCGCGCCATCGCGCTTCGCAAACGGATCACGCAAGGCGCGCGCGAAGGCGCTATGGTGCCGCGCGAGATAAGGGGAGGATGCCGATGCCGCTTGCCATGAACCGCGAGGTCTTCATCACCTGTGCCGTCACCGGCGCGGGCGGCACGCAGGACCGCAGCCCGCATGTGCCGCGCTCGCCCGCCCAGATCGCCGAGAGCGCGATCGCCGCCGCCAAGGCAGGGGCCGCGGTGGTGCATTGCCATGTCCGCGACCCCGAGACGGGCGCGCCCGCCCGCGACCCCGCGCTCTATCGCGAACTGACCGAGCGCATCCGCGACAGCGCGACCGATGTCGTACTCAACCTCACCGCCGGGATGGGGGGCGATCTGCTCTTTGACGGGACCGAGGCGATGAACCGGATGTCGCAGCGTTCCGACATGGCGGGCGCGGCCGAGCGGGTCGCCCATGTCGTCGACTGCCGGCCCGAGATCTGCACGCTCGACTGCGGCACGATGAACTTCGCCGAGGCCGATTACGTCATGGTCAACACGCCCGGCCTATTGCGCGACATGGCCGCGCGGATGACGGCCGCGGGCGTGCAGATCGAGATCGAGGCCTTCGACACGGGCCATCTGTGGTTTGCCCGCCAGCTGGTGTCCGAGGGGATCATCCGCGACCCGGTGCTCGTGCAACTCTGCATGGGCGTGCCGTGGGGGGCGCCCGATGACCTCAACACCTTCATGGCGATGGTCAACAACGTGCCCGCCGGCTGGCACTGGTCGGCCTTTGCCCTCGGGCGCCACCAGATGCCCTATGTCGCGGCCGCGGTGCTCGCGGGAGGGAACGTGCGCGTGGGGCTCGAGGACAACCTCTGGCTCGATCGCGGCGTGCTCGCGACCAACGCGCAACTCGTCGAGCGCGCGCGCGGCATCATCGAGGGCCTCGGCGCCCGCGTCATCACCCCCGCCGAGGTGCGCGCGCGCTTCGGCCTGACCAAGAGGGCACCGGCATGAAAAAGGCGGCGATCATCGGCGGCGGCGTCATCGGCGGCGGCTGGGCGGCGCGGTTTGCGCTGAACGGCTGGGATGTCGCGGTCTTCGACCCCGACCCCGAGGCCCCGCGCAAGGTGGGCGAGGTGATCGCGAACGCGCGCGCAGCACTGCCCGCCCTGTCCGACACCCCGATGCCGACCGAGGGCCGCGTGAGCTTCGCCGCCACCATCACCGAGGCCGTCGAAGGCGCGGACTACATCCAGGAATCGGTCTCGGAGCGGCTCGACCTCAAGCACCGGGTCTTTGCCCAGATCCAGCAGGCCGCGCATGGCGTGCCGATCGGATCCTCGACGAGCGGGTTCAAGCCCTCGGAGTTGCAGCAGGGCGCGGCCGACCCCTCGGTCATCTTCGTCGCGCACCCCTTCAACCCGGTCTATCTCCTGCCGCTGGCCGAGGTCGTGCCCTCGCCCGCCTCGGACCCGGCCCTGATCGAGCGCGCCAAGACGATCCTGCGCGAGATCGGGATGTTCCCGCTCCACATCCGCAAGGAGATCGACGCCCACATCGCCGACCGCTTTCTCGAGGCCGTCTGGCGCGAGGCGCTCTGGCTCGTCAAGGACGGGATCGCCACGACCGAAGAGATCGACGAGGCGATCCGCATGGGCTTCGGCCTGCGCTGGGGGCAGATGGGCCTGTTCGAGACCTATCGCGTCGCGGGCGGCGAGGCGGGCATGAAGCACTTCATGGCCCAGTTCGGCCCCTGCCTGAGCTGGCCCTGGACCAAGCTGACCGACGTGCCCGAGTTCAACGACGAGCTCGTGGACCTCATCGCCGGGCAGTCGGACGCGCAATCGGGGAAATACACCATCCGCGAGCTGGAGCGGATCCGCGATTCGAACCTGATCGGCTTTCTGCGCGCATTGAAGGACCGCGACTGGGGCGCGGGGCGGGTGCTGAACGCCCATGACGCGGCGCGGCGCGCGGCACTCATAGCCACCCCGCCCGAGGGGCCGCTCGAACTGGCGCGGATGCAGGTGCTGCCGGGCTGGATCGACTACAACGGCCACATGACCGAAAGCCGCTATCTCTTCGCCGCCTCCGAGACCTGCGACGCCTTCCTGCGCCTCATCGGCGCCGACATGGCCTATGTCGCCTCGGGCTTCAGCTACTACACCGCCGAGACCCACATCCGGCATCTGGGCGAGGCGCGCCTCGGCGACCGGCTGACCGGATCGCTCCAGATCATCTCGGCCGACGACAAGCGCGTGCGGATCTTCATCACCATCGCCCGCGACGGCGAGGCGGTGGCGACGATCGAGCAGATGATCCTGCACGTCGACATGAAGGCGGGCCGCACCTGCCCGGCCCCCGCGCCGATCCTCGCGCGGCTGAACCCGATCGCGGCGGCCCATGCGGGGCTGCCGCTGCCCGCAGGGGCAGGGCGTCACGTGGGGCAGGGGAAGTGAGCCGGCGCGTCCTCATCACCGCCGGAGCGAACGGGATCGGCCTCGTGATGGCACGCGCCTTCGCGGCGCTGGGCGACCGGGTCCGGGTGTGCGATGTCGACGCCGCCGCCCTCGCCGCCCTGCCCGAGGGGATCACCGGCACATCCTGCGATGCGGCCTCGGCGCCCGCGATGGATGCCCTCTTCGCCGCGATCGCGGCCGAATGGGGCGGGCTCGACATCGCGATCGCCAACGCGGGCATCAAGGGCCCGACCGCGGGGATCGCCGACATGCCGCTCGAGGGCTGGCGCGAATGTCTCGGCGTCAACCTCGAGGGCGCGATGCTCCTCGCTCGCGGCGCGGCGCGGCTGATGATCCCGCAGGGGCAGGGGGTCATCACCTTCATCTCCTCGACCTCGGGCCTTTATGGCACGCCATTCCGCGCGCCCTATGTCGCCGCCAAATGGGGGGTGATCGGGCTCATGAAGACTGTGGCGATGGAGCTTGGCCCGCATGGCATCCGCGCCAACGCGATCTGCCCCGGCAGCGTCAACGGCCCCCGCATCGACCGCGTGATCGAGGCCGAGGCCGCCGCCAAGGGCGTCACGCCCGAGACGATCCGCACGGGTTACGCCGCCGGCACCGCGCTCAAGCGGCTCTCGGACCCAGAGGACGTGGCCGACATGGCCGTCTTCCTCGCCTCGGCGGGCGCGCGGATGATCTCTGGCCAGGCGCTTGCCGTCGATGGCATGACCTACAACGTCGATCCATGAGGGCAAGATGGACTTCGCTCTGAGCGACGAACAGCGCATGGTCGTGGAGACGACCAGAGCCTTCGTGGAAACGGAACTCTATCCGCACGAGGCCGAGGTCGAACGCACCGGCCATCTGCGCCCCGACCTCATCCGCGAGATCCAGGCCAAGGCGATGGCCGCGGGCCTCTATGCCGCCAACATGCCCGCCGAGGTGGGGGGCGCGGGCCTCGATACGCTGAGCTGGCTTCTCTACGAACGCGAGCTTGGCCGGGCGAACTATGCCCTGCACTGGACCTGCGTCGCGCGCCCCTCGAACATCCTGCTCGCCGGCACGCCCGACCAGCGCGCGCGCTACCTCGCGCCCTGCATCCGGGGCGAGACATGGGACTGCCTCGCCATGACCGAACCGGGCGCGGGGTCGGACCTTCGCGGCATGAAGGCCAACGCGCGCCCCGAGGGCGGGGACTGGGTGCTGAACGGCACCAAGCACTTCATCAGCCACGCCGACATCGCGGGCTTCACCATCGCCTTCATGGCGACCGGCGAGGAGGACACGCCGCGCGGCCGCAAGAAGCGCATCACCGCATTCTTCGTCGACAAGGGCACCAAGGGCTTCACCGTCCGCGACGGCTATCGCAACGTGAGCCACCGCGGCTACTCGAACGCCGTCCTCGAATTCGACGATTGCCGCGTGCCGGCGGAGAACATCCTCGGCGAGGTGCACAAGGGCTTCGAGGTCGCCAACACCTGGCTTGGCGCGACGCGGTTGCAGGTGGCCGCGACCTGCCTCGGCCGCGCCGACCGCGCGCTCGGCCACGCGCTCGCCTATGC
>CAYYJB010000058.1:8452-14610 GCA_964472135.1 uncultured Gemmobacter sp.
CCGCGACCTGCCTCGGCCGCGCCGACCGCGCGCTCGGCCACGCGCTCGCCTATGCTGCCGACCGCCAGCAGTTCGGCCAGCAGATCGGCAAGTTCCAGGGGGTGTCATTCAAGCTTGCCGACATGGCGATGGAGTTGCGCGCGGCTGAACTCCTCACCTGGTCGGCCGGCTGGAAGTTCGATCAGGGCAGCGTCACCGAGGCCGACATGGCGATGGCGAAGCTCAAGGCCACCGAGGCGCTCGCGATGATCGCTGACGAGGCGATCCAGATCCACGGCGGCATGGGCCTGATGGAGGAATTGCCGCTCGAGCGCATCTGGCGCGATTCGCGGGTTGAGCGCATCTGGGAAGGCACGAGCGAGATCCAGCGCCACATCATCAGCCGCGAACTCCTGCGCCCGCTCGGCGGCTAGCCCGGGCGCGCGCGGGGCTTGACGGCGCCGCGCCGCTCCGCAGGATCGGGGCGAAGCACCGAGGCGCCATGGCCGTTCCCGTCGAAGCCTTTCACCTCGCCCCGGGCGAGGGCGGCACGCTGCAAAGCCGCATCCGCGCGATGGTCGCGCGCGGCATCCTCGCCGGGCGGTTCCGGCCGGGCGCGAGGCTGCCCTCGAGCCGGGCGCTCGCGGTCCATCTCGGGGTCAGCCGCATCACCGTGACGCTCGCCTATGCCGATCTCGTGGCCTCGGACTATCTGGTGGCGCGCGGCCGGTCAGGCTATTTCGTCTCGGAAACGGCGCCGGGCGGCCCGGACTTCGCGCCCGAGGGGCCGCGTGCCGTCGCGGTCGATTACGCGGCCCTGACGGGGCGGCGCTATTCGGCCATCGCGCGTCCCGAAAAGCCCGTGGACTGGGAGCGTTACCCCTATCCCTTCATCTATGGCCAGGCCGATCCGGCGCTGTTTGACCATCACAACTGGCGCCAATGCGCGCTGCGCGCGCTGGGCCGGCGCGAGTTCTCGGCGCTGACCTCGGACCAGTTCGAGCGCGACGATCCGATGCTGATCGACATGCTGCGCGGCATGATCCTGCCCCGGCGCGGGATCGCCGCCGCCGAGGACGAGGTGCTGCTGACGCTCGGGGCGCAGAACGCGCTCTGGATCGCGGCGAGCCTGCTCTTGCGCCCCGGCCGCGTCGCGGTCGTCGAGACGCCGGGCTATCCGGGGCTGGCGGGGATGGTGGCGCAGACGGGGGCCGCGTTGCGCCCCGTCGCGGTCGATGCCGAGGGCCTGCCGCCCGAGGCCGCCGCGGGGGCGGATGTCATCTTCACCACCGCCTCGCACCAGTGTCCGACGAACGCGACCATGCCGATCGCGCGGCGCATGGCGCTGCTCGAGGGGGCGGCGCGGGCGGGCGCGGTGGTGGTCGAGGACGATTACGAATTCGAGATGTCCTTTCTCGGCCCGGTCGCGCCGGCGCTGAAGTCGCTCGATGCCGAGGGGCGGGTGATCCATGTCGGCTCCTTCTCGAAATCGGTGTTTCCGGGGCTGCGGCTGGGCTATCTGGTCGCGCCGCGCGACTTCATCGCCGAGGCGCGCGCGCTGCGCGCCCTGATGCTGCGCCATCCGCCGGGCCTCATCCAGCGCACGACGGCGCATTTCCTGGCGCTCGGGCATTACGACGCCCTCGTGAACCGGATGCGCCAGGCCTTTCGCCGCCGCCGGCAGGCGATGTCCGAGGCGATCGCGGCACAGGGGTTGCGGGTGGCGGGGCAGGGCGGGTTCGGGGGGTCGAGCTTCTGGATGGAGGCGCCCGAGGGCACCGACACGGGCGCGCTCGCGCTGCGGTTGCGGGGGCAGGGGGTGCTGATCGAACCCGGGCAGGTCTTTTTCGCAGGCCCCGAGGCGCCGCGGCGGTTCTATCGGCTGGCCTATTCCTCGATCCAGCCCGCCCGCATACCCGAGGGCATCGCGCGGATTGCGCAGGCGCTCTGATCTGGACATAGTTCGGCCCGGTGACTGGACATAAACCCGCGCCCGCCGGCGGGCTAGGAAGGCCCGGCGCGGCGCGCGCGGGATGCAGGAGGACACGACATGCGGATGACCACCGAGGAAGCCTTCGTCAAGGTTCTGCAGATGCACGGCATCGAGCATGCCTTCGGCATCATCGGATCGGCCTTCATGCCGATCTCGGACCTCTTCCCCAAGGCCGGCATCACCTTCTGGGACTGCGCGCACGAAGGCTCGGGCGGGATGATGGCGGACGGCTACGCGCGCGCCTCGGGCAAGATGGCGATGATGATCGCCCAGAACGGCCCGGGCATCACGAACTTCGTGACGGCCGTCAAGACCGCCTATTGGAACCACACGCCGCTGCTGCTGGTGACGCCGCAGGCCGCCAACCGCACGATCGGGCAGGGCGGGTTCCAGGAAGTCGAGCAGATGAAGCTCTTCGAGGACATGGTCGCCTATCAGGAAGAGGTGCGCGACCCCGCCCGCGTGGCCGAGGTGCTGAACCGCGTGATCCTGAACGCCCGCCGCGCCTCGGCGCCCGCGCAGATCAACATGCCGCGCGATTTCTGGACGCAGGTGATCGACATCGACCTGCCCGCGATCGTGACGTTCGAGCGCCCCGCGGGCGGCGAGGCGGCACTCGACGAGGCCGCGGCACTACTCTCGGCCGCGTCCTTCCCCGTCATCCTCAACGGCGCGGGCGTCGTGCTGGCGGGGGCCATCCCCGACACGGTGCGGCTGGCCGAGCGGCTCGATGCCCCGGTCTGCGTCGGCTATCAGCACAACGACGCCTTCCCGGGCTCGCACCCGCTCTTTGCCGGGCCGCTCGGCTACAACGGCTCGAGGGCGGGGATGGAACTCATCTCCAAGGCCGATGTGGTGCTCGCGCTCGGCACCCGGCTCAACCCGTTCTCGACGCTGCCGGGCTATGGGCTCGACTACTGGCCGAAGGGTGCGAAGATCATCCAGGTCGACATCAACCCCGACCGCATCGGCCTGACCAAGAAGGTCTCGGTCGGGATCGTGGGCGATGCGGGCAAGGTCGCGCGCGCGATCCTCGCGCGGCTTGCGCCCGAGGCGGGCGATCGGGGCCGCGCCGCCCGCCGGGCCGAGATCGCGCAGAAGAAATCCGCCTGGGCGCAGCAGCTCTCGAGCATGGACCACGAGGACGACGATCCCGGCACGACATGGAACCAGCGCGCCCGCGCCGCCAAGCCCGAGTGGATGAGCCCCCGCATGGCGTGGCGCGCGATCCAGTCGGCGCTGCCCAAGGAGGCGATCATCTCCTCCGACATCGGCAACAACTGCGCCATCGGCAACGCCTATCCGAGCTTCGAGGCGGGGCGCAAATACCTCGCGCCCGGCCTCTTCGGGCCCTGCGGCTACGGCCTGCCCTCGATCGTCGGCGCCAAGATCGGCTGCCCCGACACGCCGGTGGTGGGCTTTGCGGGCGATGGCGCCTTCGGCATCGCGGTCACCGAACTGACCGCGATCGGGCGGCCCGAATGGCCCGCGATCACGATGGTCGTTTTCCGCAACTATCAGTGGGGCGCGGAAAAGCGCAACTCGACGCTCTGGTATGACGACAATTTCGTGGGCACCGAGCTTGACACGCAGGTGAGCTATGCGGGCATCGCGCGCGCCTGCGGGCTGCAGGGCATCGTCGCGCGCACCATGGATGAGTTGCGCGACGCGCTCGCCAAGGCGGTCGAGGACCAGATGAAGCACCGCAAGACTACGCTGATCGAGGCCCTCATCAACCAGGAACTCGGCGAGCCCTTCCGCCGCGACGCGATGAAAAAGCCCGTCGCCGTGGCCGGGATCGACCGCGCGGACATGCGGCCCCAGCAGGTCGCCTGAGCGTGCTGCCCTTCGGCCTCGGGATAGCGGAGGCTGCATTTCTGGCCGCGGCGCTCTTCGGCGCGGCCTTCGTGCGTGGGTATTCGGGCTTCGGCTTCGCCGCGCTCTCGATGTCGGCGGCGGCGCTCGTGATGAACCCGCTGCAGTTCGTGGCGGTCGTCCTCGTCGCCGATTTCGCGATGACGGCCCAGCAGGCGCGCGACATCCGCCCCGACATCGACTGGCGGCGGGTGGCGGCACTCTCGGCCGGGGCGGTGGTGGGCGTGCCCGCGGGCGTCTGGGTGCTGAGTTCGGTGGGCGTCGATGCGGTGCGGCTGTTCCTGTCGGTCTTCATCCTCGTGATGTGCGCGCTGCTGCTCGCCGGGCTGGCGCTGCCGCGCCCGGCGGGGGCGGCAGCGCATGGCGGGGTGGGCGTCGTCTCGGGGCTTGCGAATGCGGCCGCCGTGGGGGGGCTGCCGGTCGCGGTGTTCTTCGCGGCCCAGCCGATCGCGCCGGCGGTCTTTCGCGCGACGCTGATCGCCTATTTCACCTTTCTCGATTTCCTGACGGTTCCCGCCCTCTGGGCGGCGGGCTTCGTGACGGCCGAGACGATCACCGCCGCGATCCTTGCCGCACCCTTCCTCGCGGCCGGGATCTGGGCCGGGGGGCGGGCCTTCCGGCGCGGCAACCCGCAGGGCTTCCGCCGCTTCGCGATTCTGGTGCTCGCGGCACTTGCCCTTCTGGGCCTCTGGCGCAGCGTGGCGTAGGATGCGGATCCTTGTCATCAACGCCGGGTCGAGCTCGATCAAGTTCGCCGTCTATGATGCTGTCGGCGCAGAGCTTTGCGCCGGACGGGTCGCGGAGGTCGGGGGCGATGCGCGCATCGAGCGCGCCGGCCGCAGCGCGCCGTGCGACGCACCCGATCATGCGGGCGCGATGCGCGCCGTCCTTGCCGCCCTTGCCGCGGCGGGGCTCGGCCCCGAGACGCTCGATGCCGCCGCGCATCGCGTCGTTCATGGGGGCGCGCGCCTGATCGCAGCCCGGCGGATCGATGCCGCGACGCTGGCCGAGATCGAGGCCTGCGTGCCGCTCGCGCCGCTGCACAACCCCGCGAACCTGACCGCGATCCGCGCCGTCCGGGCCCTCGCGCCCGACCTGCCGCAATTCGCAAGCTTCGATACCGCCTTCCACGCCACGAACCCCGAGGTCGCCACCCGCTACGCCATCCCCGATGCCGAGGCCGCGCGGGGCATCCGCCGCTATGGCTTTCACGGCATCTCCTACGCCGCGCTGGTCGGGCGGCTGCCCGCGATCTCGGGCGGGCCGCTGCCGCGGCGGCTGCTTGCGCTGCATCTGGGCAACGGCGCCTCGATCTGCGCGATCGAGGGGGGGCGGTCGGTCGCGACCACGATGGGATACTCGCCCCTCGACGGGCTGACGATGGGCACGCGCTCGGGCGCCATCGACCCGGCGGCGGTGCTGAGGCTGGCCGAGCTTCACGGCATCGAGGGGGCGGGGCGCATCCTCAACCGCGAAAGCGGCCTGCTCGCGCTCGGCGGCGCGAGCGACATGCGCGCGCTGCACGCGGCCGGCACGCCGCGCGCGCGCTTCGCCATCGCGCATTTCGCCTATTGGGCCGTCCGCCACGCAGGCAGCATGATCGCCGCCATGGGCGGGCTCGACGCCATCGCCTTCACCGGCGGGATCGGTGAGAACGACGCCGACCTGCGCGGGCGCATCGTGGCGGGGCTCTCCTTTGCGGGCGAGGTGCCGAGTTGGGTCGTGCCCGCCGCCGAAGAGGCGCAGATCGCCGCCGAGGCGCTTGAAATCATGGGGAGGAGCAAATAGACAGTCTGCAAGTTAACTCGATTTTGGAGGCAAAGAGATGAACGTTGAAGGCGAGTGGCGTGATGGATTTAGATCATTTACAGATCATCAATTGGAAATACTTGAAAAATTAAGAATGGTTAACGCTAAATCGTTAGTCGCATCAGGAAGCGAAACACGTTTATCAATTGGCGATCGACGTCATCGAATCGCTTCGTATGGGCAAATGTGGAGCGTAATAAAAGAAAATTGGACAAGTAACATGCATGAGATTCATGTTTCAGGACCTGATAGACTTGGATATGTCCTGATAACTTGCATTGGCACAACGTCTTATGATCGCCCAGTTACCATTGAACTCGATCTCAGTCGTAATCAGGCTCTGGCACTCGCGAACGCTCTTGAGAAAGCAGTTTCTTCGATAAAGGTCGAATGACACCACACGTTATCATAGGATTGAACTTTGCGATCGATCAATAACTCATCGAAATCACGCCTCTTCGGCCGCGCGCGCGGCATCGATCTCGGCGGCCTTGGCCTCGAC
>CAYYJB010000059.1:0-14492 GCA_964472135.1 uncultured Gemmobacter sp.
GGCCCGTCGTCGTCTTCGACACGCTCTTTCGCCTGCTCCGCCACGTCTACGGGGCCGAAAACGTGGCCTATGCGCGCAACTTCACCGATGTCGACGACAAGATCAACGAACGCGCCCGCGAGCTTGCAGCCGAGGGCGACGGACGGGCGCTCAATGACATCGTCCGCGGCCTGACCGACCGCACGATCGGCTGGTATCACGCAGACATGGACGAGCTCAGCGCGCTGCGCCCCACCTTCGAGCCGCGCGCGACCGACTGGATCGGGGCGATGGTCGCGATGATCGCGGCCCTGATCGGCCGCGGGCATGCGTATGCCGCCGAGGGGCATGTCCTCTTCGACGTGCGCAGCTTTCCCGATTACGGGCGCCTGTCGGGCCGCAGCCTTGACGAGATGATCGCAGGCGCGCGGGTCGAGGTCGCGCCCTTCAAGCGCGATCCGATGGATTTCGTGCTCTGGAAACCCTCGGCCGAGGACGAACCCGGCTGGCCCTCGCCCTGGGGGCGCGGCCGGCCAGGCTGGCACATCGAATGCTCGGCCATGTCCGAGGGGCTGCTCGGCGCGAGCTTCGACATCCACGGGGGGGGCATCGACCTCATGTTCCCCCACCACGAGAACGAGATCGCGCAAAGCTGCTGCGCGCGCCCCGACGCGGGCTTCGCCTCGATCTGGATGCACAACGAGATGCTCCTCGTCGAGGGGCGCAAGATGTCGAAGAGCCTCGGCAACTTCTTCACCGTGCGCGACCTGCTCGAGCGCGGCGTGCCGGGCGAGGTGATCCGCTTCGTGCTGCTCTCGACCCATTACCGCAAGCCGATGGACTGGACCGAGACGCGCCGGCAGGAGGCCGAGGCGACGCTGCGCCGCTGGGGGGCGCTCGTGCATGCTGCGGACGCGCGGGGGGAAGGGCCCGGGGCGGGGATCGACCCCGCCCCGGGCCCCGCGCCCGGCGTGCTGGCAGCGCTCGCAGACGACCTCAACACCCCGGGCGCGATCGCGGCGCTGCACGCCCTTCATGCCGCGGGCGATGCGGCCGGCCTGCGCGCCTCGGCGGCGCTGATGGGGTTTGCGCTCGCGGCGGGGTCCGGGCAGGACCGGGCGGCGCTTGACCGTCTCGCGGCACGGCTCGATGCGGCCCGCGCCGCCGCCCGCGCCTCGGGGGATTTCGCGCCCGTCGATGCGATGAAGGCCGCGCTGATCGCCGCCGGGGTCGAGGTGCGCATGACGCGCGAGGGGGTCACCCTCGTGCCCGGCGCGGGCTTCGATCCGGCGGCGCTGGCGGGGATCGGCTGATGCGCGCGTCGACGCCTCGGGCCGCGGCGGGGGTCGAGGGGGCCTGCCCCCCGGCGGCCGGCGACCCCTCGATGGGGTCGGCGGACGCTTTCCCCGGCCGCCCGCGGGGGGGCGCGACGCTCATCGCCCGGCCGACCTCCGGGGGCGCGCGATGACCGAGCGGCTTTGGCTCTACGACACCACGCTGCGCGACGGCCAGCAGACGCAGGGCGTGCAGTTCTCGACCGCCGAGAAGGCGGCGGTGCTCGGCATGCTCGACGCGCTCGGGCTCGACTATGTCGAGGGCGGCTGGCCCGGCGCCAACCCGACCGACAGCGACTTCTTCGCGACCCGCCCGCATACCGCCCGCGCCCGCCTCGCGGCCTTCGGGATGACGAAGCGCGCCGGGCGCTCGGCCGCCAACGACGATGTCCTCGCGGCCGTCGTCAACGCGGGCACCCCGGTCGTCTGCCTCGTCGGCAAGACCCATCCCTTCCATGTCGAGACGGCTCTCGGGATCACGCGCGAGGAAAACCTCGCCGCGATCCGCGATTCGGTCGCCCATCTCGTGGCACTCGGGCGCGAGGCCGTCTTTGACGCCGAGCACTTCTTCGACGGCTTCGCGGCCGACCCCGGCTATGCGCTGGCCGCCCTGCAGGCCGCGGCCGAGGCGGGCGCGCGCTGGATCGTGCTGTGCGACACGAACGGCGGCACCCTGCCGGACGAGGTCGGGCGCATCACCCGCGCCGTCATCGACGCAGGCATCCCCGGCGCGCGCCTCGGCATCCATTGCCACGACGATACCGGCAACGCGGTCGCGGGCACGCTGGCCGCGATCGACGCGGGCGCGCGGCAGGTGCAGGGGACGCTCAACGGCCTCGGCGAGCGTTGCGGGAACGCCAACCTCACCACGCTGATCCCGACCCTCCTGCTCAAGGAGCCCTATGCGTCACGCTTCGAGACGGGCGTCACGCGCGAGGCGCTGGGGACGCTCACGCGCGTCTCGCGCCGGCTCGATGACATCCTCAACCGGGTGCCGCTGCGCTCGGCGCCCTATGTCGGGGCCTCGGCCTTCGCCCACAAGGCCGGGCTGCACGCGAGCGCGATCCTCAAGAACCCCGCGACCTACGAGCACATCGATCCCGCCCGCGTCGGCAATGCCCGCGTCATCCCGATGTCGAACCAGGCAGGCCAGTCGAACCTGCGCGCGCGGCTCGCGGATGCGGGCATCGAGGTCGCGCCGGGTGATCCACGGCTCGCTGCCATCCTCGAGACGGTGAAGGCGCGCGAGGATCTGGGCTATGCCTATGACGGCGCGCAGGCAAGCTTCGAGCTTCTGGCGCGGGCCGAACTCGGCCTGCTGCCCGCCTATCTCGAGGTCAAGCGCTATCGTGTCACGGTCGAGCGGCGCAAGAACCGCTATGACCGGATGGTGAGCGTCTCGGAGGCTGTCGTTGTCGTGAAGATCGGCGCGCGCAAGGTCCTCTCGGTCAGCGAATCGATGGATGAGAGCGGCACCGACCGCGGCCCGGTCAACGCGCTCGCCAAGGCGCTCGGCAAGGAGCTCGGCCCCTATCAGGCCGCGATCGACGACATGAAGCTCGTCGATTTCAAGGTGCGCATCACGCAAGGCGGCACCGAGGCCGTCACCCGCGTCATCATCGACAGCGAGGACGGGCAGGGCCGGCGCTGGTCAACCGTGGGGGTCAGCGCCAACATCGTCGATGCGAGCTTCGAGGCGCTGCTCGAGGCGATGATCTGGAAACTCGTGCGCGACGGGGTGGCGCCGGCCTGACCGGCGCGGCAAGGGGAAAATGCGATGGCGTGGCTCTGGCTGTTCCTGTCGGGTCTGCTCGAGGTGGTGTGGTCAGGTGCGATGAAGGCCTCGGAGGGCTTCACCAAGCCCTGGCCCACGGCGCTGATGGCCGTGTCCGCGCTCGTGGGGCTCTGGCTTCTGTCGCTCGCCATGCGCAGCCTGCCGCTCGGGGTCGCCTATCCGGTCTGGGTCGGGATCGGGGCGGTCGGAGCCTTCGTCGTGGGCGTGTTCGCCTTCGGCGAGACGGTCTCGGCGCTGCGCATCCTTTCGGTCGGGCTGATCGTTGCCGGCATCATCGGGCTGCGCCTCTCGGCATGAGCGTCGATCACTGCGCCGAGGTCGTCGCCGCCGCCGATCCCGACCGCTTTCGCGCGGCCCTGGCCGCGCCGCCGGCGGCGCGGGCGCGTCTCCTGCCGCTCTGGGCGCTCGACCTCGAGATCACGCGCGCGGCCTGGGGCAGCGCCGAGCCGATGATCGCGGCGATGCGCCTGCAATGGTGGGAGGACCGGATCGCCGATCTGGTCGCGGGGCGCTTGATGGCGGGGCAGCCGCTGCTTGCAGCGCTTGCGCCGCTGCTTGAAGGCGACGCCGAGGCAGGCGCGGTGCTGGGCGCGCTGATCGCGGCGCGGGGGCGGGATGCCGACGGCGCGGGTCCGGCCACGGCCGACGATCTGTGCCGGCATGTCGCGGATGGCTGGGGCGGGATGCTGTGGCTCGGGGCGCGCGCGCTCGGGGCGGGGGGCGCGGCGCGGGCGGTGGTCGCGGATCTGGGGCTGGCGCATGGGCTGGCGTGCTGGCTCTCGGCGGTGCCGGCGCTGCGGGCGCGCGGGGGTGCGCCCCTGCCCGCCGATGCGGGGGTGCCGGCGCTCGCGGACCGGGGACTCGCGGCGCTGGCGCGCGCGCGGTCGGCGCGGGGCGATCTGCCGCGCGCGGCGCGCCCCGCGATCTGGCCGGCTGGCATGGCGGGGGCGATCCTGCGCACCGCGCGCGGCAGCCCGGGCGCGGTCGAGGGGGGCACGCTCGCCCCCGCCCCGGCACGCGTGCGCGCGCGTCTCATCACGCAGTCGTTCCTCGGGATTTGGTGAGGCGCTTGAAAACCGCCCCGCGAGGGGCCAGATTGTCGACAGACCGGGCCGGCGACCGGCATTCCGCCCCTCGCCCCACGCCCTGACACGGATCCCAGATGCCCACATCCTTCCCCCCGAGCTATCCTGTCCTGCCGCTGCGCGACATCGTCGTCTTTCCGCACATGATCGTGCCGCTCTTCGTCGGCCGCGAGAAGTCGGTGCGCGCGCTCGAGGCGGTGATGGCGGATGACCGCCAGATCCTGCTCGCGGCGCAGATCGACGCCACCGCCGACGACCCCGACGAAACCGGCATCCACCGTGTCGGGGTGCTCGCGAACGTGCTGCAACTGCTCAAGCTGCCCGACGGCACCGTGAAGGTCCTGGTCGAGGGGCGCGAGCGGGTGCGCATCTCGCGCTTCCTGCCCAACCATGCCTATTTCGAGGCCGAGGCCGCGACCCTGACCGAGGTGCCGGGCGACGAGGCGACCGTCGCGGCGCTGCTGCGCTCGGTCGGCGAGGAGTTCGAGCGCTATGCCAAGATCCGCAAGAACATCCCCGAGGAAGCCCTCGCGGCCGTGGCCGAGACGACCGAGCCCGCCCGGCTTTCAGACCTCGTGGCGGGGCATCTCGGCCTCAAGGTCGCGGACAAGCAGAAGATCCTCGAGACGCTGAGCGTCGCCGAGCGGCTTGAGGCCGTCTATGGCCACATGCAGGCCGAGATGTCGGTCATGCAGGTCGAGAAGAAGATCAAGAGCCGCGTCAAGAGCCAGATGGAGCGCACCCAGCGCGAATACTACCTCAACGAGCAGATGAAGGCGATCCAGCGCGAGCTGGGCGACGGCGAGGAAGGCCAGAGCGAGGTCGCCGAGCTCGAGAAGCGCATCAAGGCCGTGAAGCTCTCGAAGGAGGCCCGCGACAAGGCCGAGGCGGAGCTGCGCAAGCTCAAGTCGATGTCGCCCATGTCGGCCGAGGCGACGGTCGTGCGCAACTACCTAGACTGGATGCTCTCGCTGCCGTGGGGGATCAAGAGCCGCGTCAAGAAGGATCTGGCCGAGGCGCAGAAGGTGCTCGATGCCGACCACTTCGGGCTCGAGAAGGTCAAGGAGCGGATCGTCGAGTACCTCGCGGTGCAGGCGCGTTCGGCCAAGCTCAAGGGGCCGATCCTGTGCCTCGTGGGGCCGCCGGGTGTCGGCAAGACCTCGCTCGGGCGCAGCCTCGCCAAGGCGACGGGGCGCGAGTTCATCCGCATCTCGCTCGGCGGCGTGCGGGACGAATCCGAGATCCGCGGCCATCGGCGGACCTACATCGGCTCGATGCCCGGCAAGATCATCCAGTCGCTGAAGAAGGCCAAGACGACGAACCCGCTCATCCTGCTCGACGAGATCGACAAGATGGGGCAGGACTTCCGCGGCGATCCGGCGTCTGCCATGCTCGAGGTGCTCGACCCCGAACAGAACGCGACCTTCGTCGATCATTACCTCGAGGTGGAATACGACCTCTCGGACGTGATGTTCGTCACGACCGCGAACAGCTACAACATGCCCTCGCCGCTCTTGGACCGGATGGAGATCATCCCGCTTGCGGGCTATACCGAGGACGAGAAGCGCGGCATCGCGCGCGGCCATCTCATCCCCAAGCAGATCAAGAACCACGGGCTGAAGAAGGGCGAATTCGCGATCACGGACGCGGCGCTGACCGAGGTCATCCGCAGCTATACCCGCGAGGCGGGCGTGCGCAACCTTGAGCGCGAGATCGCGAAACTTGCCCGCAAGGCGGTGACCGAGATCGTGAAGGGCAAGGAAAAGACGCTCGAGGTCACGCCCGAGCGGCTCGAAACCATGCTGGGCGTCAAGCGCTTCCGCTATGGTCTGGCCGAGAAGGACGACCAGGTGGGCGTCGTGACGGGGCTTGCCTGGACCTCGGTCGGGGGCGACCTCCTGCAGATCGAGGCGCTGCGGCTTCCCGGCAAGGGGCGGATGAAGACGACGGGCAAGCTGGGCGAGGTGATGAAGGAATCGATCGACGCGGCCTCGAGCTTCGTGCGCGCCATCGCGCCCGAGATCGGGGTCCGCCCGCCACGCTTCGAGACGATGGACATCCACGTCCACGTCCCCGAGGGCGCGACGCCCAAGGACGGCCCCTCGGCCGGCATCGCGATGGTGACGGCGATCGTGTCGGTGCTGACGCAGATCCCGGTGCGCAAGGACATCGCCATGACGGGCGAGGTCACGCTGCGGGGGAACGTGCTGGCGATCGGCGGCCTGAAGGAGAAACTGCTCGCAGCGCTCCGGGGCGGGATCACGACCGTCCTCATCCCCGAGGAGAACGCCAAGGACCTGCCCGAGATCCCCGACAACGTGAAGGCGGGGCTGACGATCATCCCCGTCTCGCATGTCCGCGACGTTCTGGCGCGCGCGCTCGTGCGCAAGCCCGAGCCGATCGAATGGGACGAGGCGGCCGAAGAGGCTGCGGCCCTCGCCCGCGAGAAGAACCGGACCGCGCGCGACGAAGCGCCCGGCCTGACGCACTGAACCCGACCCTCTCCCCGCGGGGCTTGCCAAGCCCCGCGGGGGGCGGTAAACGCCGCCGGGTCGGGTGATTAGCTCAGTGGTAGAGCGCTTCGTTCACATCGAAGATGCCGGGGGTTCGAATCCCTCATCACCCACCATCCCGTCCTCGGCGCCCCCCCGGATCAGCCGGGCGTCAGCCCCCGGAGGCGTTCCGAGCGCCGGCGCAGGAGTTCGGTCATCGTCAGTAGCCCGACCGAGACGATGACAAGGATCGTCGCCATCGACAGGATCGCGGGGCTGATCGCCTCGCGGATGCCGTTCCACATCTGGCGCGGGATCGTCTGCTGGTTGACATCGGCGAGGAACAGCACCGCGACGACCTCATCGAAGCTCGTGACGAAGGCGAAGAGCGCGCCCGACACGACGCCCGGCAGGATGAGCGGCAGCGTGATCTTGAAGAAGCTGCGCGCCGGGCTCGCCCCGAGCGAGGCGGCCGCGCGCGTGAGCGAGCGGTCGAAGCCCGAGAGCGTCGCGGTGACGGTGATGATGACGAAGGGGATCCCGAGCGTCGCGTGGGCAAGGATCACCCCCACCCACCCGGTCAGCCGCCCGCAGCGCATGTCGGCGCCGAACATGCCGAAGATCCCGCAGGGGTTCGAGTAGAAGAAGAAGAGCCCCGTCGCGGTGATGATGATCGGCACGATCATGGGCGAGATCAGGATCGCCATGATCGGACGCCGCCACGGCATCTCGGAGCGCGAGAGGCCGAGTGCCGCGAGCGTGCCGAGCCCCGTCGCGATCACGGTCGAGAAGAAGCCGATGATGAGCGAGTTCTTGGCGGCCCGGATCCAGGCCGCGTTCGACCACACATCCGCCCACCAGGCAGAATCGCGCGGCGCCTCGGGCGGCAGCGTCTGCCCGAATGTCAGCAGCAGGTCGTACCAGCGCAGGCTGTAGCCCTCGGGGTCGAAGGCCAGCATCCTCGGGGTGAAGGTGAAATAGGGCTCGACATTGAACGACAGCGGGATGACGACAAGGATCGGCGCTATCAGGAAGATGAAGATCGCCACGCAAAGCCCGATGTAGACCGCCCGCCAGAGCCGCTCGAGGGGTGTCGCATAGACCGGAAGTGCCATCGCCCTCGCCCTAGCCCAGTTTCAGGTTGTCGATGCCGATGAGGCGATCATAGAGCCAGTAGAGGAGCAGCACCGCGAGCAACAGAAGCGACGCAAGTGCCGCCGCCATCGACCAGTTCGAATTCTCGAAATGGAAGGCGATCAGGTTCGAGATGAGCTGCCCCGTCGCCCCCCCGACCAGCGCGGGCGTGATGTAGTAGCCGACCGCGAGGATGAACACGAGCAGCCCCCCCGCCGCGACCCCCGGCATGGTCTGGGGCACATAGATGCGCCGGAAGGCCGTCCAGCTCGTCGCCCCGAGCGAGCGCGCCGCGCGGACGTAGGAGGGCGGGATGGGCCGCATCACCGAATAGAGCGGCAGCACCATGAAGGGCAGCAGGATGTGCGTCATCGCGACGATGGTACCCGTCTGGTTGTAGATCATGCGGATCCGGCCGTCATCGCCGATGATCCCCAGCCCAACGAGCACGTCGTTCAGCACGCCCTCGCTCTGCAACAGCACGATCCAGGACGTCGTCCTGACCAGAAGCGAGGTCCAGAAAGGCAAGAGCACGAAGATCATCAAGAGGTTCGAATAGCGCAGCGGCAGCGTCGCGAGCAGATGCGCGATCGGATAGCCGAGCAAAAGACACAGCACCGTAATGAGTGCCGAGAGCACGAAGGTCCGCACGAAGAGCATCTGATAGACGCGCACCTCCTCGGGCGCGCGTTCGATCCCGCCCGTCTCGGAGCGGCGATAGTCGAGCGCGGCGAGGAAGAAGTTGGGCGTCACCACCGAGGACGACTGTCGCATGGATTCCCACAGCCGCGGGTTGTCCCACTCGGGCTTCACGGCAAGGATCGCCTCGCGATAGGGCGGCTCGAACTTGTCGGCGTTGCGCGCCGTCGAGGTAAAGAGCGAGCGCGCGCCCGAGACCTCGTAATTGATCCGCTCGCCCATCTGGCCGGCGGTGCGGTTTTCCTTGGCGGCCTTGAGGTCGGCGGCAAGGGCGGCATAGGCGCTCTCGTCGATCGGGGTGCCGCGGGGATTGGCATCGAACCAGGCGCCGAGGGCAGGCGCGTTGCGCGCGAAATCGTCATCGCTGAAGGCGCTGACCAGAAGTTGCCCGATCGGCACCACGAAGCTGAAGAGGACAAAGAGCAAGAGCGGCGCGACAAGCAGGAAAGCGCGGCGCCGGGCGCGGGATTGCGCGGCCGCGAGCGCCTCGCCGAGCGGCCGCCCGTCCGCTGTCCGGAGCCCTTCGCTCCGCGCCGCGATCGCCTCGGCCATGCCGCGCCTCCTTCGGTAAGTGGCGGCGCGGGGGATGCCCCGCGCCGCCGGTCCTTGATTAGTTCGACGCGAGCCAGGCGTTGAAGCGCTCTTCGAGTTCCTTGTTCCGGTCGGCCCAGAACTCGAAGTTCGACCCGAGCGCGTTCTTCATGTTGTCGGGGTTCGTCGGCATGTGCGGCAGCATCTCGGTCTTGCCGTCCTTGAACACGCCGATGAGCGCGCTCGAAGATTTCCGGGCCGGGCCGTAGGAGATGTACTTGGCCTGATCGGCGAGGCGCTGCGTGTCGGTCGAGAAGCGGACGAACTCCATCGCTGCTTCGAGGTTCGGGGCGCCCTTCGGCACGACCCAGAGGTCGTATTCCTGGATCTGCCCGTCCCAGACCACCGTGAACGGCTTGTTCTCGGCAATCGCGGCATTGAAGATGCGCCCGTTGTAGGCGGTCGTCATCGCGACCTCGCCATCGGCGAGCAGTTGCGGCGGCTGCGCGCCGGCTTCCCACCAGATGATGTCGGACTTGATCGTGTCGAGCTTGGCAAAGGCGCGGTCCACGCCCTCGGGCGTCGAGAGGACGTCATAGACCTCGGCCGCGGGCACGCCATCGGCCATCAGCGCCATCTCGAGGTTGGCGCGCGGACGCTTGCCCATGCCGCGCTTGCCCGGGAACTTCTGCAGGTCGAAGAAGTCCGCGATCGCGGTCGGGCCTTCGGGGAAGACCGAGGCATCGTAGGCGAAGACGGTCGAGAAGGTGATCGTGGCCACGGCGCAATCAAGCAGCAGGCCCGGCAGGAAGTCTTCGGTCGCGGGGGTGCCATCGGGTGCGGGCGGCAGCGATGCGTGATCGATCGTCTCGAGCATGCCTTCGTCGCACAGGCGCACGGCGTCGGGATATTCGACGTCGGCGACATCGATCGAGACGTTGCCGGCCTTCACCTGCGCCTCGACCGGAACCGCCGGGTTGTCGGCGTCGACCGAGACGACGGTGACGCCGGACTGGGCGGTGAAGGGCTTGTGATAGGCCTCGATCTGGCTCTCGGCATAGGCGCCGCCCCAGGACATGACGGTGATCTGCTGCGCCTGGGCGCCAAAGGCGAACCCGACAAGCGCGGTCGTGGTGACAAGAAGCTTCTTCATGGTCTCTCCCATCGTTGGTTGGTCTTCTTCCGGCATTGCAGTCCCGTCGGGGCCGGCCGGCGGCCCCGGCGGGGGTCTTCAGGCGTCGAGCGCGCGCGCATCCTGCGGCGCCCAGCCGATCTTGATCCGCTCACCCGGCTGCAGGCGGCGCTGGGTCAGGGTGTTGCGGCTCTTGATGACGAAATCATCCGACCCCGCGACGCGCAGCCGCGTGCGGTAGAGGTCGCCCATGTAGATGAACTCGACCACCTCGGCCTCGATGGTGTGGGCGCCCTCGGGCATCATCTCGGGCTTGAACTCCACCCGCTCGGGTCGGATCGAGACGAGCGTGCGCTGCCCCTTGGCGCTGACGTTCACCGGCGTTGCGTCGATCAGCTCGCCCGTGTCGAGCCGCACGAGCGCCCGGCCGTCCTCGATCTCCTCGATCCGGCCATGAAGCTTGTTGTTCTCGCCGATGAACTGGGCGACGAAGCTGTTAGAGGGGCGTTCATAGAGCTCGTCGGGCGGGGCGAGTTGCTGCACGACGCCGTCGTTGAACACCGCGACCCGGTCCGACATCGTCAGCGCCTCGCCCTGGTCGTGGGTGACGTAGACGACCGTGATCCCGAGGTTTTCGTGCAGGTGCTTGATCTCGAACTGCATGTGCTCGCGCAGCTGCTTGTCGAGCGCGCCGAGCGGCTCATCCATCAGCACGAGCGCCGGATCGAAGACGAGCGCGCGCGCGAGCGCGATGCGCTGCTGCTGGCCGCCCGAAAGCTGCGCCGGACGTCGGGCGGCGAAGGCCCCCATCTGCACCATGTCGAGCGCGCGCGCGATCTTGGCCTCGCGCTCGGACTTGCCCATCCCGCGCACCTCGAGCGGAAAGGCGAGATTCTCGGCCACCGTCATGTGCGGAAAGAGGGCGTAGTTCTGGAACACCATCCCGATGCCGCGCTTGTGCGGCGGCACGAGGTTGATCGGGCGGCCGTCGAGGCGGATCTCGCCGTTCGTCGCCGTCTCGAAGCCTGCGAGCATCATCAGGCAGGTGGTCTTGCCCGAGCCCGACGGCCCGAGCATGGTCAGGAACTCGCCCTTCGAAACCGTGAGGTTCAGGTCCTTCACCACGAGGCTGACGCCGTCGTAGCTTTTCTGGACGCGGTCGAACTCGACGAAAGACGTGTTCGCTCTGTCGATCGGCACGTTTGCTTCCCTGTCTTTCTGGCGCCAGCCTTGAGGGCCGGTCGTTTGTCAAGATAGCCGAGCGTCGCCCGGATGCAATATTGCAGGCGCGCGCGGTGCCGCCCTCCCGGATTCGACCGGGATTTGGGCGATTGCGCGCGCGCCTGCCCGGTCGCGCGGCGCCCGGCCCTCAGCCCACCACGTTGAATTCGGGGCCGTAGGGATACTTCGTGATATCCTCGTTGCCCGTCTCGGTGATGATCAGGATGTCGTGCTCGCGATAGCCGCCCGCACCGGGCTGGCCGTCGGCGATGGTCAGCATCGGCTCCATCGAGATGACCATGCCGGGCTCGAGGACCGTGTCGATATCCTCGCGCAGCTCAAGCCCCGCCTCGCGGCCGTAGTAGTGCGACAGCACCCCGAAGGAATGGCCGTAGCCGAAGGTGCGGTACTGCAGTAGCTGCCGCTCCTCGAAGAAGGCGTTGATCTTGGCCGTCACTTCCGAGCAGCGCGCGCCGGGCTGAAGCAGGCTCATGCCATATTCGTGCGCGGCGACGTTGGCCTCCCAGATGCGCAGGCTGGCGGCATCGACCTCGCGCACGAACATCGTGCGCTCGAGCGCGGTGTAGTAGCCCGAGATCATCGGGAAGGTGTTGAGCGAGAGGATGTCGCCCACCTGCAGCGCGCGCGCCGTCACCGGGTTGTGCGCGCCATCGGTGTTGATGCCCGACTGGAACCACACCCAGGTGTCGCGGTATTCCGCATCCGGGAAGCGGCGCGCGATCTCAAGCTCCATCGCGTCGCGTCCGGCCATGGCGATGTCGATCTCGCGCTTGCCCGCCGCGACCGAATCGCGGATCGCAAAGCCGCCCACGTCGGCGACCGCGGCACCGGCGCGGATGATCTCAAGCTCGGCCGCCGACTTGTGCATGCGCTGGCGCATGGTCGCGGGCGCGATGTCGACACGCCGCGACGGGGCGAGGAAGGCGTCGAGCTTCGTCGACTGCGCGAGCGTCAGGTGGTCGCCCTCGAAGCCGACCACGCGGCCCGTGCCCGAGACCGAGCGGATCGCCCGCCAGAAGTTGTCGCGCGCCCAGTCGGTATAGGTGATGTTGTCGCCATGGCAGCGGCGCCAGGGCTGGCCCGCATCGATGCCCGCGCTGATCGTGACCGATTCGGTCGCCGTCACGACGAGGCCGTAGGGACGGCCGAACGAGCAGTAGAGGAACCCCGAATAATAGGCGATGTTGTGCATCGAGGTCATCACCGCGACCTCGACCCCCTCGGCCGCCATGATCTTGCGCAGACCGGCGATGCGGGCGTCATATTCGGACACGGCGAAGGGCAGGACCCTGTCGCCCTGATGAAAGCGGTATTGTTCGGGACGTTGCGTCATCGACAGACCTCAAGCTGGGGCCTGCGCGTGCCGACCGACCCCGAAAGGTCCCGGCGTACAGGACGGTGCGGTAGGATCCGCGAGCGTCGGGGGATGACCCTGCGGCGACGCCATCGCCGCGTGCTCATCGAGCGGGATATCAGAGCGCCACCCGTCGGGCAAGCGTTACGAGTGGGGGGCATCCCTGCCCCTGCGTGGCGAGGCCGCAAGACGCGAGCAGACCCGCCGTGTCCGTCACCGATGGCCCCGGGCCGCGAGAGGCGCCGACTTGTCTCGCAGCGCCGTGCGTGTCGGTTGCAGGACAGACGCGGGCGGAATGCGCCGCTTGTCTTGCGCCATGACTGCCCCCGCGCCAGGCCAGATCAATCCGACCCTGACGGGGATACTGCTCGCACTCGGCGGATCGGTCGTAATGTCGATCAACGATGTCGCGATCAAGTTCCTCTCGGGCGATTATCCGCTTCATCAGGTGATCCTGATCCGGGCGCTCATCGGGCTGGCGTTCCTTGTCGCCCTCATTCGCCTCTCGGGCCAGAGCTTTGCGCTGTTCCGGACGCAGCGGCGCCGCGAGCACCTGATTCGTGTCTCGATCATCCTCGTGTCGAACGTCACCTATTTCGTGGGGCTCGCGGCGATGCCGCTCGCTGATGCGGTCGCGGTCGCCTACATCTCGCCCCTGCTCATCACCCTTCTGTCGGTCGTGCTGCTTTCGGAGCGCGTCGGGCCGCGCCGCTGGGCGGCGGTCGCGGTCGGGATGGCGGGCGTCGTGGTGATGCTGCGCCCTGGCAGCGGGATGATCCAGCCGGCCGCGATCCTCGTGCTGGCGTCGGCGCTGTGCTATGCGCTCTCGCACATGATGACACGCCAGATGCGCGGAACCGAGAGCGCGATCACCCTCTCCTTCTATGTTCAAGTGGGCTTTGTCGTCGTCAGCCTCGCCATGGGCATCGTCGCGGGCGACGGCAAGTTCTCAGGCTCGACCAACCCGTCGCTCGCCTTCCTGCTGCGGCCTTGGGTCTGGCCCGAGACGGCCGACTGGCCCGCCTTCGCCGCGACGGGGATTGCCGTCGCGATCGGCGGCCTGATGGTGTCGCAGGCCTATCGGCTCTGCGAGGCGGGCCTGATCGCGCCGTTCGAATATGCCGGGATGCCGATGGCGATCTTCTGGGGGGCGATGGTGTTCGGGAGTTGGCCCGACAGCACGGCCTGGGTCGGCATCACGCTCATCTGCGGCGCCGGCCTCTATACCCTCTGGCGCGAGACGCGGCGCGGCCAGCAGACGCGCTTCGACAGCCGGAGCGGCCGGGTCTGACCACCGGGCGGGGGGCGCAGTTGGGCGAAGTAGGAGGGCGCGCCAATCTGTCATCCTTGCCGGCGAGCCTCTCCCCCCTATCTTCCCCGCACTTTCCGCCATGAAACGAGGTGTCGCGATGAAGTTCCTTTCGGCAACCTTCCTTGCCCTGATCCTCTCCTCTGGTCTCGCGGCGGCCGGCGGCTGCGATTCGCACCGCTCCGAGGCCGCGATGTCCTGCGCCAAGGGAACGGCCTGGGACGAGAAGGCCAAGGCCTGCGTCGAGATCAACGCCTGAGGCGTCAAGCCCCGGCGCTGCCAAGGGAAAGGGCGCGCCCGGCGGGCGCGCCCTTTGCTTTCGTCCCGAGGATACCCGCCCCGAGGGGCAGGTCACTCGATGATTTTCGACACGACGCCGGCGCCGACGGTGCGGCCGCCTTCGCGG
>CAYYJB010000060.1:0-13968 GCA_964472135.1 uncultured Gemmobacter sp.
GCGCCCCCGTCACGACCTCGAGAAAGGCCGCGCCGAAGCTTTCGAGCTTCTTGGCGCCGACGCCCGTGATCTGCGCCATCTCGTCCATGCTCTGCGGCCGACGTTCGGCCATCTCGATCAGCGTGCGGTCGGTAAAGACGATGTAGGCGGGCACGCCCTGCGCGTCGGCGATCGCGCGCCGGCGGGCCTTGAGCGCGGCAAGCAGCGGTGCGTCGTCCTCGGCCACGAGCGCGCGCGCCTCGGGCCGGGCGGGAGTGGCGAGGCCGTCGCGGCGCAGCGTGATCGTCGCCTCGCCGCGCAGGATGGGGCGGGCGGCCTCGGTCATGCGCAGGCCGCCCTGCCGCTCGGGGTCAGGGCGGATCAGGTCGCGCCCCATCATCTGGCGGAACACCCCCGCCCAGACCGATTTCGGCAGGTCGGCGCCGACGGCGAAGGTCGGCAGTTGGTCGTGGCCGCGCGCGCGCACCTTGTCGGTCGCCTGCCCCGTCAGGATGTCGATGAGGTGCCCGACCCCGAAGCTCTCGCCCGTCCGCAACACCGCCGAGAGCGCCTTGCGCACCGCCTCGGTCGCGTCGAACACGGCCGCCGGGCGGTCGCAGATGTCGCAGGCCCCGCAGGGCGCGGCCTCTTCGCCGAAATATCCCAGCAGCACCTGCCGGCGGCAGCCCGTCGCATCGGCAAGCCCGAGCAGGGCGTTGAGCCGCGCGTGATCGGCGGCCTTGCGCTCGGGGGGGGCGGGGCTTTCGTCGATCTGGGTGCGGCGCAGGCGGATGTCGTCGGGGCCGAAGAGGGTGATCGCCTCGGCCGCCGCGCCGTCGCGCCCGGCGCGGCCCACCTCCTGCCAATAGGCCTCGATGGATTTCGGCAGGTCGGCGTGCGCGACCCAGCGCACGTCGGGCTTGTCGATGCCCATACCGAAGGCGACGGTCGCGACCACGATGATCCCGTCCTCGAGCTGAAAGCGCATCTCGACCCGGCGGCGTTCATCGGCCTCCATCCCGGCGTGATAGGCGACAGCCGCGTGCCCCTCGGCCGCCAGCGCCGCCGCGATCGTCTCGGTCTTGGCCCGCGTCGCGCAATAGACGATGCCCGACCGGCCCCGCCTGCGGTCGGCGAGGGCGAGGATCTGCCGGCGCGGGTTGTCCTTGGCGGCGAAGGCAAGGTGGATGTTCGGCCGGTCGAACCCGCGCAGGAAGGTCTCGGGCGGGGCGTCGGGAAAGAGGCGCGCCACGATCTCGGCGCGCGTCTCGGCGTCCGCAGTGGCGGTGAAGGCCGCGAGCGGCACGCCGAGGGCGGCGCGCAAGGCCCCGATGCGCAGATAGTCGGGGCGGAAGTCGTGTCCCCACTGGCTCACGCAATGGGCCTCGTCGACCGCGATCAGGGCGGCACCCGCCTGGCGCAGCATCCGCTCCGTCCCGCCCGAGGCGAGCCGCTCGGGCGCGATATATAGCAGCCGCAGCCGCCGCGCCCCAAGCGCCGCCATCGCCTCGGCCGTCTCGGCCTCGGTATTGGCCGAGGTCAGCGCCGCCGCCGCCACCCCCGCCGCCTGCAACCCCCGCACCTGATCGCGCATGAGCGCGATGAGCGGCGAGACGACGACCGTCAGCCCCGGCCGGCAGAGCGCCGGCAACTGGAAGCAGAGCGACTTGCCCCCGCCCGTGGGCATGATCGCGAGCGTGTCGCGCCCGGCGATGACGGCGCGCACGATCTCTTCCTGGCCCGGGCGGAAGGCGGCAAAGCCGAACACCTCGCGCAGGAGTTGCGCGGGATCGGACGCCTCACCCGCCGCCGGGTCGGTCAATAGAAGAGCCCCGCGTTGTTCCTCAGCACGATCTGGAGCGCATAGACCCCAAGGAGCGCCGCCAGCGGCGCGAGGTCGAGGCCGCCCATCTGCGGCAGGATGCGCCGGATGGGGCCATAGATCGGCTCGAGCAGGCGGTTGAGGCCGGTCCAGATCTGCCAGACCAGCGGCTGGCGCAGGTTCAGAACCTGAAAGCCCACGAGCCACGACATGATGACATGGGCTAAGATGACGAATTGCACCACGCCAAGCAACATCATCAGGATTTCGAAGATCGAACTCATGCAGCCCCCACGCGACGCCTTGCCGAGAGGTATCGCCCCGCAATCCCGAGGGCAACCTGCTTGTGCTTGACGCTGGCCTCGGCCGGGCGCTAGGCCGGTGCGCGAGATCGTCGCGGGAACAGGAGAGGGGCGCGCATGTATCCGGTCCTGCGGTTCGCCGCCGCCCTCTGGCAGGCCCGCCGCCTGCCGCCCCTGCCGATCACCGGGGTGCACCGGTCGACCCATCGCATCTGGCCGTGGGATCTCGACCCCTGGGCGGAACTCAACAACGGGCGGACGCTGACGCTCTATGATCTGGGGCGCATCCCGCTCTTTGCGCGCATCGGGGTCGACCGGGTGCTGGCCCGACGCGGATGGAATGTCACGGTCGCGGGGGTCTCGGTGCGCTATCGCCGCCGTCTTGTCCTGATGCAGCGGGTCGAGATGGTCTCGCGCCTCGCCGGGTGGGACGGGCGCTTTTTCTATATCGAGCAGAGCCTGTGGTCGCGCGGCGAATGCGCCAACCAGATGCTGCTGCGCTCGGCCGTGTTCGACCGGGGCGGCATCGTGCCCGCCCCCGAGGTCGCCGCCGCCTGCGGCCATCCCGGCCCCTCGCCCGGATTGCCGCCCTGGATCGCTGCCTGGATCGCCGCCGAGGGCACCCGCCCCTGGCCGCCCGAACCGCCCCCGGAGGCCTGAATGACCCTTTCCGCCGACGCGCGACGCAGGATACGGGGCTGGTATTTCTTCGACTGGGCCAGCCAGCCCTTCAGCACGCTGGTGCTGACCTTCGTCTTTTCGCCCTTCTTCGTCGTGGTGGTGGGCGACGGGGTGCGGGCGCAGGAACTCTGGGGCTGGGCGCTCGCGCTCTCGGGGGTGCTGATCGCGCTCATGGCACCGGTGCTTGGCGCCATCGCCGACACGCGCGGGCGGCGGATGCCCTGGATCGTCGTCTTTTCGGTCCTCTATGTCGCGGGGTCATGGGCGCTCTGGCTGGCGGTGCCCGATGCCCCGCCCGAGACGGTCCTTCTGGTGCTGCTGGCCTTCGGGGTCGGGATGGTCGGGATGGAGTTCGCGACCGTCTTCACGAACGCGCTCCTGCCCGACCTCGTGCCCGAGGATGAGACGGGCCGGGTCTCGGGCACGGGCTTTGCCTTTGGCTATTGGGGGGGGGTGGTCGCGCTCGCGATCATGCTCGCGCTCTTCGTCGAGCAGGAGAACGGCCGCACGCTCGCGGGCCTCGACCCGGTGCTCGGCCTCGATCCGGCGGCGCGCGAGGGCACGCGGGCGGTCGGGCCGGTGACGGCGCTTTGGTATCTGATCTTCATGATCCCCTTCTTCCTCTGGGTGCGCGAGGTCCGGCGCCCCGCCGCCCCGGGCGGGATCGGCCGGGCGCTTGCCGATCTGCGGCGCTCGATCGCGGGCTTGCGCAAGCGCGCGAGCCTTGCCTCCTACCTCGGATCGTCGATGGTCTATCGCGACGCGCTGAACGGGGTCTACGGCTTCGGCGGCATCTATGCGGTGGGGGTGCTCGGATGGTCGATCACGCAGGTGGGCGTGTTCGGCGTGGTGGGCGCCATCTCGGCGGCGGTGTTCGCCTGGGTGGGCGGGCGGTTTGACGCAAAGCGCGGCCCGAAGCCCGTCATCGTCTTTTGCGGGGTGGTGCTGATCGTCGTCTGCACCGTCATCGTCGGCATGTCGCGCAGCGCCTTCTTCGGGGTGCCGCTGGCCGAGGGTTCGGTGCTGCCGGATGTGGTCATGTATCTGTGCGGCGCGGCGATCGGCGGGGCAGGGGGGGCGATGCAGGCGGCCTCGCGCACGATGATGGTGCTGCACGCCGATCCCGCCCGCCCGGCCGAATCCTTCGGCCTCTATGCGCTGTCGGGCAAGGCGATGTCCTTCGTCTCGCCCGCCCTCGTCGCGGGGGCGACGGCCTGGAGCGGGAGCCAGCAGGCCGGGATCGTGCCGATCATCGCCATGCTCGCGCTCGGGCTTGCGTGGTTCCTGCGCGTGAACCCGAGGGGGGAACGCGGATGATGCGCGCGGCGCTGATCGCGATTGCCGCGCTTGTGGCGGGGCCGGCGGCGGCCGATCCGGTGGCGTCCGAGGTGTTCTCGCGCGCGGCCACCCCCGCGCCGGGGCCCGCCGCGCCGATCGGATCCTACGCGAAGGGCTGCGCGCAGGGTCTGGTGGAGTTGCCCGAGACGGGGCCGAACTGGCAGGCGATGCGCCTCTCGCGCGGGCGGAACTGGGGCCATCCGGACACGATCGCGCTGATCCGCGATCTCGCGGCCGAGGCCGAGCGGCTGGGCTGGCGGGGGCTCTATGTCGGCGACATCAGCCAGCCGCGCGGCGGGCCGACGCCGTCCGACCATGCCTCGCACCAGATCGGGCTCGATGCCGACATCTGGATGCTGCCGCCCGGGCGGCTCGACCTGACGCGGCAGGAACGCGAGGAGATATCCTCGATCAGCGTGCGCACCCGCGACCAGAGGGGCGTGACCGAAGCCTGGACGCCCGCCCATCACGCGCTCCTGCGCGCCGCGGCCGCCGATCCGCGCACCGACCGCCTCTTTGTCGCCGCCGCCGTCAAGATCGAGATGTGCCGCACCGCGACCGAGGCCGACACCCCCTGGCTGCAGAAGATCCGCCCCATCGCCGGCCATAACACCCATTTCCACATCCGCCTGCGCTGCCCGGCCGACGCCCCCGACTGCCGGGCGCAGACGCCCTCGGTCGCCGAACTCTCCAAGGGCGGGAACGGCTGCGACGAGACGCTCGACTGGTGGGTGACCGACTACCTCAAGCCGCCCGATCCGAACGCGCCGCGCCGCGACCCGCCGCCCCACCCCCGCACCTATCGGTTGAGCGCGCTGCCCGAGGCCTGCGCGGCCGTCCTCGCCGCGCCCTAGGGCGGTTGCGCCGCGCGCCTGCCCGCGCTAGGGGGCGCCAACCAGCAACCGGAGGTCGCCATGCCGCGCCCGATCCTGCCTGCGATCCTTGCCATGGCCGCGGTCGTCGTGGCGTCGAACGTGCTCGTGCAGGTGCTTGTCGGGCAGTGGCTGACGCTTGCGGCCTTCACCTATCCGCTGGCCTTCCTTGTCACCGACATCACCAACCGGCTGAAGGGGGCAGAGGCGGCGCGGCGCGTCGTCTGGGCGGGTTTCGCGGTGGGGCTTGCCTGCTCGGTCGTCGGCGCGCAGATCGAGGGGCCGGCGGGCCCGCTTGTCAGCCTGCGGGTGGCGATCGGGTCGGGGGTGGCGTTCCTTGTCGGGCAGCTTGTCGATGTCGCCCTCTTCGACCGGCTGCGGCGCGGGGCGTGGTGGCGCGCGCCGCTCGTCTCCTCGCTCATCGCCTCGGCGCTCGATACCGCGCTCTTCTTCGCGATCGCCTTCGCCGCGGGCCTTGCCTTCATCGCGCCCGGGGTCGATGTCGGCTGGGCCAATGAGGTGCTGCCGCTGCTGGGCGTGGGGCCGGCGGCGCCGCTGTGGGTGTCGCTCGCGCTGGCCGATTACGCGGTCAAGCTTGCGATCGCGGCGCTTGCCCTTCTGCCCTTCCGCCTCATCGTCACGCGGCTGACACCAAGGGTTGCGTAAAAGGGTTTGACTTGCACGAAATCTGTGCCAGTCTGACCTTGCAGTGCAACCCTGTCGAAAGGAGGTGGTCCAGTGTCTAGAGTGATATTGGAGAGAGGTGTCGGGACAGTCCGGAGGTCTGTCGCCTGAAGGCAAACCCGAAGGTGACACCCCGGGCTGGGCCAAGCCCTAACTGGCCCATCTCCGTAGATCTCGGAAAGGGTCGCTCTGGCGACCCTTTCTTATTCCGCCCAAGCCCCCTATTTTCGCCCCACGGAGGGATGGGTCATGCTCTGGGTCGCCGAGGGCGTCGCGCTTGCCGACTGGGAACTGACCGAGGTGTTCACACGCTCGCAAGGCCCCGGCGGGCAGAATGTCAACAAGGTCGAGACGGCGGTCGAGTTGCGCTTTGCCGCGGCGGCCTCGCCGCACCTCTCGCCCGCCGTCAAGGCGCGGCTGCGCCGGCTTGCGGGGCGGCGCTGGACCGAAGGCGGCGAGGTCGTGATCCGCGCCGAAGAGACCCGCAGCCAGACCCGCAACCGCGAGATCGCGCGCGCGCGCCTCGCCGAACTCGTGGCGCGCGCCCTCATCGCGCCCAAGCCCCGCGTCGCGACGCGGCCGACGGCCGGTTCGGTGCGCCGCAGGCTTGCCGCCAAGACCGCGCGCGGCGCGACCAAGGCCCTGCGCGGCACGGTGGAGACCGAGGAATGACCGACGAGGATCTGATCGCCCGCCGTGCGCGCCTGATGGGGCCGAACGTGCCGACCTTCTACCGCGACCCGGTCGAGATCGTGCGCGGCGAGGGCGTCTGGCTCTGGGACAGCGCCGGGCGGCGCTATCTCGACTGCTACAACAACGTGGCCCATGTCGGCCATTGCCACCCGCATGTCGTGGCGGCGATCGCGCGGCAGGCCGGGATGCTCGCGACCCACACGCGCTATCTGCACCGCGGCGTGCTCGATTACCTCGACCGTCTGACGGCGACCTTCGGGCATGGCATCGCGCAGGGCATCATGGTCTGCACGGGGTCGGAGGCCAACGACGTGGCCCTGCGGATGGCGCAGGCCGCGACGGGGCGGCGCGGCATCATCGCGACGGACGCCACCTATCACGGCAACACGACGGCGGTGCATGCCCTCTCGGCCCGGCGGACGCCGGTCGGGGGGCATCCGGCGCATCTGCGCTTCGTGCCCGCCCCCGATGGCCTTTCCCCCGCGGGCGGCTCGGTCGCGGCCGAGGCCGCGCGATTCGGCGCGGCGGTGGCGGCGGCGGCGGCCGACCTCGAGGCGGCGGGGCACGGGGTCGCGGCGCTGATCCTCTGCCCGGTCTTCGCCAACGAGGGGCTGCCGGCCGTGCCGCGCGGCTATCTCGACGCGGCGGTGGCGGCGGTGCGCGCGGCGGGGGGGCTTGTCATCGCCGATGAGGTGCAGCCGGGCTTTGGCCGCAGCGGCAGCCATTTCTGGGCCCATGACCGGCTGGGCTTCGCGCCCGATATCGTGACGCTCGGCAAGCCGATGGGCAACGGCTATCCGGTCGCGGCGGTGCTGGCGCGCCCCGAACCGATGGCCGCCTTTCGCGAGCGGACGGGGTATTTCAACACCTTCGGCGGCAATCCGGTGGCGGCGGCGGCGGCGGCGGCGGTGCTCGATGTCATCGAGGCCGAGGATCTGATGGCACACGCCGCCCGCGTCGGCGCCGCCACGGCCGAGCGTCTGGGCGCGCTGTCGCACCCCTGGCTCCGGCAGGTGCGGGCCGAGGGGCTCTTTTTCGCGCTCGAGTTCCGCGATGAGGGGGGGGCGCCCGCGGGCGATTTCGTGGCGCGCCTGGTCGAGGCGATGGTGGCGCGCGGGGTCCTTCTGAACCGCGTCGGCACGGGGGGGCAGATCCTGAAGATCCGCCCGCCCATGCCCTTTGCGACCGAGCATGCCGACCTTCTGGCCGCGACGCTGGCCGAGGCGCTGGCCGCGACGCCGCTGCACCCATGACGCCCGACGCCTCCGACGTCGCGGACGCAGGCCGCGCCGCGCTGGCGTGGGGCGGCGCCGAGGGCGCGCCCCGGCTGATCCGCGCGCGCGAGAACCGGGTGTTCGAGGTGCACCTGCCCGCCGGCCGGGCGGCGCTGCGCCTGCACCGGCCGGGCTATCAGACCGCCGCCGCGATCGCCTCGGAACTCAGCTGGGTCGCGGCGCTCGCGGCGCAGGGCCTGCCGGTGGCGGCACCCCTGCCCACGACCGGGGGAGAGATGCTCGCGCATCTCGGCGATGGCACGCTGGCCTCGGCGGTGCGCTGGGTCGCGGGCGATCCGATCGGGCAGGGGGGCAGCGCGCTGGTGCCCGGGGGCCCGGCGGCGCTGGCGCTGCACCGCGAGCTTGGCGCCCTGGTCGCGGCGCTGCACGCGGCGTCGGACCGCTTCGTGCCCGGCGCGGGGTTTTCGCGGCCCGCCTGGGACGCGCCCGGCATCGCGGGCGAGGCGCCGCTCTGGGGCCGCTTCTGGGAACATCCCGCCCTTGCCCCGGCCGAGGCCGCCCGGCTGGCCGCCCTGCGCGCGCCCCTTCATGCCGCGGTGGAGCGGATGGCCGCGCATGACGCGGGCCTCATCCATGCCGATCTCCTGCGCGAGAACATCCTGCGCGGGCCCGCGGGCCTCGCGCTGATCGATTTCGACGATTCGGGCTTCGGCCCGCGGCTCTATGATCTGGGGACGGCGCTGGTGCAGAGCGCGCCGGCAGAGGATCTCGAGGCGCGCGCCGATGCGCTGCTCGAGGGCTACGGGCGCACGCGGCCGCTGCCGGCGGATGCGCGCGCGCTCGTGCTGGCCGCGACGCTCGCGCGGGCCTGCGCCTCGGTCGGCTGGACGATGCCGCGCCTTGCCCCCGGCGATCCGGTCCACCGCAGCCACATCGCGCGTGCCCTCGCGCTCGCGGAACGCGCGGGCCTTGGCTAGGGCGACCTATTCGGCCGCCTTCGCCATCGGGTTGTTGGGGTGCGTCGTCCAGTTGGCATAGGGCCCGACGACGGCGCCCGTGCGCGGGTCGGTCGCGCCGAGCGGGAGTTCCTTCATCGTGATGCAGTTCTCGACCGGGCAGACGTTGACGCAGAGGTTGCAGGCCACGCATTCGGCGTCGATCACCTCGAAGACGCGGCCGGGCTTCATCGCGATCGCCTGGTGCGAGGTATCCTCGCACGCCGCATAGCAGCGGCCGCACTTGATGCAGGCGTCCTGGTCGATTTGCGCCTTGGTGACGTAGTTGAGGTTCAGATACTGCCAGTCGGTCACGTTGGGCACCGCCCGCCCGACCAGATCGCCGACGCCCGACATGCCCTTTTCATCGAGGTATTGCGACAGGCCCGAGATCATCTCCTGCACGATGCGGAAGCCATAGGTCATGGCCGCCGTGCAGACCTGCACGTTCCCCGCCCCGAGCGCCATGAACTCGGCCGCGTCGCGCCATGTCGTCACCCCCCCGATGCCCGAGATGGGCAGGTCGCGCGTCTCGGGGTTGCGGGCGATCTCGGCCACCATGTTCAGCGCGATGGGCTTCACCGCCGGGCCGCAGAGCCCGCCATGCGCGCCCTTGCCGCCGATCGAGGGTTCGGGGCTGAAGCTGTCGAGGTCGACCGAGGTGATCGAGGAGACGGTGTTGATGAGGCTGACCGCATCGGCGCCACCGCGCAGCGCGGCCTCGGCCGGGCGGCGGATGTCGGCGATGTTGGGAGTGAGCTTCACGATGCAGGGCATGCGCGAGTGCTTCTTGACCCAGCGCGTGACCATCTCGATGTATTCGGGCACCTGGCCCACGGCCGAACCCATGCCGCGCTCGCTCATCCCGTGGGGGCAGCCGAAGTTCAGCTCGACCCCGTCGCAGTCGGTCTCCTCGACTCGCTTGAGGATCGTCTGCCAGCTCACCTCGTCGCAGGGCACCATGAGCGAGACGACGAGCGCGCGGTCGGGCCAGTCGCGCTTGACCTTCTTGATCTCGCGCAGGTTCACCTCGAGCGGGCGGTCGGTGATCAGTTCGATGTTGTTCATCGCCAGCAGCCGCCGGTCGGCGCCCCAGACCGCGCCATAGCGCGGCCCGTTGACGTTCACGATGGGCGGGCCGTCGAGGCCCAGCGTCTTCCACACCACCCCGCCCCAGCCCGCCTTGTAGGCGCGCACGACGTTGTATTCCTTGTCCGTCGGCGGCGCGGAGGCGAGCCAGAACGGGTTCGGAGACTTGATGCCGATGAAGTTCGACGCAAGGTTTGCCATGGTGTCACCTTCGATGCGGAGGGGATGCAGGAATGGGCGCGGCCGGCGCGTCGCGGCCGGCGCCCGACGCGATCAGAGGCCGAGGAAGTGGCGGAACCAGCCCATGAGGTCGCCGCCGAGCGCCCCGGTCTGGGGAATGACGAAGGCCCAGGCGACCGCGCCGAGGATGTTCCAGCACTGAAAGCGCCAGAAGCCCACGCCCGACATGCCCGCAAACAGGAACGCGACCGGCCGCAACGGCCCGATGAAATGCCCCGCCACGATCGCGGCCGCCCCCCAGCGGTCGAACAGCGCCTGCGCGCGCGCGACCCCCTCGGCGTTGGCGCGCAGGATCCGCGCGGCGAGGATGCGCGGCCCGAACCGCCGGCCGAGCCACCATGAGAAGGTCGAGCCGATCACCGCCCCCGCCGCCGCCCCCGCCCAGAGCGGCAGGAACGGAAACGCCCCCGTCGCCGTCAGCGCGCCCGCCGCCATCAGAAGCGCGGTGGCCGGGATGAAGACCGACAGGAAGGCGACCGTCTCGGCGATCGCGAGTGCCAGCGCCACGAAGGGCGCGGCACCGCCATGCGCCGCCAGAAACTCCGTCACCGCCAGCGCCGCGCCGTCCATGTGCCCCCCCGACCGCCGCCCGGTCAGGTGGGGGTCGCGTGCCGGTTCGGCAAGGGGGGGCGGGCGCGGCCATCAGGCGCCTGCGAGTTGGGCGTGGATGTCCTCGGCCGCGTCGCGACCCTCGGCGACGGCGGTGACGGTCAGATCCTCGCCGCCCGCCGCGCAGTCCCCGCCCGCCCAGACGCCCGGCACGCTCGTGCGCCCCGCGCCCGTCACCGCGATCTTGCCGCCCGTGAGCGCGAGCGTCCCCGGCGCGCCGGCAAGCTGCTGGCCGATCGCCTTCAGCACCTGATCGGCGCGCAGCGTGAAGGTCTCGAGGCCAAGTGTCAGTCCCCCCGGCCCCTCGGAGGTATAGGCGCAGACGACCTCGCGCACCGCGCCCTCGCCCCGGATCGCCACCGGGGCGGCGTTGCAGATGATGCGCACGCCCGATGCGGTCGCGTGGTCCTGCTCATCGCGCGAGGCGCTCATGCGCTCCTGCCCGCGGCGATAGACGATCGTGACCGTCTCGGCGCCGAGGAGCTTCGATTGCACCGCGGCATCTACGGCCGTCATGCCGCCCCCGATCACCACCACGTCGCGCCCGACGGGAAGCGCCGAGAGGTCGGCGCACTGGCGCAGATCGGCGATGAAGGCGACCGCGTCGCGCACGCCCTCGATCGCCTCGCCCTCGGCACGCAGCGCGTTGACGCCCTGCAATCCGACGCCCAGAAACACCGCATCATGGCTTGCCCGCAGCCCCTCGAGCGTGATCTCGCGCCCGAGCGACTGGCCGCCGTGCAGCGTGATGCCGCCGATCCGCATGAGCCATTCGACCTCGTCGGCGGCGAAACCGCCCGCCACCTTGTAGGCCGCGATCCCGTATTCGTTGAGGCCCCCGGCCTTGGGCCGCGCGTCATAGAGCGCGACCTCGTGCCCCTTCATGGCGAGGCGGTGCGCGCAGGCAAGCCCCGCGGGCCCCGCCCCCACCACCGCGATCCGCCGCCCCGTGGGCGCCGCGCGGCTGAAGGGATGCACGCCCGCGGCCATCAGCGTGTCGGTCGCGAAGCGCTGGAGGCGCCCGATCTCGACCGGCTTGCCCTCGGCCGCCTCGCGCACGCAGGCTTCCTCGCAGAGCGTCTCGGTCGGGCAGACGCGGGCGCACATGCCGCCGAGGATGTTCTGCGACAGGATCGTGCGGGCCGCCGCCTCGGGCGTGCCGGTCGCGATCTGGCGGATGAAGAGGGGGATGTCGATCGCCGTCGGGCAGGCGGTGACGCAGGGCGCGTCGTGGCAGAAATAGCACCGGTCGGCGGCGACGCGCGCCTCGTGCTGATCGAGGACGGGGGCGATGTCGCCGAAGTTCTCGGCCAGCGCCTCGGCCGGCAGGCGGCCGGCGACGATGCCGGGGGTCAGGGGAGAATTAGGGGCGGCGGTGGTCACGGTCTGCTCCCTCGCGCGGGTTTCCTGAACCGAAGGCTGCCACAGCCCGCGTATTTTATCAAATGGTAAAATGTGCGGGGCGGCGGGTTGCGGGCGGGGCCAACTCGGCGCTTTTCAGCCCGGCCGCGCTGGCCTATAAGCAGGGACGGAACGCCCGCGACAGACGGGCGCGGGAACCATCGAGGACGGCATGAGCAAGCAACCGCAGGACGTCGACGTGGCCTTCATCGAGGCGCTCGCCGAACTTCTGAACCGCAACGGGCTGAGCGAGCTTTCGGTCAAGCGCGAATATGGCGAGGACGACAGCCTCGAGGTCCGCGTCGTGCGCCAGCTCGCCCCCGTCGCGGCGGCGCCGGTGGCCGCGCCACCCGTCATGGTCGCCCCCGCCGCCGCGCCCGCCCCCGTGGCTGCCTCCGTGGCCGCCGCACCGGCCCCGAGCGATGATCCCGCCCAGCACCCGGGCTGCCTGACCTCGCCCATGGTCGGCACCGTCTATCTTGCGCCCGAACCCGGCGCGCAGCCCTTCGTCGCGATCGGGGCGCAGGTGGCGGCGGGGCAGACCGTCCTCATCATCGAGGCGATGAAGACGATGAACCAGATCCCGGCGCCGCGCGCGGGCACGCTCCGGCGCATCCTGATCGAGGACGGGACGCCCGTGGAATACGGCGCCCCCCTCATGATCATCGACTGAGGCGGGGATGTTCGAAAAGGTCCTGATCGCGAACCGCGGCGAGATCGCGCTGCGCGTCATCCGCGCCTGCCGCGAGATGGGCATCAAGTCGGTCGCGGTGCATTCGACGGCGGATGCCGATGCGATGCATGTGCGGATGGCGGACGAATCCGTTTGCATCGGCCCGCCGCCCTCGTCCGAGAGTTACCTCTCGATGTCGCGCATCATCTCGGCCTGCGAGATCACGGGCGCCGAGGCGGTCCATCCGGGCTACGGGTTCCTCTCGGAGAACGCGGCCTTCGTGCAGGCGCTCGAGGATCACGACATCACCTTCATCGGCCCCTCCTCCGAGCATATCCGGATCATGGGCGACAAGATCACCGCCAAGGACACGATGAAGGCACTGGGCGTGCCCTGCGTGCCGGGCTCGGACGGGGCGGTGCCCGACATGGCCGCCGCGCGCACGGTCGCGGCCGGAATCGGCTATCCGGTCATCATCAAGGCGACGGCGGGCGGCGGCGGGCGCGGCATGAAGGTCGCGCGCACGCCCGATGAGCTCGAGGTCGCCTTTCGCACCGCACGCGCCGAGGCCAAGGCGGCCTTCGGCAACGACGAGGTCTATCTCGAGAAATACCTCCAGCGGCCGCGCCACGTCGAGATCCAGATCTTCGGCGACGGCAAGGGCCGCGCCGTCCATCTGGGCGAGCGCGACTGCTCGCTCCAGCGCCGCCACCAGAAGGTGTTCGAAGAGGCGCCGGGCCCCGTCATCACGCCCGCGATGCGCGCCGAGATCGGCGCGACCTGCGCCGACGCGGTCGCGCGCATCGGCTATTCGGGCGCGGGCACGATCGAGTTTCTCTATGAGGACGGGCAGTTCTTCTTCATCGAGATGAACACCCGCCTGCAGGTCGAGCATCCGGTGACCGAGGCGATCTTCGGCGTCGACCTCGTGCGCGAGCAGCTGCGCGTCGCGGCGGGCCTGCCCATGTCCTTCGTGCAGGAAGAGCTCGAGATCAACGGCCACGCCATCGAGGTGCGGATCAACGCCGAGCGCATCCCGGGCTTTGCCCCGTGCCCCGGCCGGGTAAAGGTCTTTCATGCGCCGGGCGGGCTTGGCGTGCGGATGGATTCGGCGCTCTATGGCGGCTATGCGATCCCGCCCTATTACGACAGCCTGATCGGCAAGCTGATCGTGCACGGCCGCGACCGGCCCGAGGCGCTCGCGCGGCTGCGCCGGGCGCTCGGAGAGCTGATCGTCGACGGGGTGGACACGACCGTGCCCCTCTTCCACGCGCTGCTTGCGGAACCCGACATCCAGGCGGGCGACTATTCCATCCACTGGCTCGAACGCTGGCTCGAGCGGCAGTTCGGCTGAC
>CAYYJB010000061.1:0-13729 GCA_964472135.1 uncultured Gemmobacter sp.
GCTCCTTCTCCGCTCCATATCCGCCCGCACGAAGGTGGTCCACGGCAGGGCGGGCATCTTCCTGTGCCTCTCGGGGCTCGGGTGGATGCCCGCCTCGTTCAGGATGCGCTTGACGGAATTGGCGCCGGCGTAGAGCCCGAGCTTCTTCAGCTCTCCAACGATCCGCCTGGCGCCCCAGAGGAGGTTTTCGGAGCCGATGCGGATGACGACATCGCGCAACTCCTGCGTCAGGCGCGGACGTCCCAGGGCCTTGAAAGGGGCGGGGGGCGTCGCGCTCGGCTTCGCCGCCTGATCTGTGCCCGGCCTTGGTCCGAGGCTCTGCCGTTTGCGGATGGAAGCGCCGCCTTGACGCGGCCGGAGATGGGGCTATCACGAGAATGAACGTTCATTCGGACTGGTGTTCCCTTGCCCCCACTCCTCCAGATGGCCGCACCGGGCGCGGATCAGCGCAGCGCCGACATCCTCGACCGCGTGCGCCTCGCCTTTGCCGAGAAGGGCTTCGACGGGGCATCGATGCAGGATCTGGCCCGCGCGGCGGGGATGAGTGTCGGCAACTTCTACCGCTATTTTCCATCGAAGGCCGCCATCATCGAGGCGCTCATCGCGCGGGACATGCACGAGATCGAGCAGGATTTCCACGCGATCACGCGATCCGCCGATGCGCGCGCTGCGCTGCGCGAAGTCATCGTGCGCCGCGTCGCCGGCGCGCCCTGCGCCCGGGATGCCGCGATCATGGCCGAAATCACGGCGGCGGCGTTCCGCAAGCCCGAGGTGGCCGCGATTGCCCGGCAGATGGAAGACAGCGTGACCAGCTACATGACGGCCACCTTTTCCCAGATCACCGGCCTGTCGCCCGAGGCATGCGCGCACCGCTTTGAGGGGCATGCCAGGCTTATCATCATGCTCGTCAAGGCGACGCTGTGCGACACCGGGCACGAGCCCGCCCGCCGGGCTGATCTGACCGACCTCGTACTTCGCAACATCGACCGCACGCTCGACGACGTCGTCGCCGACGGCTCCAGAGGCTGACCCATGCACCGCCCCGCCGCCCTTGCCCTCGCACTTGCCGCTTCGCTTTTGGCGTGGTCCCGTCCCGTGTCGGCCGAGGAGGGTGCGGCCGCCGCGCCCGCGGCGCAGACGCTCCCCGCAATCACGGTCGCCGAGGCGACTGTGCGCCCCCTGCGCGATCGGGTGATCGCCTCGGGGCTCGTGGCGCCCGTGCAATCCGTGCAGGTCGCCCCGTTGATCGAGGGCCAGCCGATCGAAGCGCTCGAGGCCGATGTGGGCGACCGGGTGGAAGCGGGGCAAGTGCTCGCCCGGCTCTCGAAGACGACGCTCGATCTCCAGCGCAGCCAGTTCGTCGCCTCGATCGCGGCGGCGCGCGCCACCATCGCTCAGGCCGAGGCGCAGCTTCTCGAGGCGCGCACCGCCGCCGACGAGGCGCAACGCGTGAGCGATCGGACCCAAGCGCTTCAAAAGCAGGGGACGGCCTCGCGCGCGGCTGCAGATCAGGCGAGCGCGAACGCCATCGCCGCGACCGCTCGTGTGACTGTCGCGACCCAGTCGCTCGAGGCGGCGCGCGCCCAGCTCGCTCTTGCCGAGGCGCAGCTTGCCAATGTGGAGCTGCAACTCTCGCGGACCGAGGTACGCGCCCCTGTCGCCGGCGAAATCACCGCGCGCAACGCGGTGCTTGGGGCTGTCGCCTCGGCCGCGGGGCAGCCGATGTTCCAGCTCATTCGCGACGGCGCGCTCGAGTTGCGAGCCGAGATCGCCGAGATCGACCTCATCCGCCTGTCGCCCGGCCTTGCCGCGACGTTGCGCGGCGTCAGCACGGCCGTCCCGCTCAGTGGCACGGTACGGCTGGTCGAGCCGACGATCGACACCCAGACGAGGCTCGGGCGGGCGCGTATCCATATCGATGACGCGTCGCTTGTCCGGTCGGGGATGTTCCTCGAGGCCGAGATCCTCGTTGTCGAGCGGGCAGCTCTCGCGGTGCCGGTGACGGCGGTCGGGGCCGCTGCCGAGGGGGCAACGGTCATGAAGGTTGTCGATGGCGCCGTTTCACGGGTTCCCGTCCGGACCGGGATCCGCGACGGTGGCTGGATCGAGATCGTCGAGGGGCTGGCCGAGGGCGACAGGGTCGTGGCGCGCGCGGGATCCTTCGTGCGCGACGGCGACCGGATCAATCCCGTCCCGGCCGAGACGAACTGAGGGCGCACGCGATGAACTTCTCCGCCTGGTCGATCCGCAATCCGATCGCGCCGCTGCTCGCGTTCGTGCTTCTCATGGTGCTTGGCTGGCAGTCCTTCAACAGCCTGCCGATCACGCGCTTCCCGAACATCGACGTTCCGCTCGTGGCGGTCCGGGTGGCGCAGTCGGGCGCCGCGCCCGCCGAACTCGAGGCGCAGGTCACCAAGCAGATCGAGGATGCGGTCTCGGGCATCACCGGCGTCAAGAACATCATTTCCACCGTGACGGACGGGGTGTCGACGACGGTGGTCGAATTCCGCATGGAGGTGCCGACCGACAAAGCGGTGCAGGACACCAAGGACGCCATCGACCAGATCCGCGGCAGCCTGCCGGGGTCGATCGAGGCCCCGATCGTCAGCCGCATCGACGTCGAGGGGCAGGCGATCATGACCTTCGCGGTCGCCAACCCGAACATGTCGATCGAGGAGCTGTCGTGGTTCGTCGACGACACGATCACCCGCGCCATCCAGGGGCGCCCCGGCATCGGCCGGGTCGACCGCTATGGCGGGGCCGAGCGCGAGATCCGGATCGAGCTCGATCCGGTCAAGCTTGCGAGCTACGGCATCACCGCCGGGGCGGTCAACGCCCAGATCCGCGCCACGAATGCCAACCTCGGCTCGGGCCGGGCCGAGATCGGGGTGGCCGAACAGGCGATCCGCACGCTTGGAGATGCCCGCACGGTCGAGCGTCTGGCCGAGACCACGATCGCGCTGCCCTCGGGCCGGCATGTGCGCCTCTCGGACCTCGGGAACGTGGTCGATACCTACGAGGAGCTGCGTTCCTTCGTGCGGCTCGACGGCGAGCAGGTCGTGACCTTCGCGGTCTTCCGCGCCAAGGGCGCCTCGGAGGTGACGGTCGCCGAGACGGTCAACGCCGCGATCGACAAGGTCCGCGAGGCCCACCCCGAGACGCGCATCACGCTCGTCGACGAGACCGTGTTCTACACCTACGGCAACTACGAGGCCGCACTGCACACGCTGATCGAGGGCGCGATCCTTGCCGTCCTCGTGGTGCTTGCGTTCCTGCGCAACTGGCGCGCGACGCTCATTGCCGCGGTGGCGCTCCCGCTCTCGGCGGTGCCGACGTTCTACATCATGGACCTGCTGGGTTTCTCGCTCAACCTCGTGAGCTTCCTCGCGCTGACGCTCGCGACCGGGATCCTCGTCGATGACGCGATCGTGGAGATCGAGAACATCGCCCGCCACATCCGGATGGGCAAGACGCCCTTCCGCGCCGCGATCGATGCCGCCGACGAGATCGGCCTTGCCGTGATCGCGACCAGCATGACGATCGTCGCGGTTTTCGTGCCAGTGTCGTTCATGCCCGGAATTCCCGGGCAATATTTCCGCCAGTTCGGCCTCACGGTCGCGATTGCGGTGCTCTTCTCGCTGTTGGTCGCGCGTCTCATCACGCCGATGATGGCGGCCTATCTCATGCGCTCGAAGGACGCGATGGAGGAGCACGAGGGCGAAGGGCCGATGATGCGCGGCTACCTGCGCTTCGTGAAGATGACGACCGCGGGCCGTCTCGGGCCGATCGCCGCGCGCTACATCACGCTCGTGGCCGCGATTGCCGTCGTCTACGTCTCGGTCGTGTTCATGGCGCGCATTCCCGGCAGCTTCCTGCCCCCCGAGGACGTGAGCCGGATCCCGATCTCGGTCGAGCTTCCGCCGGGTTCGACCCTCGATGAGACCGACGCCACGACGCGCGCCATGGCGGCTGCGATCAGCGATATCGAGGGGATCGACAAGATCCTCGTCACGGGCGGGTCATCGCCGACGGGCGATCGCGACATCCGCCGCGCGTCGATGACGGTCATGCTCGACCGGCTCGACCACTCGATCCTGCTCAAGCTTTCCAAGGTGGTGAACGCGGTTCCGATCCTTGGCCCGCTCGTGCCTGATGTCACGAACACCGGCCGCACGGTCCCGCAAAACGTGATCGAGGCGCAGATCTTCGAGCGTCTCGCGCGCGTTCCCGATGTGCGCGCCTTCAAGCTCAACGACCGCGGTGCGCGCGACATCTCGTATTCGATCCTCTCGAGCAGCGAAGCCGACCTGAACCGGGCGGTGGCGCAACTCGAAGAGGCGCTCTCGGGCGATCCGCTGCTCGCCAACGTCGCGTCCGAAGGCGCGCTCCCGCGCCCCGAGATTCAGATCACCCCGCGGACGGCCGAGGCCGCGCGCCTTGGCGTCACCACCGCCCAGATCGCCGAGACCGTGCGCGTGGCAACGATCGGCGACATCGACGCTGCGCTCGCCAAGCTTGCCATCGACAACCGCCTCATCCCCGTCCGCGTCCGGCTCGATGACTCGAGCCGGTCCGACCTCAGCCGCATCGGGGCGCTGAAGCTCACCACCACAACCGGCGCAGTGGTGCCCCTGTCGGCGGTTGCCGACATCACGATCGCCGAGGGCCCCGCGGTGGTCGACCGTCTGAACCGCGAACGCCGCGCCACGATCGGCGCCAACCTGCCCGTGGGCGTCGCGCTCGGCGAGGCGACGGCGCGCTTCGAGGAAATCGTCAGCTCGGTGCAACTGCCGCCCACGGTCCGCGTGGCCGAATCGGGCGATGCCGAGATCCAGGAGGAGCTTTTCGCGAGCTTCGCCAATTCGATGGTGCTTGGCCTCCTGCTCGTGCTGACGGTGCTCATCCTGCTCTTCGGGTCGGTGATCCAGCCCTTCACCATCCTGTTCTCGCTCCCGCTCGCGATCGGCGGGGTCGCGGCCGCGCTCATCCTGACCGGGAGCGCGGTGTCGATGCCGGTGCTGATCGGCATCCTCATGCTCATGGGGATCGTGACGAAGAACGCGATCCTGCTCGTCGATTTCGCGATCGAGATGCGGGCCAAGGGCATGGACCGCTACACGGCGATCATCGAGGCAGGTCACAAGCGCGCGCGGCCGATCATCATGACCTCGATCGCGATGTCGGCGGGCATGCTGCCCTCGGCGCTCGGGGTGGGCGAGGGGGGATCATTCCGCGCGCCGATGGCCACCGCCGTGATCGGGGGGATCATCGTTTCGACGGTGCTCTCGCTCGTCGTCGTGCCGGCCTTCTTCCTGATCATGGACGACCTCTCGGCGCTGCTCGCGCGGGTCTTCGGGCGCTTCGTCGGACCGCGCGACGAGGAGCCAGAGGCGATCACCGCCGAGGAGGTCGCCGCGCGCCTCGCCACTCTCGAATCGCGCGTGATGCCGCCCGTCGTCGGGGCTAAGCCGCGCCCGCTCGAGGCGGCGGAGTGACTGGGGGGCGCAACGCCCCCCCGGTAGGATGTGATGATGCCGCCAAGCTGGCGCCGGCGGCGGATCAGGCCGTCGCGGGTGGGCCGGAAGTCGATCTGCAGCACGTTGTTCACGATTTCCCGCGAACGATGCGGGCGTTCGGTGCTGCAATGGCGCACCCAGGCCCGCAGGATGTAGTCGAGCTGTGCGCGGCTAGGCGAGCCAGCGCCGGTAGGTCGCGGGCCTCGCCACCTCCAGAAGCCCGTCGATCTCATGCCCGCACTCGGCCCCGATGCGCAGGAGTTCGGCTTTCTCGGCGGGCGAGAGGATGATCCTCTGCGTCGGGATGCGGGCCCGCAGGATCGCGATCTGGGCCTTCAGCAGCCTCAGTTGCGCGTTGTGGCGCGGCATGAAGAAGTGGTTGAGGAAGACCAGAAGCAGGGAGAGGGTCGATTTCATCTTGCCGGGCTCCGCCACGGCACTTAAAAAAATGCCGCCATGCCAAGGTGATGGCACCCGCTTACATTTTGGCACCCCTCTCAGGGAAGGCCAGAAACGCGTATGGTCGCAGATGGCCGTCGTCGACCCCGGGATGGGCGCCTGGTCGGCCCCCCACTGCTACACCGATGCAGTCCACCGCGACGCTGCGGGCGTGTTTCGCTGCCGGTCGCGTATGAACCGAATGACGAGCCAAACCATCGGCGATTCAATTAAACCAATGGCTTGGAGGGCAGAGAGGGTTGGGCGCCAGACCCATCCCCTCCGGTAGAACCGATCCGGGCCGGCATCGGGCTCGAGGTTCGGATGCTGCAAATTGCGCTGAGCCCGCTCACGCCCGAGGTCGCGCAGCTCCTTCGAGGCCATGACGCGCGACTGGCGCCTGCCGAGGTACACCGCGCGCTGCTGTCGCTCGAGACAGGCCAGCCGATCGCCGAGCCGATCCGGGTGTTTCGCGGCTGGATCGACGCGGTGCAGATCCGGACGCCCGAGGTCGGGGGCACGGGCGACGCCACGGTCACGCTCGCGAGCGCCGCGCGGGGGCTGACCCGGGCGCTGGCCTTGACGCGCTCTGACGCCGAGATGCGCCGACGGAATGCGGGCGACGCGTTCCGCAGCTACAGCGACATCGCGGGTGAGGTCGAGGTCTGGTGGGGCGAGAAGCGGGAGCGCGCCTGATGGACCGGCTTTCCTGGCTCATCGCCCATGCCGCAGCGGCGGGCGCGCGCCCGTTCCGGCCGGGGCGCCACGACTGCGCGCTCTTCGCGGCGGGGTGGGTCAAGATCGTCACCGGCCGCGACCTCGCGCGGGGCTGGCGCGGGCGCTATCGCAGCCTCCGCCAGGGGCGGCGCCTTCTCGAGGCAGCGGGACACGCCGACCACGTCGCCCTTGCCGCCGCCAACCTGCCCGAGATCCCGCCCGGACGTCACGCCTCAGGCCGGGTTAATGCAACAACGCCCAGCGCCAGGTATCGCGGCACGTGATGAACCATCACTGGCCCTTTCGCCGCCGGGAGGGAGGGCAGACAGCACCTCGGCGCGACCAACAACTGGGTCGCGCAAAGTGAAACCGACGTAGCTCTTCTGATTGGAACCGCGCGAATCTGCTTGACATTCGGGGCGCCCTAAAAGGAACATGTAGGAACAGGTATCTGGAGCGCAGGATGGCTGGCCGCGTAGGACTTGCGAAGTCGGAACGGGTCGCGGAAGCGCTTGAGCGCGAAATCCGTCAGGGCCGCTTCGCGCATGGCGACCAACTCGAAAGCGAAGGCAATCTGATGCTGCGCTTTGCCGTCAGCCGGAACACGGTGCGGCGGGGCCTCGACATCCTGTCGCGGCGCGGGCTGATCCGGACGCGCACCGGGATCGGTTCCTTCGTCACCTACGATGGAGCCACGATCGACAGCGCGCTTGGCTGGACTGTCGCCCTGAGCGACAGCGAAGGTCATGTCGAAACGCGCGTTCTGGACATCCGCCGGGCAAACTGCGGCAAGGCGGATGCGTTTCTAGGCGAGACGGGTGACTATCTCTGCATCGACCGCCTGCGCTTCTGCAAACGCGAAAACGTGGGCATCTCGCTGGAACGCAGCCGTCTGCCATGGCGGGACGCCTTCGCAGCTTGGCTGCGGGACGGTCTGGTCGGCGGGTCCCTGTCCCGCAGCCTGAACGAAGTCGGGCTTGTCGCGGCTAGTGGCGAGGAAATCGCCAGCGTCGTCCCGGCACTCGTGGCGGTTGATGCCGCCGTCATGGGTCGCAAGGCCGGCGAACCGGTATTGCGTCTGCAACGCCTGACGCGGACGACTGACGGTTCCGTGCTGGAGTATGTGGACAGCCTGCTTGACCCGTTGCGCTTTGGCCTGCGGATGTCGTTCTGATGGGCGAGGCGCGGCTGACCAGCAGGGCCTGGGGGGCGCTTGTTGGTGTCGCGGTCGGCGATGCACTGGGCATGCCTTCGCAAACGTTTGATCGGGAAGAAATTTTCTCTTCCTACGGACGGATTGCGGATTTCCTCGCACCTATCGATGACCATCCCGTCTCGCACGGGTTGCGGGCGGCGCAGGTGACGGATGACACGGAACAGACCCTGCTGCTGGCGGACCTGCTGATCCTCGGGAAGGGAAAGGTGGACGCGGGCCTGTGGGCGCAGGCGCTGCTGCGATGGGAGGCCGATGTTGCCGCGCGGGGTTCGCGCGATCTGCTGGGGCCTTCGTCGAAAGCCGCGCTCAAGGCGCTCTTGGCCGGGGTTCCGCCCTCCGAGACGGGCAAGACGGGCACCACCAATGGCGCGGCGATGCGGATTGTCCCCGTGGGCATCTGCACGCCGCCCGACTTACCACAGATGCTGCAGCGGGTTGCGGCAGCCTGTCAGGTGACCCACGCGACCGGCGAAGCGATAGCTGCCGCAGCTGCCGTGGCGATGGTCATCAGTCAGGGTCTTGCGGGCGCACGGTTTGACGAGGCCCTGCCGCTGGCACTGGACGCCGCAAGCGCCGGCAACCGGATGGGGGCGCCAGTGGGTGAGCGTGACGTGGCGGGATGCATCGCGTTTGCGCTCGATCTGGCCGCGCGGGCCGGGGAAGAGGAACTCGCGCGCGAGATCGGCACGTCGGTGGCCAGCCGCGCCTCGGTCGCTGCCGCTTTCGGGGTTGTGCGGCTGGCCAAGGGCGACCCCTGGGCCACCGCGCTGATTGCGGCAAACATCGGAGACGACACCGACACCATCGGCGCGATCGCCACGGCCATGGCCGGGGCATGCGCCGGGATCGAAGCCTTTCCGAAGGACAAGGTGGAACAGGTACTCCGGGCCAACAGCCTGGACCTGGAGCCGGTGATTGCCGGCCTTCTGGATCTCAGAGCTGCGGCGCAGGCCGAGCGGGTGGTCACGTGAGCGGCAGGTTGATCCAGCTTTCGGGCGTGATCGTCGATCACATCTACCGGGTCGAGGCGGTCCCGATGGCTGGACAGGAGGCGCGGGTGCTCGGGTCCTCGATGGCTGCGGGCGGGGGGTTCAACGCCATGGTGGCGGCCCGGCGTTTTGGCATGGATGTGGTCTATGCCGGGGGTCTGGGCAGCGGTCCCTTTGCCGATATCGCCGCAAGGGCGATGCGGGCCGAAGGGATCGGCATTCTGCGCCCGCCGCTGGCAGGTTTGGATCAGGGCTGTTGCACAACATTGGTCGACAACGACGGAGAGCGCACCTTCATCGCTGCCGAAGGGGCGGATGGATGGACCGGGGACGCGGACCTTTCGCTTGTGCCAAAGGTGCCCGGCGACTGGCTGCTTCTGTCAGGCTATGCCCTGTCCTACCGCAACAGCCGCGAGGCGCTCGCGCGCTGGCTCGATCAGGCGCAGGGGTTGCAGCTTGTCTTGGACCCCTCACCCATCATCAGCACGATCCCCGCGCCGATCCTTGCCACCGCCTGCCGGACCGCGCTGTGGATCAGCGCCAATGCCGCCGAGGCGCGCGTCCTGACGGGCGAGACGGACCCGGCGCGGGCCGCCGAGACACTGGCGCAGGATCGCCCGCCCCACGGCGGCGCACTGGTCCGCGACGGGGCACGCGGCTGCCATCTGGCGCAGCGGGGCCGTGGGGTGCTGCATGTGCCTGCCCATCCTGTCACGGCCATCGACACCAATGGCGCGGGAGACACGCATATCGGAGCCTTCATCGCCGCCTGTGCCGCAGGTGAGCCACCCGCCCACGCGGCGCGCATCGCCAATGTGGCCGCCGCCCTTTCCACCACACAAGAAGGGCCGTCCACGGCCCCGACGCGCGAAACGGTTCTGACCGCGCTGGCGGAACCGCAAAACAACTTTGTCCAACGGAGGAACTGACCGATGAAGAAGCTGCTTCTTGCGACGGCCCTGACGCTGAGCGCCACTGGCCTCCTTGCCGATGAAATCCGCGTCCTGAATTGGCAGGGCTATGGCACCGACGCCGAATGGGCGGTTGCGGCCTTTACCGAGGCAACGGGCCATACGGTGGTCCATGAATACTTCACCTCGGAACAGGAGATGCTGACCAAGCTGCGCACCAATCCGGGCGCCTATGACGTGGTGCTGATCAACTCGGCCTTCACCGGGCAGGCGCAGGCCGAGGGACTGATCGCGCCGCTCGACACCTCGAAGATCCCGAACTTCAAGGATGTCGCGCCCGATCTGGCCGCCAACCCCGACCTCAACCCCGGCGGGGCGCTGCACGGCATGCCCTGGACCTGGGGCCTGACCTCGATCGCGGTGAACAACGCGGACTTCCCTGAAGCGCCGACCTCGCTTTCGGTCCTGTGGGATCCGGCCTACAAGGGCCGTGTCTCGATCCGGGATGACGGGCTTGAGGCGGTGCAGTTCACCGCCATGGCGCTGGGCCAAGACATGAACAACATCACCGATCTGGATGCGGTGAAAGCCAAGCTGACCGAGCTGATGCCGCAGATCAAGACGTACTGGTCGTCCGAGAACGACTGGAACCAGTCAATGGCGGCGGGCGATTTTGCCGTGGCGACCTACTGGTCGGGCTCGGCCTCGCGCTCGATCTCGAAGGGTCTGCCGATCACGTTTGTCGTGCCTGAGGAAGGCGCCATCGGCTGGCTGGATGGGCTGTCGATCCCGACGAGCTCGACCAAGCAGGACGCGGCCTATGCCTTCCTGAACTGGATGATCGACCCGGCCTTCTATGTGAAATGGGATGCCGAAGGGGCGCCGGCCACGTCGAACGCAGTTGCGGCCGCGGCGCTGCCCGAGACCAGCTTCAACCGCAAGGTGCTGGGCGATCCGGCGGTCGTTGCCAAGGTTCAGTTCATGAAGCCGGTGTCGGATGAAAAGCGCGCCGAGTATCTGGAGATCTGGCAGGCGCTGAAGGCGGCGCAGTAACCGCGCCCGCCAAGGGGACCGCGACGTGAGCGCATCACAAGCGAGATCGGTTCGCCTGCAGGCGCTGGTGATGTTGTCCCCGGCCTATCTGTGGCTGACGGTGGCGGTTTTCCTGCCGCTGTCAGCCATGGTGTTCTTCAGCTTCCTTAGCGACGTGCCCTTCGGCGACCGCGTATGGCACCTCACGCTGGCCAACTACCGCGCCTTCTTCGAAACGCCGACCTATGCGGCGCTTCTGTGGAAATCGGTACAGCTTGCACTGATCGTCACGGTGCTGTGCGTGCTGATCGGGTTTCCCTGCGCCTGGGTCCTGGCCAAGATGATCCGGGGCCGCTCGCGCGAGGCGCTGTTTCTGCTGGTCATCCTGCCCTTCTGGTCGAACTCGCTGGTGCGGGTGTTTTCATGGGCCATCGTGTTTCGCGGTAATGGCGTGCTTGACCGAATGGCAAGCGCGTTTCTGCCCGGCGACGTGCGGCTTGACCTTGCCTACACCCAGACGGCGGTGGTCATCGGTCTGGTCCACTCCTACCTGCCTTACGTCATCCTGACCGCCTATCTGGCGCTGCAGGCCATCGACGACAGTCTGTTCGAGGCGGCCCAGTCACTGGGCGCGAAGAAGCGGACCATCCTTTTTCGCATCGTACTGCCGCTGGCCACTCCGGGGCTGATCGCGGGGGCCGTCCTTATCTTCGTGCCGGTGGTGGGGTCCTTCATGGAGCCGCGACTGCTGGGCGGACGGGTCGGCACCTACTACGGCACGGTGATCGAGGATCAGTTCGTCGCCGTCTTCAACTGGCCGCTTGGCGCGGCACTGTCGTTCATCCTGCTTGCGGTGGTTCTGGTGATCCTGGCCCTAGCGAGCCCGGTTCTGAGAAAGGCCGGGCCATGACGCGCTATGGTCTTCTGGGCAGGGTTTACGTCGGCCTGATCCTGATCTTCCTCTATGCGCCCATCGGGGTGATGGCGCTGATGTCGTTCAACGCGTCCGAGTTCTACCAGTTGCCGGTGCAGTTCTCGACCGTCTGGTACGAACGCCTCTGGCAGAACGAGGCCATCCTGCATTCGGCCTGGCGGTCGGTGTGGATCGCGCTGGTGGTGACGGTGATCGCCACGTGTCTCGGCACCGCCGCCTCGATCGCGCTGTGGCGGTATGATTTTCCGGGCAAACGGGTGCTGCAGGTACTGCTGTTTCCGCCCATTGCCATTCCTTGGCTGATCACCGGCACCGCCATGCTAATCTTCTTCTTCGGCGTGGGTCTTGGCCGGGGCACGCCTTCGGTGATCCTCGGCCATGTCGCGCTGGCGTTGCCTTATGTGATCGTTGTCGTTAACGCGCGGCTCGCGACCTTCGACCGGACGCTGGAGGAAGCCGCGCGGTCGCTTGGCGCACGGCCGTGGACGGTGACGCGGGCCGTTACCCTTCCGTGGATCGCGCCCGGTATCGTGGCGGGCGCGCTGTTTGCCTTTGCCGTCAGCTTCGATCAGTTCGTTGTGTCCTACTTCCTGTCCGAACCCGGCGACACGACGCTGCCGGTCCTGATCTACTCGGCGATCCGCAAGGGATTTACTCCGGAAATCAATGCGATCTCGACCATCATCATCGTCCTGTCGATGGCGATCATGCTGATTGCGGCCCGCTTCTCGAATTTCGGAGGGGAACGATGACGGAAGTCCGCGTCGAGGGGCTTTGCAAGAGTTTCGCTGGCGCGACGGCGCTGGACGACGTGTCGCTGACTTTCCCCGAGGGGAGTTTCTTCGGCCTTCTCGGCCCGTCTGGCAGCGGCAAGACCACGCTGCTGCGCGCCATCGCGGGCTTCGTGACCCCTGACCGGGGTCGCGTGTTCTTTGACGGCGACCCGGTCGAGGCGATGCCCGTCGAGGCGCGCGAGATCGGGATGGTGTTCCAGAACTACGCGCTGTTTCCGAACATGACGGTGGCCGACAACATCGCCTTCGGCCTTGCCGTCCGCAAGGTTCCAGCAGCCGAGCAGAAGCGCCGCGTGGCCGAGGCGCTGGACCTGGTTCAGCTTGGCGCACTTGGCCAGCGCAAGCCGCATGAGCTTTCGGGGGGGCAACGGCAGCGTGTGGCCATGGCGCGGGCAATCGTGACGAAACCCCGCGTCCTGTTGCTGGATGAACCGCTGTCGGCTCTGGACAAGTCCTTGCGCGTAGACATGCAGATCGAACTCAAGCGCATCCAGCGCGAGGTCGGGATCACCACGATCTTCGTCACTCACGACCAGGAAGAAGCGCTGACTCTCTCCGACCGGATCGGCATTCTGAAGGACGGTCGGCTTGTCCGCCACGGTCCCCCGCAGGATGTGTACGACAATCCGGGCGACGCCTTCACCGCGCGATTTCTGGGTGAGGCGAACCTGTTCGATGTCAGTCCCTGCGGTGGCGGTCATTGCCTGCGTGACGGGACGGTGATCGGCAGGGCGCCGGCCTCTCCGGGCGATCTTTTGTCGGTGCGGCCCGAACACATGGTCCTTTCTGTGACTGATCCCGGAACCGGCATCCGCATCCGGGCCGATCTGATCCAGCGCATCTTTGCGGGGGCCATGGGCACCTGCGTTCTTCACTGGCAGGGGCAGGTGCTCAAAAGCGTCGGTCGCCACCAAGAGTTCGGCGGACTGCCCGAAAGCGGGCCGGTGTGGGCGCACTGGAACGTCGATGATGGGCGCTGGGTATCGCGCAGCCGGTAAAGTAGGGCGTATTCAAGCCGGAAGGTGCCAACCGGGCGTCCAGCGCTCCATGCTCGAAACCGCCCTGTAACGCTGCTACAAACAGCGCACCAAGGTGCCCGCACATCATGATCTCGGGAATGTATCATTCGGCTGCTCGGCGGCTCAGTTTGGCGCAATCGTGCTGTCCGATTGGATCGCTTCG
>CAYYJB010000062.1:0-13336 GCA_964472135.1 uncultured Gemmobacter sp.
GTTCGGCGTGGCCGACGAAGCCCTCGAGGATGCACAGGCGCGAGCCGTAGGCGCCGATGCGGGCGGCGGCGGCGTCGGTGTCGATGCGCTGATAGCTGTGGGTCTTGAGGAACTTGCCGACCCAGAGCCCGCCGGTATAGCGGCCGGCCTTGCGCGTGGGCAGGGTGTGGTTGGTGCCGATGACCTTGTCGCCGTTCGCGACATTGGTGCGCGGCCCGAGGAAGAGCGCGCCATAGCTGTGCATCTGCTCAAGATACCACGCGTCGCGGTCGGTCATGACCTGGACATGCTCAAACGCCATCTCGTTGGCGACGGCGAGCATCTCCTCGTGCGTGTCGCACACGATCACCTCGCCATAGTCGCGCCAACTCGCCGATGCCGTCTCGGCCGTGGGCAGGATCGCGAGCAGCCGGTCGATCTCGGACAGCGTCGCGAGCGCGAGGCGGCGCGAGTTGGTTATGAGGCAGGCGGGCGAGTTGTAGCCGTGCTCGGCCTGGCCCAGCAGGTCGGTCGCGCAGAGCTCGGCATCGACCGTCTCGTCCGCGATCACCATCGTCTCGGTCGGGCCGGCGAAGAGGTCGATGCCGACGCGGCCATAGAGCTGGCGCTTGGCCTCGGCCACGAAGGCATTGCCGGGGCCTACCAGCATGTGGACGGGCTCGATCGTCTCGGTCCCGAGCGCCATCGCCCCCACCGCCTGGATGCCGCCCAGCACATAGATCTCGTGTGCGCCGCCCAGATGCATCGCCGCCACGATGGCCGGATGCGGCTCGCCCCTGACCGGCGGGGCCGAGGCCACGATGCGCGGCACGCCCGCCACCGAGGCCGTCAGCACCGACATGTGCGCGCTCGCCACCATGGGGAACTTGCCGCCCGGCACATAGCAGCCGACCGAGCGGACGGGAATGTTGCGGTGGCCGAGGATCACGCCTGGCTCGGTCTCGATCTCGATGTCGCGCATCGAGGCGCGCTGCGCCTCGGCGAAACGGCGGATCTGCGCCTGCGCGAAGCGGATGTCCTCCATGTCGCGCGCCGAAACCTTCTGCATCGCCGCAGCGATCTCGGACGGGCCAAGCCGGAACGATGGCGGCGCGTAGCCGTCGAACTTCAGCGCCAGCGCGCGCACCGCCGCATCGCCCCGCGTCTCGATGTCGGCGAGGATCCCCTCCACCGACGACCGCACCCGCGCATCATCCTCGGCCCGCTCCGCATCCGGCTTGCCGCGCTTCATGTGCTCGATCGCCACGCTGTCCTCCCGCACCTTGACGGCCCTAGCTAGAACGGGCGGCGGCCGAGGGGAAGGGCGCTCTTGTCCGAGGCGGGATTTCCTGAGTTTTATGTTGCTAGTTCATCGGACTCCGCCCAATCATGTCAGGCGACGTCAATTCAGCGGGGGACGAACGGATGAAACATGCAATCATCGCAGGCGTGGTTGCGGCGCTGGCCGCGACATCGGCCGGCGCTGGCGGGCTCGACCGCTCCGGTCAGGGGGTAGGGATCATCTTCAAGGAGGGAAACCAGTTCGAGGCGAGCCTCGGGCAGCTCGATTCGACCGTCAAGGGCACCTATGCCGGCGGTGCGCTTTCGTCGGGCGACGTGGCCCCGAGTTACACCGCCACGAGCTTCAGCCTGCGCGCGCAGATCAACGAGGCGGTGGCGCTCGCGGTGATCGTGGACCAGCCGTTCGGGGCGGATGTCGCCTATCCGGCGGACGGGACATTCGCGGGCCTTGTCAACACGCGCGCCTCGGTCTCATCCTCGGCGATCACCGCGCTTGGCCGCTACCGGCTCGACGACGGGTTGAGCGTGCACGGCGGCATCAAGGCACAATCGGCGTTGATGACCGTCGCGATCCCGGGCGGGGGGCTGCTCAACTACACCGGGGCGGGGGCCGAGAACCAGTCCTACGGTTTTGTCCTCGGCGCGGCCTACGAGATCCCCGACATCGCGCTGCGGGCGTCGGTGACCTATCACTCGGCGGTCGACCATGATTTCGCCACGACCGAGAGCTCGATCGCGACGGGCGGGGCGAGCGTGGCCTCGACGACGCGGGTCCGGATGCCGCAGGCCGTCAACCTCGACTTCCAGACCGGGATCAACCCCTCGACGCTGCTCACCGCCGGGGTGCGCTGGGCCGACTGGACCTCGACGCGCATCGCGCCCAACCACTACACGAACACCCTCGGCCGCGGCGCGCTGCAGGATTACGACAGCGATGTCTACACCCTCTCGGTCGGGCTGGGGCGGCGGATCAGCGAGAGCCTCGCGGTTTCCGCGAGCGTCTCCTACGAGGACAAGAAGGGCGGCGTGACGGGCAACCTCGCGCCGACCGACGGCTACACGAGCCTTGCGCTCGGCGCGTCCTATCGGATGGAGGCGGTCGAGATCTCGGGCGGGCTGCGCTATGTCGCGATCGGCAATGCAACCTCGAGCGGCGGCGGCGGCTTTCAGGGCACCTTCAGCGGCAATTCCGCGATCGGGCTGGGCGTCAGGGTCGGCGTGTCCTTCTGATCGAAGGCCCGGCCGGCACTGGTCACCGGCCGGGCCCTGCTGCAACCCAAGGTGGTCTATTCGGACGCGCGCGACCGCGGAGGTGGTGCGCGGCAGCGACATGTCATTTTTTTCGCTCATGGCGTGTAACGATCGCGTCGAGATGAACGAATAACCAAAGATTAACGCTTTTGCCGGAAAGAGTCTGGTCGCGTGTTGATTGAGTCGCTGGATGGAGTCGGGAAATCCTTTGACGAATCATCAATATAATTTATTATTCAAATTTTATGGAGTTGCCGTCTTGCCCTTGAAACCTTCGATTTTCGGTTCGCTGGAGTTGATTCGTTCGGTCGCACGCGACCCCGGGCGGTTGCCCATGCCCGCCGATGATCAATTCTATCCCCGCCGCGTGATGGTTGTCGAGCCGGCGCGCATGCGCCCGTCGTGGGACACGACCGAGCGCGGCGTCCAGCGCGATTTTGGCGGGCCGTCGCAGACCTGTCGCGGCACGCCGGGCGCAACTCTGTGGCTGTTCCAGCTCGATCGGCCCGAGGTGCCGTGGCTCGCCGACATCTGGTTGCAGCACGGGTATCAGCGGCCGCTCTCGCGCGTGCGCACGGCCGTGGCCGAGCCGCTGTCCGGCCCCTTTGAATGGCGCTATCGCGATGTAAGGCCGGGCGAGGCGGTCCGGCTCGTGACCGTCGACACCCTGGTGGCGGAAACCGTCGCGCCGGCCCTGGAAATAGAATTTGAAACACCCGAAGGCCGCTCTGCGCGTCTCGAGATCGGCGCGACCGCGTGGGACGCCTTCCCGGTCATCCTGTTGCAGGGCTGACCCGGCGCCCGTCGGGCCCGCCGCCGTCATGGCTGGCCGATCCCGCCTGACCATCGGATCCTGTCCGGCGGCGCGGGATGGGTATTGCATCTTGATGGCAGGCACTTGATGCTGGCACCGACCAATTTCCAGGGCGGAACCACTTGACGGCCATGCACAATCGGGCGACCGGCGCCAGAGTACGCCCGAACGACCCCGATGACAGGGCCGCGCAGGACCTGGCGCGGCGCCTCGCGCGCGAGACGCGCGGCGGGGCGGCCGCCGATCCGTTCACGCGCGGGCGCTATGCGACGGATGCCTCGATCTATCAGATCATGCCGCTCGCGGTGGCGTTCCCGCGCGATGCCGACGATGTGGCGGCGGCGCTGGCGGTCGCGCGCGAAGAGGGCGTGCCGGTGATCGCGCGGGGGGGCGGCACCTCGCAGAACGGGCAGCCGATCGGGGCGGGGCTGATCCTCGATTTCAGCCGCCATTTCAACGCGATCGGCGAGATCGACCCGGAGGCGCTGCGCGTCGCGGTGGCGCCCGGCGCGGTGCTCGAGCGGGTCAACGCCAAGGCGCGCGCGCAGGGCCTGTTCTTTCCGGTCGAACCCTCGACCGCGAGCCGCTGCACCATCGGGGGGATGGCGGGCAACAATTCCTGCGGCGCGCGCTCGCTGGCCTATGGCAAGATGGTCGACAACGTCCACGCGATCCGCGCGCTTGCGGCCGACGGCGGCGCGCTTTGCTTCGGGCCGGGGGCGGGGCCCGAGGTGGCGTCCGGGCCGCTCATCGGCCGGATGCTCGCGCTGGCCGAGGCCGAGCGGGCCGAGATCGCGGCGCGCTTTCCCAGGGTGCAGCGGCGGGTGGGGGGCTACAACCTCGACAGCATGATCGTGCCGCGCCCGAACCCCGCGCATCTGCTGGTGGGCTCGGAGGGGACGCTCGCGATCACGACCGGGATCGACCTCAGGCTCGCGCGGCTGCCGGCGCATCGGGTGATGGGGGTGTGCCATTTCCCGAGCTTTCGCGCCGCGATGGAGACGACGCGCCATCTGGTGGCCCTCGGGCCGACGGCGGTCGAGCTTGTCGACAACAACGTGCTGACGCTCGGGGCCGATATCGCGATGTTCTCGGCCACGCTCGGGCGCATCACGCGCGGGCGGCCCGATTGCCTGCTGCTGGTCGAATTCGCGGGCCCCGACGAGGGCGCACTACGTGCCAATCTGCACCGCCTGGATCAGTGCATGGCCGATCACGGCTTCGCGGGTTGCGTGGTCGAGATCCTTCCCCCCGCCCTCCAGCGCGAGGTCTGGGACATGCGCGAGGCGTGCCTCAACATCATGATGTCGGCCACGGGCGACGCCAAGCCCGTGAGCTTCATCGAGGATTGCGCCGTCCCGCTCGAGCATCTGGCCGACTATACCGACGCGATCACCGATCTGTTCGCGCGCCACGGCACGCGGGGGACGTGGTATGCGCACGCCTCGGTCGGCTGCCTGCATGTGCGCCCGATCCTCAACATGAAGGAGGCGGGCGGCGTGGCCGCCATGCGCGCCATCGCCGAAGAGGCCTGCGACCTCGTGCGCCGCTTCAAGGGCTCGCATTCGGGCGAGCATGGCGACGGCATCTCGCGCTCGGAGTTCCACGAGGCGATGTTCGGACCGCGCCTCGTGCGGGCCTTCGAGGCGGTCAAGGACGCCTTCGACCCGGGCGGGATGCTCAACCCCGGCAAGATCGTGCGCCCCTACCGCATGGACGACCGCAGCCTGATGCGCTTCGCCCCCGGTTACGCGGCGCGCCTGCCCGGGCCCGAGGCGCTCGACTGGGCCGAGCGCGGCGGCTTTCCGGGCGCGGTCGAGATGTGCAACAACAACGGCACCTGCCGCAAGCTGGTGGGCGGGGGCATGTGCCCGAGCTATCGCGCGACGGGCGACGAGGCGCATCTGACGCGCGGTCGGGCCAATGCGCTGCGGCTCGCGCTGTCGGGCCAGCTCGGCCCCGACGCCTTCACCTCGGCCGGGATGAAGGGCGCGATGTCGCTCTGCGTGGGCTGCAAGGCGTGCCGGCACGAATGCCCGACGGGCGTCGACATGGCGCGGATGAAGACCGAGTTCCTGCACCATTACCACGCCCGCCACGGCCTGCCCCTGCGCGAGCGTCTGGTGGCCTTTCTGCCGCGCTATGCGCCCATCGCGGCGCGGCTGCGGTGGCTTGTGAACCTGCGCGACCGCGTGCCGGGGCTCGCGGCGCTGTCGGAACGGATCACGGGCCTTGCGGCGGGTCGCGCCCTGCCCGTCTGGCGCGCGCCCTGGGCCGAGGACGGGCCCCCCGCCCGGCCCGAGGATGTGGCGGGCGACGGGCGCGACCTCATCCTCTTTGCCGACACCTTCAACCGCCATTTCGAGCCCGGCAACCTTGACGCGGCGGCGCGCGTGCTGGGGGCGGCGGGCTATCGGCTGCACCGCGCGCCGGTCGCGGGCCGGCCGCTCTGCTGCGGTCGGACCTTCCTAGCGGCCGGTCTGGTGGAGGAGGCGCGCACCGAGGCGCGCCGCACGATCGCGGCGCTCGGCCCGCTGGTCGCGCGCGGCGCGCGCGTCGTCGGGCTCGAGCCCTCGTGCCTGCTGACCTTCCGCGACGAGATGCAGGCGCTCGGGCTCGGCGCGGAGGCCGCGCAACTCGGCCGGGCGAGCTTCCTCTTCGAAGAGGTTCTGGCGGCCGATCTCGAGGCGGGGCGCGTCGCCCTGCCCCTTGCCGATCAGGGCGGGCGCATCGCCCATGTCCACGGGCACTGCCACCAGAAGGCGCTCGGGGCCTTCGCGCCGGTGCCCGCGCTCCTGTCGCGCTTGCCGGGCCTCAAGGTGCGGGTGATCGAGAGCGCCTGCTGCGGCATGGCCGGCGCCTTCGGCCATCAGGCCGAAACCCTGAACGCCAGCCGCGCCATGGGCGAACTCGCGCTCCTGCCCGCGGTGCGCGCGGCCGGCGATGACGACCTCATCGTCGCGGACGGCACCTCGTGCCGCAAGCAGATCGACGACGGCACGGGCCGGCACGCCCTGCATGTGGCCGTGGTGCTCGAGGCGGCGCTCGGGCGCGGCGGGCAGGCCCCGGCACAGGTGGCACGATGACCGAGCACCCCCCCGCCATCCGGCCGATCCAGCGCAGCTATCTGCACGACGACGTTGCGCGCGCCATCCGCAGCCTGATCCAGTCGGGCGAGCTGAAACCGGGCGAGCGGATCCACGAGGGCGCGCTGGCGGACCGCTTCGGCATCTCGCGCACCCCGCTTCGCGAGGCGATCAAGATCCTCGCGACCGAGGGATTGCTCGAACTCTTGCCCAACCGCGGCGCGCGCGTCGTCGTCATCGCCGAGGCCGAGATCGAGGAGATGCTCGAGGTCATCGCCGGGCTCGAGGCGACCGCCGGGGAACTTGCCTGCCAGCGCATCGCCCCCGGGGCGCTCGGCACGATCCGCGCCCTGCACGAGGCGATGGTGTGCGCCCATGAGGCGGGCGATGTCGCGGGCTATCTCGACCGGAACCGGGCCATCCACGAAGGGATCGTGGCGGCCGCGGGCAACGCGACGCTGGCGGCCGTCTACAATAGCCTCTCGGGCCGGGTGCAGCGGGCGCGCTATGTGGCGCGCAGGAACGAGGCGGAGCGGGTCCTCTCGATCGCCGATCACGAGCGGATGGTCGCCTTCCTTCAGGCGCGCGACGGGCCGGGGCTCGGCGCGCTCCTGCGCGCGCATGTGCTCGCCCGAAAGGCCGTGATCGTCGCAACCTTCGCGGTCAGCTGGCCGCCCCCTCCCGCCCCTCCGCCCGCCGCCGCAGCGCGAACCCGCGACGGCCGAGCGCGCTCAGCCCCACGGCGGCGAGGATGATCGCGCCCACCAGCACCTCGCGGACATAGCTGTCCACCCGCATCTGCGTCAGCCCGTTGTCGAGCACCCCGAGCGTCACCACCCCCGCGAGCGTCGCGAGCACCCGCGGCTGCCCGTTGCGCGTCAGCGTCATGCCCAGAAACACCGCCGCGATGGCCGACAGCATCAGGCCGTCGCCCTGCGTGGGATTGGCCGAGGCGACGCGGCTGGCATACATGAGGCCCGCGATCGCGGCGCCGACGCCGGTAAAGGCGAAGGCCGACAGCCGCAGCCCCACCACGGGAACGCCGGCAAGGCGCGCCGCCTCGCGGTTGCCGCCGATCGCCGCCAGCCGCCGGCCATAGGCCGTCTGTTCGAGCACGACCCACACCGCCACGACCACCGCCGCCGCGACAAGGCTGAGGTTCGGCAGCACGATCGCGACCTCGCCCGCATGGCCGATGACGGGGCCGCCGCGCGCGAAATCGCCGAACGCCTCGGGGATCGCGCGGCCGAAGATCGTGCGGCCGTCGCTGATGACATAGGCCAGCCCGCTGAAGATCGTGAGGGTCGCGAGCGTCGCGACGAAGGGCAGGATGCCCACGAGGCTGACCATCACGCCATTGGCGAGCCCGCCTGCCAGCCCCACCGCCAGCGCCGCCGCCACCGCGACCGGGATCGAGGCGCCCTGCGTGAACAGCGCGGCGGCCACGATCCCCGCCAGCGAGGCCATCGCCCCGACCGAGAGGTCGAAATCCCCCATCACCATCACCACCGTCATCGTCGCCGCGACGACGGTCAGCATGCTGATCTGCTGGCTCACGTTCAGCAGGTTGCGCGCCGTCAGGAAGCTGTCGGGCAGGCTGATCGCGAAGAACAGCACGATCCCCGCCATGCCGAGCAATCCGCCGAGCCTGCCCAGTGCCGCGATCATCGGTGCCCCTCCGCATCGTTCCGGTAAAGCCGCCCGAGCAGCGCGGCCTCGGTCAACCCCGCCGCCGGGATGATCTCGCGCAGGCGCCCGTCCTGCATGATCGCGATCCGGTCCGACAGGCCGATCAGTTCCGGCAGATCGGATGAGGCAAGCACCACCGCCAGCCCCTCGCGCCCGAGGTCGCGGATCAATTGATAGATGTCCTGCCGCGCGCCGACATCGACCCCGCGCGTCGGCTCGTCGAGCAAGAGAACGCGCGGCCCCCCCGCGAGCGCGCGGGCAAAAAGGACCTTCTGCTGGTTGCCGCCCGAAAGCTCGGCGCAGGGCTGCGCGACCGAGGTCGCGCGCAACCGCACCCGCGCGCCGAGTTCGCGCGCCCGCGCACCGATCCGCGCGTGATCGAGCAGACCTTCGCGCCGCGTCATCGCCGCCAGATGCGGCAGCGCGACATTCTCGGCGATCGCGGCATGGGGCATCAGCCCCTCGCTGCGCCGCTCGCGCGGCACATGGGCAAACCCCGCCGCCCACGCCGCCCCGATCCCGCCAGCAATCTGCCTGCCGTCCAGCTCCACCGTGCCGCGCCGGTCGGGCAGGGCGCCCATCAGCGCCAGCAACAGCGCCCCGCGCCCCGATCCGGCAAGGCCCGCGACCCCGAGCACCTCGCCGGGTGCGAGGTCGAAATCGGCATGTCGCAGCGCACCCGCCCCGAGGCCCCGCACCCGCAAGCGCGGCGCGGCAGTGCCCCGCCCCCCCTCGCGCGGGGCAGGCGCGGCGCCGAGGTCGCGCCCCGTCATCTCGGCGATGATGCGCGCCTGCCCCGTCTCGGCGATCGGCCGGGTCGAGACGCGGCGGCCGTCGCGCAGAATGGTCACGCGGTGCGCGATCCGCGTCACCTCGGGCAGGCGGTGCGAGACATAGAGCACCCCCGCGCCCCCGCGCAGCAGCTCGGCGATGACGCCAAAGAGCCGCTCGGACTCGGCGGCCGTCAGGGCCGCGGTCGGTTCGTCCATCACATAAAGCCACGCCGCCCCTCCCCCCGCCCGCTCCGGGGCGCCGACGAGGGTCGCGGCGATCCGCACGAGCATGCGGTCCCCGGGCCCGAGATCGCCCAGAAGCGTCGCGGGGTCGATCCGCGACAGGCCGAGCCGCCCGAGCGCCCGCGCCGCGGCCTCGGTCAGCGCGCGCCAGTCGACAAGGCCGAACCGCTGCGGATAGGGATGATCGAGGTGCATGTTCTCGGCCACCGACAGCGCCGGGACGGCCTGAAGTTCCTGATGCACGAAGCGCAGCCCGGCCGCGCGCATCGCCGCCGGATTGCCGGGATCGAGCGGCACCCCCCCAAGGCGGATCGTGCCGCTGTCCGGTCTTTCCACCCCCGCGAGGATGCGGATCAGGGTCGATTTCCCGGCCCCGTTCTCGCCCATGAGCGCGTGCACCTCGCCCGGCTCAAGCGCGAGGTCCACCCCCGCGAGCGCGGTGACCGCGCCGAAGCGGCGCGTGATGCCCCAAAGCTCGAGCCCGCGCGCAAGCCCCGGTTGCGCGGTGGGGGCGGCAGGCGCCGCCCCGCCGGCTGGTGTCATTGCGCCGCGACGTTCGCTGCGGTGATGAGCTTCGTCGGCACGTAGATGACGCGCTGCACGAGCGTCTCGCCCGCGATCAGCCGCGCGACCGTGTCGGCCGTGGTGCGGCCGATGCCGTCGAAGTCCTGCGCGACCGAGGCCTCGAAGTTGCCGCCCGCCGCGATCGCCTCGCGCGCCTGGGGGTTGGCGTCGATGCCGGTGATGACGATCCCCTCGGCCTGGCGCCCTGCCGCCTCGATGGCCTGCAGCGCGCCGAGCGCGGGCTGGTCCCAGGCGGCCCAGACGGCCGAGATGCTGCCCGGCTCGGGGTTGGCGGCCAGAAGCGCCTCCATCCGGGCGCGGCTGTCGGCGATGCCGCCATCGCTCACGTCCGGGGTGATGCGGTCGATCACCTCGATGTCGGGGAAGTTGCCGAAGACGGCATCCGCGATCGCGCCGCGCACCTGCACGGGCGGGAAGGGATCGAAGGTGAACATCACGACCTTGCCCGCCCCGCCGATGCGGTTGGCGACATAGACCGCCGTCTCGGCCGCCATCGCATAGCCGTTCGAGGTGATGTTGGCCGCGACCAGCGGATCGCTGCCCGCATCCATCCCGACGACCGGGATGCCCGCGTCGGCCGCGGTCTTGAGGCCGGCGCCGATCTGCGCGGGATCCACGTTGATGACGATGGCATCGACGCCTTGCGTCACCACATCCTCGATCCGGCTGATGACGGCCGCGACATCGCCCGCCGTGTCGATGATGTTGACCGTCCAGCCAAGCTCTGCCGCGCGCGCCGAGAAGCCGTCGACATAGAACTGCGTGCCGGGTTGCGCCAGATAGGGGGTGATGACCGCGACCTCCTGGGCTGCGGCCGTTTGGGCGAGGGCGCCGGCGAGTGCGGCCGCGACGAGGGTTCTGCGAAGCATGTGAGTCTTGTCCTTCGTGCATCGGGGTTGATATCAAGGCGCAGCTTTGCCACAGGCCCGAGGGGCCGTCCATATCCCGAGGCCCGCGATGCCCGCAACGCCCGATGGCCCCGCCCTGATCGGGATAGATATCGGCACGAGCGCGATCAAGGCGGTGATGATCGGCCCCGAGGGGCAGATACTCGACCGCTTCGCCGCCGCGCACGAGACGCGCCGCCCGTCGCAGGGGGCGGTCGAGCAGGACCCCGAGGCGTGGCTCGCGCAGGTCATGGGCGCGCTCGGCCGGTTCGCGCGCCACCCGGCCGCGGCGCGGGTCGCGGCCATCGGGCTGACCTCGCAGGTCAACACCCATGTCTTCTGCGATGGCGCCTTGCGCCCGCTCTGCCCGGCGATCGTGTGGCAGGATACGCGCGCCGCGGCCGCGGGCGCGGCGCTCGAGGCGCGCATCGACCCCGCGGCGAAGATCGCGGCCCTCGGCGCGCCGATCCCGATCGACGCGAGCCATGCGCTGGCGCGGATGGCGTGGATGGCGCGTGGTGCGCCCGGGGTCTGGGCTGCGACGCGCCATGTCCTTCTGCCCAAGGATTTTGCCATCGCGCGGCTGACGGGAACGATCGGCGCCGATCCGATCTCGGCGGTGGGCCTCGTCGGGCCGGATCTGCGCTATGCCGCGCCATTGCTCGAACTCGTGCCGCGCGCGGCGGCGGTGCTCGCGCCGCTCGCCGACCCGCTGGCGGGCGCCGGCCGCATCGCGCCTGGCCTGCCCTTTGCCGGGGTTCCCGTTGCGACGGGAACGATGGATGCCTGGGCCTCGATGTTCGGGCTCGGTGTCGGGGCGGAGGGGCAATCCTTCTATCTCTCGGGCACGAGCGAGGTGCTGGGCGCGATTTCGGCCCGGGGCGGGGGTGCGCCCGGCATCATCTGCTTTGCCGACTGGCGCGGCATCCGCCTGCATGCGGCGCCGACGCAGGCGGGGGGCGCGTCGCTTGCCTGGCTCGGCAGGCTTGTCGGGCGGGATGTCGCCGAACTCGGGGCGATGGCGGGCGAGGGCCGGATCACCGCGCGCAGCCCGCTGTTCCTGCCCCATCTGGAGGGTGAGCGGGCGCCGCTATGGGATGCGCGCAGCAGGGGCGGCTTTGCCGGGCTGAGCGCCGCCGACGACCTCGCGGACCTCTGCCGCGCGGTGATGGAGGGGGTCGCCTTTTCGGCGCGGCTCGCGCTCGAGGGGGTCGCGGTCGCGGCCGACCTGCCGATCGCGACGCTGCGCCACGGCGGTGGTGGCGCGACCTCGGAGGCGTGGTGCAGGATCAGGGCGGACGCGACGGGGCGGACGCTTGAGCGCGTGCTTGCGCCCGAGACGGGCGCGGCCGGCGCGGCGGCGATGGCGGCCGTCGCGGCCGGGATCGCGCCAGACATCGCGGCGGCGACGGCCCGGCTCGTGCGGGTCGAGGGGACGGTCGCGCCCGACCCGGAGGGCGCCGCGCTTGCCGAGGCGCGCTTCGGCCTTTATCGGGCGCTCTATGAAGGGCTGCGGCCCGTGCATCGCGCGCTCGTCCCCGTCTGAGGGATCGCGCGCCCGGGATCGGAGAGATCGGAATGAGACAAGTGCCGCTCGGCCGGTCCGGGATCAGCGTCTCGGCGCTCTGCCTTGGCACGATGACCTTCGGCAGGCAGACAGCGCCCGCCGAGGCGCATGCCCAACTCGATCGCGCCGCCGATGCCGGGATCAATTTTCTCGACACGGCCGAGATGTATCCCACGAACCCCATCCTCGCCGAATCGGTCGGCGCCACCGAAGAGATCATCGGCGAGTGGTTCGCCCGTCGCGGCGGCCGCGATCGCTGGACCGTGGCGACCAAGATCGCGGGCGCGGGCAGCAAGGCGAGGGGTGGCGAACCGATCGGCGCGGCGTCGATCCGGCGCGCGGTCGAGGCATCGCTGCGCCGCCTGCGCTCCGAGCGGATCGAGCTTTACCAGTTCCACTGGCCCAACCGCGGCAGCTATCACTTCCGCCAGAGCTGGACCTTCGATCCATCGGGGCAGGACCGCGCCGCGACGCTTGCCCATATGGTCGAGGCGCTCGAGACGCTCGCGGCGCTGAAGGCCGAGGGCAAGATCGCGCATTTCGGCCTCTCGAACGAAAGCGCCTGGGGCATGGCGCAATGGCTGCGCCTCGCCGAGGCCGGCCACGGCCCACGGCCGGCGTCGATCCAGAACGAATACTCTCTGCTCTGCCGGCTCTATGATACCGATCTGGCGGAACTGGCGGTGCATGAGGATGTGACGCTGCTGGCGTTCTCGCCACTCGCGGCGGGGCTGCTCAGCGGCAAATACGCGGGCGACGTCGTGCCCGAGGGGTCGCGGCGGGCGGCGACGCCCGATCTTGGCGGACGGATCGCGCCGCGCGTCTGGCCGGCGATCGCGGCCTATCGGGCAATCGCGGCCGATGCCGGCCTCGATCCCGTGCGGATGGCGGTGGCCTGGACGATGACGCGCCCCTTTCCGGTGGTGCCGATCATCGGCGCAACGAACATGGCGCAACTCGATCACCTGATCCCGGCGGCGGAGTTGAGCCTGCCGGCCGAGGTGCTGCAGGCGGTCTCGGCGGCGCATCGCGCCCATCCCATGCCCTATTGACGCCAGCCTGCCGCGCGCGCAGGTCTCGGGGGCAGATTGTTCCGAGGGCTGAGGATGACCGGACCCAAGCGCGGCTTCGACCCCGCCGAATTCGCCCGCCGCACCGAC
>CAYYJB010000063.1:0-12457 GCA_964472135.1 uncultured Gemmobacter sp.
CCTCGGGGATGGGCAGCGCCGTCGTCGCCTTGATCTCCTGCATCGAGAGGAGCGCGGTCACGTTGTGGATCTTCACCTGCGCGATCAGGGCCTGATAGAACGCATCATAGGCGCGCGCGTTCCTGACCTGGACCTTCAGGATATAGTCGATGTCGCCCGCGAGGCGGTGCGCCTCGAGCACCTCGGGGCGGGCGCGGACGGCATCGAGAAAGCGGCGCTGCCAGTCGGCCTCGTGTTCGGAGGTGCGGATCAGCACGAAGAAGCAGGCCTCGAGCCCGAGCGCCTCGGGATCGAGGACCGCGCATTCGCGCAGGATGATCCCGGCCTCGCGCATGCGGCGGATGCGGTTCCAGACCGGGGTCTTGGAGGAGCCGACCTTGCGGGCGATGTCATCGAGCGACTGGGCCGAATCCGCCTGCAACTCGGCGAGGATGCGGCGGTCGAGCGGGTCGAGGGGTGGGGGCATGGCTGGCGGCCTTGCGGAATTTTTTTCTCGTATGTCAGGAATTGGCGCGATTTCCGGCTTTGGCAAGGATGATTTCGCCGGATCGGGGGAAATCTTCCGGGGCGCGGCGGCCGCGGTCAGGTCCTTGGCGGATCGGGGGGCGGATCGGGGGGCGGATCGGGGGCCGGATCGGGGGGCGGGCCGAATGCGGGTTCCGGTCGGCGCGCGGGCGGTGTAAACCCATCCTGACAGATCGCAACGACAGGCCCGACCCTTGCCCGCCACCCCCTCCGCCCCCCCGGCCGCAGCCGGCCCCCGCACGCTCGCCCTGCCCGACGCCCAGACGGTGACGGCGGTGCGCCACTGGACCGACCGCCTCTTTTCCTTCCGCGTCACCCGGCCGCGCGCGCTGCGCTTCCGCTCGGGCGAGTTCGTGATGATCGGGCTGCCGGGCGATGACGGGCGGCCGATCCTGCGGGCCTATTCGATCGCCTCGCCCGCCTGGGACGAAGAGCTCGAGTTCTACTCGATCAAGGTGCCCGACGGGCCGCTGACCTCGCGGCTCCAGCATATCCGGCCGGGCGACCAGATCATCCTGCGCCCCAAGCCCGTGGGCACGCTCGTGCTCGATGCGCTGAAGCCGGGCGGGCGGCTGTGGTTCCTCGCGACCGGGACGGGGATCGCGCCCTTCGCCTCGCTCATGCGCGACCCCGAGACCTATGAGCGGTTCGGGCAGGTCATCATGATGCACACCTGCCGCGAGGAGGCGGAACTGGCCTATGGGCGCGAGCTGATCGCGGCGCTCGCCGACGACCCGCTGGTGGGCGAGGCGGCGGCGGGGCGGCTGCTCTACTACCCGACGACGACGCGCGAGGCGGGGCCCCGGATGGGGCGGATCACCGACAACCTGACCTCGGGCAAGGTGCTGGCCGATCTCGGCCTTGCGCCCTTCGATCCGGCGGCGGACCGCGCCATGGTCTGCGGGAGCCTCGCCTTCAACGTCGACGTCAAGGCCGTGCTCGAGGGCTTCGGGCTGCGCGAGGGCGCCAATTCCGACCCGCAGGAATACGTCGTCGAGAAGGCCTTCGTCGGCGACGGGATCTGAGGCCGGATCAAGCGGCTTGAACGAAAGCCCCCGCGCGGGTAGTTTGCCGCGCGTCATCGCCACAGCCGAAGGAGACCGGCCATCGTCCGCAGACCCCACAACGCCCCGCCGCAACGCGAGACGGGCCCCCGTATCAATGAGCGCATCCGCTGCCCCGAAATCCGCCTGATCGGTCCCGACGGGGCCAATGTCGGCGTCGTGAGCCCCTCGCGCGCCCTCGAGATGGCGATCGCGGCGGGCCTCGATCTGGTCGAGATCTCGCCCAATGCCGAACCGCCCGTTTGCAAGATCATGGACTTCGGCAAATACAAATACGAGCAGCAGAAGCGCGAGGCCGAGGCGCGGCGGAACCAGAAGATCATCGAGATCAAGGAAATCAAGTTCCGTCCGGGCACCGACACGCATGACTACGACGTCAAGATGCGCTCGGTGAACCGTTTTCTTGAGGAAGGCGACAAGGTGAAGGTCACACTGCGGTTCCGTGGCCGCGAGATGGCGCACCAGGAACTGGGGATCGAACTGCTTAACCGGGTCGCGGCCGACATCGCCCAGATCGGCAAGATCGAATCGATGCCCAAGCTCGAGGGGCGGCAGATGGTGATGATGATCGCGCCGAAGTGATCGGGCGCCCCCTGCCGTAACCGAGGGGCCAGGCCGGGCGGAGTTCGCGGTTGAATCTCTTCGCCCGACCGACTATTTCCGCCGCGTCGGCGCAAGCCCAACTTCAGGATCGAACCCATGGCGCGCATAAATCCCGTCCAGTTCCTGCGCGAAGTCCGCGCCGAGGCGGGCAAGATCGTCTGGCCGGCCCGGCGCGAGGTGCTCGTGACCACGGGCATGGTCTTCTTGATGGCCACCCTGACCTCGATCTTCTTCTTTCTGGTCGACCTCGTGATCCGGTCCGGCCTGTCGGGCGTGCTGGGCTTTTTCGGATAGGAAATCAGGCCCTGCCCCTTGCGCTCGACGTAACGGAAGGGTAACGCCCCGAGGAAAATCGTCCGGGCGGCGCGCTTCGATTCGGGGCGCGCACGACTTGTGTCTTTCGCCCCTCTCGCGGGCGGGGTTCGGGCGGACGGTCGAGGAAGGTTGGACGGCATGGCGAAGCGTTGGTACTCGGTGAGCGTTCTCTCGAATTTCGAGAAGAAGGTCGCCGAGCAGATCCAGAAATCCGTTGCCGAGGCCGGGCTTCAGGACGAAATCGAGGAAGTGCTGGTGCCGACCGAAGAGGTTCTCGAGGTCCGGCGCGGCAAGAAGGTGACGTCCGAACGGCGCTTCATGCCGGGCTATGTGCTCGTGCGGATGGAGATGTCGAACCGCGGCTATCACCTCATCAGCTCGATCAATCGCGTGACGGGGTTCCTCGGGCCGCAGGGCAAGCCGATGCCCATGCGCGACGACGAGGTGAACGCGATCCTCAACCGCGTCGCCGAGGGCGAGGTCGCGCCGCGCAACCTCATCCGCTTCGACATCGGCGAAAAGGTGAAGGTCACCGACGGACCCTTCGAGGGCTTCGAGGGCATGGTCGAGGGCGTCGACGAGGCCGCGAGCCGCCTCAAGGTGTCGGTGTCGATCTTCGGACGCGCGACGCCGGTCGAGCTGGAATTCACGCAGGTGTCCAAGGGCGCCTGACGTGCGTGCGTGGGAGGCGCGCCTGGGCGGTGCCCCGGCAGACCGGACCACTAAACCTGAACCCCGCCGCCGCGCGGGACGGTGAGAAGGAGACGGCCAGATGGCCAAGAAGGTAATGGGGCAGATCAAGCTGCAGGTGAAGGCCGGCCAGGCCAACCCCTCGCCCCCCGTCGGCCCCGCGCTCGGTCAGCGCGGGTTGAACATCATGATGTTCGTCAAGGAATTCAACGCGCGTTCGGCCGAGATCGAGCCGGGCACGCCGACGCCCGTGATCATCACCTACTATCAGGACAAGTCGTTCAGCCTCGAGCTGAAGACCCCGCCCGCGTCGTTCCTGCTCAAGAAGGCCGCGGGGCTGAAGCCCGTGGGCAAGCGCAACCGCGCCAAGGGCTCCTCGAAGCCCGGCCGCGATGTCGCGGGCAAGGTCACGGTCGCGCAGATCCGCCAGATCGCGGAGGCGAAGATGAAGGATCTGAACGCCAACTCGATCGAGGCGGCGATGCAGATCATCCTCGGTTCGGCCAAGTCGGCCGGCATTGCGGTGGAGGGCTGAGCATGGCACGCACGGGCAAGCGGCTTCGCGCCGCGCAGACGGCCTTTGCCGGCAAGTCGCTTCTGCCGCTCGATCAGGCGGTGGCGCTCGTCAAGGCGAACGCCAGCGCCAAGTTCGACGAGACGGTCGAGGTCGCGATGAACCTCGGCGTCGATCCGCGCCACGCCGACCAGATGGTGCGCGGCGTCGTGACGCTGCCGAACGGCACCGGCAAGACGGTGCGCGTGGCGGTGTTCGCGCGCGGCGCCAAGGCCGACGAGGCGCGCGCCGCGGGCGCCGACATCGTGGGCGCCGAGGATCTGATGGAGACGATCCAGGGCGGCAAGATCGAGTTCGACCGCTGCATCGCGACCCCTGACCTCATGCCGCTCGTCGGGCGGCTGGGCAAGATCCTCGGGCCGCGCAACCTGATGCCGAACCCCAAGGTCGGCACGGTGACGATGGATGTGAAATCCGCCGTCGAGGCCGCCAAGGGCGGCGAGGTGCAGTTCAAGGTCGAGAAGGCGGGCATCATCCATGCCGGCGTCGGCAAGGCGTCTTTCGATGCCGAGAAACTCGCGCAGAACGTGCGCGCCTTCGTCGAGGCCGTGACGCGCGCCAAGCCCTCGGGGGCGAAGGGGACCTATCTCAAGAAGGTCTCGATCTCCTCGACGATGGGGCCGGGCGTCAGCGTCGAGCTGTCCTCGGCGACGGGGAACTGACCCGCGCAGGCGGGCGCAAGGTTTCGCCGCCAGCGATGGCGGCGGAAGATGGCGGGGCGCTCGCGCCCCGTCCTGTCCGAGACGGAGGGTGCACCCGCCCGGGTGCTCAATATCCTTCCCGAGGCGGGGAACGGGCGAAGGTCGGGGCATGAAACTGCCTCGGGCGATCTCGGGACCCGGACAACGGACCCGACGTCGCGGGCTTCGGCCCGCGGCAGACTGAGCCCGGGGGATTCCCCCCAAACTTGGAGTGAACCGTGGACAGAGCACAAAAGGAAAAGGTGGTCGAGGAACTCGGCCAGATTTTCGCAAGCTCGGGTGTCGTGGTGGTTGCCCGCTACGAAGGTCTGACGGTTGCCCAGATGCAGGACCTGCGCGCGCAGATGCGCGAAGTGGGCGGGTCCGTGCGTGTGGCCAAGAACCGGCTCGCCAAGATCGCCCTCGAAGGCAAGCCCTGCGCCGGTATCGGCGGGCTTCTGACAGGGATGACCGTATTCGTCTATTCCGAGGACCCCGTCGCGGCTGCGAAGGTGTCCGAGGCCTATGCCAAGAAGACGGAGAAATTCGTCATCGTCGGCGGGGCGATGGGCAATGCGGTTCTGGACCAGGCCGGCGTGACGGCCGTGGCCTCGATGCCCTCGCGCGAGGAGCTCATCAGCTCCATCGTGGCGTGCATCGGTGCCCCGGCGGCGGGCCTGGCCGGTGCGATCGGCGCGCCGGCGGCGAATATCGCGGGCATCCTCAAGACCATCGAGGAACGCGAAGCCGCCTGAGGCGACACTGGACAACCCCGGACCGGAGGCGGGCACGACCCCCGCGACACCGGACCCCAACCTGAACGGAATGGAACAAGACAATGGCTGATCTGAACAAACTCGCCGAAGAGATCGTGGGCCTCACGCTGCTGCAGGCGCAGGAACTCAAGCAGATCCTCAAGGACAAGTACGGCATCGAGCCCGCCGCCGGCGGCGCGGTGATGATGGCCGGCCCCGCCACGGCGGCGGCCGCTGCCCCGGCCGAAGAGGAAAAGACCGAATTCGACGTCGTCCTCGTCGAAGCGGGCGCCAACAAGATCAACGTCATCAAGGAAGTCCGCACGATCACGGGCCTTGGCCTCAAGGAAGCCAAGGACCTCGTCGAGGCGGGCGGCAAGGTCAAGGAAGCGGCCAACAAGGCCGATGCCGAGGCCATCAAGAAAAAGCTCGAGGAAGCCGGCGCGAAGGTCGAGCTGAAGTGAGCCATCGCCCCGGACGGCGCGCAGGCGCCGCGTCCGGGGGCAGAGACACGGGGCCGGGCGCGCGATCGCGTGCCCGGCCCGCGCCGCCTTCGCGGCCTTGGCCCGCAAGCCGCCCCCGACGGGGCGGTTTCCGGGGAAAGGTCGGGGTTCGGGCGCCGGTCGAAGGGACGACCGGCAGGAATTGAACCCTCTGCCCAGTCGCACGCCGCGCGTGCGCCCGGACCGCGTCCCGGCGGTCCGGCGCAGCGCACAGACGAAAGGTGACCACCACAATGGCTCAGGCATATGTCGGCCAGCGGCGCATCCGCCGCTATTTCGGCAAGATCCGCGAAGTCCTCGAGATGCCGAACCTCATCGAGGTTCAGAAATCCTCGTACGATCTCTTTCTCGACTCGGGCGAGGGCGATGCCCCGCGCGACGGCGAGGGGATCCAGGGCGTCTTCCAGTCGGTTTTCCCGATCAAGGACTTCAACGATCAGGCGGTGCTCGAATTCGTGAAATACGAGCTCGAGAAGCCGAAATACGACGTCGACGAATGCATGAATCGCGACATGACCTATGCCGCGCCCCTGAAGGTGACGCTGCGGCTGATCGTGTTCGATGTGAACGCCGACACCGGCACCCGCTCGGTCAAGGACATCAAGGAACAGGATGTCTACATGGGCGACATGCCGCTCATGACCTCGAACGGCACCTTTGTCATCAACGGCACCGAGCGCGTCGTCGTGAGCCAGATGCACCGCAGCCCGGGCGTCTTCTTCGACCACGACAAGGGCAAGACCCATTCCTCGGGCAAGCTGCTGTTCGCCTGCCGGATCATCCCCTATCGCGGATCGTGGCTCGATTTCGAGTTCGACGCCAAGGACCTCGTGTTCGCCCGCATCGACCGTCGCCGCAAGCTGCCGGTGACGACGCTGCTCTATGCCCTCGGCATGGATCAGGACGCGATCATGGCGTCCTATTACGACACGGTCACCTACCGGCTCGAGAAGGGCAAGGGCTGGGTCACCAAGTTCTTCCCCGAGCGCGTGCGCGGCACGCGCCCGCCGTATGATCTGGTCGATGCCGCGACCGGCGAGGTGATCTGCAAGGCCGGCGACAAGATGACGCCGCGCATGGTCAAGAAGCTGATGGACGAGGGCAAGGTGCGCGAACTCCTCGTGCCCCACGACCGCATCCTCGGCCGCTTCGTCGCCCGCGACATCATCAACGAGCAGACGGGCGAGATCTGGGCCGAGGCCGGCGACGAGCTGACCGAAGAGCGCGACCGCGACGGCGGCGTGAAGGGCGGCACCCTCAAGACGCTCCTCGACAACGGGATCACCGAGATCCCGGTTCTCGACATCGACGGCATCAACGTCGGCCCCTACATCCGCAACACGATGCACGCCGACAAGAACCTCAACCGCGACACGGCGCTGCTCGACATCTACCGCGTGATGCGCCCGGGCGAGCCCCCGACGCTCGACGCGGCGGCGACGCTCTTCGATGCGCTCTTCTTCGACAGCGAGCGCTATGATCTCTCGGCCGTGGGCCGGGTCAAGATGAACATGCGGCTCGATCTCGACGCGCCCGACACCCACCGCACGCTGCGGCGCGAGGACATCATCGCCTGCATCAAGGCGCTGGTGGAGCTGCGCGACGGCAAGGGCGAGATCGACGACATCGACCACCTCGGCAACCGCCGCGTGCGCTCGGTCGGCGAGCTGATGGAGAACCAGTATCGCGTCGGCCTTCTGCGGATGGAGCGCGCGATCAAGGAACGCATGTCCTCGGTCGAGATCGACACGATCATGCCGCAGGACCTCATCAACGCCAAGCCGGCGGCGGCGGCGGTGCGCGAGTTCTTCGGCTCGTCCCAGCTCTCGCAGTTCATGGACCAGACCAACCCGCTCTCGGAAGTCACCCACAAGCGGCGCCTCTCGGCGCTCGGGCCGGGCGGCCTCACGCGCGAGCGGGCGGGCTTCGAGGTGCGCGACGTCCACCCCACCCATTACGGCCGGATGTGCCCGATCGAGACGCCCGAAGGGCAGAACATCGGCCTCATCAACTCGCTCGCGACATTCGCGCGGGTGAACAAGTACGGCTTCATCGAGACCCCCTATCGCAAGGTCATCGACGGCAAGGTGACGGATGAGGTCGTCTATCTCTCGGCAACCGAAGAGATGCGCCACACCGTCGCGCAGGCCAACGCCCAGCTCGACGCCGAGGGCGGCTTCGTGAGCGACCTCGTCTCGACCCGCAAGGGCGGCGAGTTCATGCTCAACCCCTCCGACGCGGTCGACCTCATCGACGTCAGCCCCAAGCAGCTCGTCTCCGTCGCGGCCTCGCTGATCCCGTTCCTCGAGAACGACGACGCCAACCGCGCGCTGATGGGGTCGAACATGCAGCGCCAGGCGGTGCCGCTCCTGCAATCCGATGCCCCGTTTGTCGGCACCGGCATCGAGGCGGTGGTGGCGCGCGACTCGGGTGCCGCCATCATGGCGCGGCGCGCGGGCGTGATCGATCAGGTCGACGCGACCCGCATCGTCGTGCGGGCAACCGAGATGCTCGCGCCCGGCGAGCCGGGGGTCGACATCTACCGGCTGCGCAAGTTCAAGCGATCGAACCAGTCCTCCTGCATCAACCAGCGCCCGCTCATCACCGTGGGCCAGCAGGTCGCGCGCGGACAGGTCATCGCCGACGGCCCCTGCACCGACATGGGCGAGCTCGCGCTCGGCCGCAACGTGGTCGTGGCCTTCATGCCGTGGAACGGCTACAACTACGAGGACTCGATCCTCATCTCCGAGCGCATCCTGCGCGACGACGTCTTCACCTCGATCCACATCGAGGAATACGAGGTCGCCGCCCGCGATACCAAGCTCGGGCCCGAAGAGATCACCCGCGACATCCCGAACGTGGGCGAAGAGGCGCTGCGCAACCTCGACGAGGCGGGCATCGTCTATATCGGCGCCGAGGTGCAGCCGGGCGACATCCTCGTGGGCAAGATCACGCCCAAGGGCGAAAGCCCGATGACGCCCGAAGAGAAGCTCCTGCGCGCGATCTTCGGCGAAAAGGCGTCGGACGTGCGCGACACCTCGCTGCGGCTGCCGCCCGGGGCCTATGGCACCGTCGTCGAGGTGCGCGTCTTCAACCGCCACGGCGTCGACAAGGACGAGCGCGCGCTCCAGATCGAGCGCGAGGAGATCGAGAGCCTCGCGCGCGACCGCGACGACGAACTCGCGATCCTAGAGCGCAACTTCTACGCGCGTCTGAAGTCGCTCATCCTCGGCCGCGTCGCGATCAAGGGGCCGAAGGGCGTCAAGGCGGGCTCGGAGATCACCGAGGAGCTGCTCGGCAGCCTCTCGCGCGGGCAGTGGTGGCAGCTCGCACTCGGCGACGATGCCGAGGCCAAGGAGGTCGAGGCGCTGCACGACCAGTTCGAGGCGCAGAAGCGCGCGCTCGAGAACCGCTTCGAGGACAAGGTCGAGAAGGTCCGCCGCGGCGACGACCTGCCGCCCGGCGTCATGAAGATGGTCAAGGTCTTCGTCGCGGTGAAGCGCAAGCTGCAACCGGGCGACAAGATGGCCGGCCGCCACGGCAACAAGGGCGTCGTCTCGAAGGTCGTGCCGGTCGAGGACATGCCCTTCCTCGCCGATGGCACCTCGGTCGATCTCGTGCTCAACCCGCTCGGCGTGCCGAGCCGGATGAACGTGGGCCAGATCCTCGAGACGCACATGGGCTGGGCGGCGCGCGGCCTCGGCATCCGCATCGACGAGGCGCTCGCCGAATACCGCCGCAAGGGCGACATGCGCCCCGTGCGCGAGGCCGTCCGCCACGCCTATGGCGACGAGACCTATGAGGAATCCTTCGCCGGGCTTTCGGACGAGGATCTGGTCGCGAGCGCCGCGACCGTCACGCGCGGCGTGCCGATCGCGACCCCGGTCTTCGACGGGGCGAAGGAGGCGGACGTCAATGACGCGCTCATGCGCGCGGGCTTTGATGTCAGCGGCCAGAGCCAGGTCTATGACGGCCGCACGGGCGAGGCCTTCGCCCGCCCCGTGACCGTCGGGGTGAAGTACATGCTCAAGCTCCACCACCTCGTGGACGACAAGCTGCACGCCCGCTCGACCGGGCCCTACAGCCTCGTCACGCAGCAACCGCTGGGCGGCAAGGCCCAGTTCGGCGGCCAGCGTCTGGGCGAGATGGAGGTCTGGGCGCTCGAGGCCTACGGCGCGGCCTACACGCTGCAGGAGATGCTGACCGTCAAGTCCGACGATGTCGCGGGCCGCACCAAGGTCTACGAATCGATCGTCAAGGGCGAGGACAACTTCGAGGCGGGCGTGCCCGAGAGCTTCAACGTCCTCGTCAAGGAAGTCCGCGGCCTCGGCCTGAACATGGAGCTTCTGGATGCGGAGGGCGAGGACTGACCCCCGGTCGGTCCCGCCCTGCCCCGCAACCCCGGAACATAGGATGACCCGATGAACCAGCAGCTGACGACGAACCCCTTCAACCCGGTCGCCCCGGCCAAGACCTTCGACGAGATCAAGATCTCGCTCGCGAGCCCCGAGCGGATCCTCTCGTGGTCCTATGGCGAGATCAAGAAGCCCGAGACGATCAACTACCGCACCTTCAAGCCCGAGAAGGACGGCCTGTTCTGCGCCCGCATCTTCGGGCCGATCAAGGATTACGAGTGCCTGTGCGGCAAGTACAAGCGCATGAAGTATCGCGGCGTCGTGTGCGAGAAATGCGGCGTCGAGGTGACGCTGCAGAAGGTCCGGCGCGAGCGCATGGGCCACATCGAGCTTGCCGCACCCGTCGCGCACATCTGGTTCCTGAAGTCGCTACCGAGCCGGATCGGCCTCATGCTCGACATGACACTGCGCGATCTGGAGCGGATCCTCTATTTCGAGAACTACGTCGTCACCGAGCCGGGCCTGACCGACCTCAACTATGGCCAGCTGATGACCGAGGAGGAATTCCTCGACGCGCAGGACCAGTATGGCGCGGATGCCTTCACCGCCAACATCGGCGCCGAGGCGATCCGCGAGATGCTGGCCGCGATCGACCTGCAGGACGTGGCCGACCGTCTGCGCGAGGACCTCAAGGAAGCCACCGGCGAGCTCAAGCCCAAGAAGATCATCAAGCGGCTGAAGGTGGTCGAGGACTTCATCGTCTCGGGCAACAGGCCCGAGTGGATGGTGCTGACCGTCCTGCCCGTGATCCCGCCCGAACTGCGCCCGCTCGTGCCGCTCGACGGGGGCCGCTTCGCGACCTCGGACCTCAACGATCTCTATCGCCGGGTCATCAACCGCAACAACCGCCTCAAGCGGCTGATCGAGCTGCGCGCGCCCGACATCATCGTGCGCAACGAAAAGCGCATGCTGCAGGAGGCGGTCGATGCGCTCTTTGACAACGGCCGGCGCGGCCGCGTCATCACGGGCACGAACAAGCGGCCGCTGAAGTCGCTCTCGGACATGCTCAAGGGCAAGCAGGGCCGGTTCCGCCAGAACCTGCTCGGCAAGCGGGTCGACTTCTCGGGCCGTTCGGTCATCGTCACCGGGCCCGAACTCAAGCTGCACCAGTGCGGCCTGCCCAAGAAGATGGCGCTCGAGCTCTTCAAGCCCTTCATCTACTCGCGGCTTGAGGCCAAGGGCCTCTCGAGCACTGTCAAGCAGGCCAAGAAACTGGTCGAGAAGGAGCGCCCCGAGGTCTGGGACATCCTCGACGAGGTGATCCGCGAACACCCCGTCCTGCTCAACCGCGCGCCGACGCTGCACCGTCTGGGCATCCAGGCGTTCGAGCCGATCCTGATCGAGGGCAAGGCGATCCAGCTGCACCCGCTCGTCTGCTCGGCCTTCAACGCCGACTTCGACGGCGACCAGATGGCCGTCCACGTGCCGCTGAGCCTCGAGGCGCAACTCGAGGCGCGCGTCCTGATGATGAGCACGAACAACGTGCTGAGCCCGGCGAACGGCGCGCCCATCATCGTGCCGTCGCAGGACATGGTGCTCGGGCTCTACTACACGACCCTCATGCGCAAGGGCATGAAGGGCGAGGGCATGGCGTTCGCCAATGTCGACGAGGTCGAGCATGCGCTGGCCGAAGGCGTCGTGCACCTGCACGCCAAGATCACCGCGCGCATCCGCCAGATCGACGATGAGGGCAACGAGGTCTGGAAGCGCTACGAGACGACGCCCGGCCGGCTGCGGCTCGGCAACCTGCTGCCGCTGAATGCCAAGGCGCCGTTCGAGCTTGTGAACCGCCTGCTGCGGAAGAAGGACGTCCAGAACGTCATCGATACCGTCTACCGCTATTGTGGGCAGAAGGAATCGGTCATCTTCTGCGACCAGATCATGTCGATGGGCTTCCGCGAGGCGTTCAAGGCCGGGATCAGCTTCGGCAAGGACGACATGGTCATCCCCGACACGAAGTGGAGCATCGTCAACGAGACGCGCGACCAGGTCGCGGGTTTCGAGCAGCAGTGGATGGACGGCCTCATCACCCAGGGCGAGAAATACAACAAGGTCGTCGACGCATGGTCGAAGTGCAACGACAAGGTGACCGAGGCGATGATGGCGACGATCTCGGCCGTGCGTAACGACGCCGACGGCGCCGAGCGCGAACCGAACTCGGTCTACATGATGGCGCACTCGGGCGCGCGCGGCTCGGTCACGCAGATGAAACAGCTCGGCGGGATGCGCGGCCTGATGTACAAGCCCTCGGGCGAGATCATCGAGACGCCGATCATCTCGAACTTCAAGGAAGGCCTGACCGTGCTCGAGTACTTCAACTCGACCCACGGCGC
>CAYYJB010000064.1:0-8434 GCA_964472135.1 uncultured Gemmobacter sp.
AGCAACTGACTTTTAATCAGTGGGTCGATGGTTCGAACCCATCCGGGCTCACCACAACGCCATCCGAGCGGCAGCCTTGAAACCTCCCTCGGCGCGCGCTGACGGGAAGGGCGCGGCGCCCTCAGCGCAGGTTGCGGGCCGATTCCTTCAGCGCCTCGAACTGCCCGGCCGGCCTGTGCCGCCACAGATAGCCCGGCAGGACCGCCGACATCGGCGTCGGCGCGATGCCCAGATCGGCGAGCCCGCGCGCCCCGGGCGCCACCACATTGTCGCGCCCGAGGCTGCGCAGCTGGTCGCGCGTCAGCATCCCGTTGCGGACAAGCCCGAGCGTGACCGCCTGCACCCCGTCGAGAACCGTCGCGATCGGTCGGGCGACCCAGAAGGGCAGGTCGAGCACGATCCGGCGGCGCCGGATCTCGGTCAGCATCCGCCGCATGAGGTCGGCAAAGCCCGCGACCTCGGGGCCGCCCAGCTCGTAGATCCCCGGCGCGACCCCGGTCGTGATCGCGCGCTCGGCCGCGGCGGCGACGTCATCGACATGCACGGGCTGAAAGAGGGTCCGGCCGCCCACCACCGGCAGCACCGGCGAGCTGCGCGCCATCGCGGCGAAACGGTTGAAGAACTGGTCCTCGGGCCCGAAGATGATCGAGGGCCGCAGGATCACCGCCGCGGGAAAGGCCGCGCGCACCGCGGCTTCGCCCGCGGCCTTGCTCCGGGCATAGGCGCTCGGCCCCTCGGGGTCGGCCCCGATCGCGGAGACATGCACGAGCCGCCCCACGCCCGCGGCCGCCGCCGCCCGCGCGATCCGCCCCGCCCCCTCGGCATGGACGGCATCGAAGCGGTTCGCGCCCGCCTCGGCGAGGATCCCCACGCAATTGACGCAGGCATCCGCACCGGCCAGCGCCGCCGCGACCGAGGCATCGTCGCGGATATTGCAGGCCACCGGCTCCACCTGGCCCGGCACGCCATAGGTGCGCACGAAGATCGCCTCGTTGGGGCGTCGGACCGCGACGCGCACGCGCCAGCCCGCCTGCGCCATCCGCCGCGCGACATAGCGCCCGACGAAGCCCGATCCGCCGAAGATGGTGACCAGCCCAGCCATGCGCGCGCCCCCTGCCGATTTCTCATTCCCTGCTATATCGCGCCGACGGCCGAGGGCAAGCGCGACGCGGGGTCTCAGTCAGGCCGTCAGGCCCTCGGGGTCGGGCAGGCCGCGCCGGCGGCAGGCGGCCGTCAGCGTGTTGGCCAGCAGGCAGGCGATCGTCATCGGCCCGACCCCGCCCGGCACGGGCGTGATCGCGCGCGCCACCGCCGCGCAGCTCTCGAAGTGGCAATCCCCCACCAGCACGGGCTTGCCGCCGCGCTCGATGCGGTTGATGCCGACATCGATGACGATCGCGCCGGGCTTCACCCAGTCGCCGCGGATCATCTCGGGCCGGCCGACGGCCGCCACGAGGATGTCGGCGCGCCGGCAGACCTCGGGCAGATCGCGCGTGCGCGAATGGGCGACGGTGACGGTGCAGCTGTCGCCGATCAGAAGCTGCGCCATCGGCTTGCCGACGATGTTCGACCGCCCCACGACCACCGCCTCGGCCCCCGCGAGGCTGCCCATCTCTGCCCGCAGGAGCATGAGCGATCCGAGCGGCGTGCAGGGCACCATCGCGCGCTGCCCCGTCGCGAGCCGCCCCGCGTTGATGACGTGAAAGCCGTCGACATCCTTCGACGGATCGATCGCGTTGATCACGAGGTCGGAGTCGAGATGCCCGGGGAGCGGCAGCTGCACGAGGATGCCGTCCACCGCCGGATCCGCGTTCAGCCGCTCGATCAGCGCAAGCAGCGTCGCGGCGTCGGTGCTCGCCGGCAGGCGGTGCTCGAAACTCGCCATGCCGGCCTCGACCGTCGCGCGATGCTTGGCGCGGACATAGACCTGGCTCGCCGGGTCCTCGCCCACCAGCACCACCGCGAGGCCGGGCGCGCCGGCCCCGCCCGCGCGCATGGCCGCCACCGCCGTGCCGATCCGGCCCCGCAACCCCTCGGCAAAGCCCTTGCCGTCGATCATCCGCGCCGTCATGCGTTCCTCCCCGCGCTCGCTCCGACCATCGGCCGCCCCGGTGGGGCGGCGCGCGCGGGCGGGGGTCGATCCCCCGCCCGGGCGCTCCCCCGTTGACCCCCCGGGGCCGTCCTCAGAACAGCCCCTCGACCTCGCCCGCCGCGTTGAGGCGGATCGTCTCCGCCGCCGGCACCTTGGGCAGGCCCGGCATCGTCATGATCTCGCCGCAGATCGCCACGACGAACCCCGCCCCCGCCGACAGCCGCACCTCGCGCACCGGGATCACATGCCCCGAGGGCGCCCCGCGCAGGTCCGGATCGGTCGAGAAGGAATACTGGGTCTTGGCCATGCAGATCGGCAGATGGCCATAGCCCGCCGCCTCCCACGCCTTCAGCTGCTCGCGGATCGAGCGGTCGGCCGACACCTCGCCCGCGTGATAGATGCGCTTCGCGATCGTCTCGATCTTCTCGAAGAGCCCCATCGCATCGGGATAGAGCGGCGCGAAATGCCCGCTGCCGCCCTCGGCCAGCGCCACCACCTTGCGCGCCAGCTCCTCGATCCCGGCCGAGCCCTCGGCCCAGTGCCGGCACAGCACCGCCTCCGCCCCCTGCGCCGCCACATAGGCCTTCACCGCCGCGATCTCGGCCTCGGTGTCGGTGCCGAAATGGTTGATCGCCACGATCGCCGGCACCCCGAAGCCCTTCACATTGGCGATGTGCCGCCCGAGATTGGCGCAGCCCTTCTCGACCGCCGCCACATTCTCGGCCCCGAGGGCGGCCTTGGCCACGCCGCCGTTCATCTTGAGCGCCCGGATCGTCGCCACGATCACCGCCGCCGAGGGCGTCAGCCCCGCCTTGCGGCACTTGATGTCGAAGAACTTCTCCGCCCCGAGATCGGCCCCGAAGCCCGCCTCGGTCACCACATAATCCGCAAGCTTCAGCGCCGTCGTCGTCGCCATCACCGAATTGCAGCCATGCGCGATGTTGGCGAACGGCCCGCCATGCACGAAGGCCGGCGTGTTCTCGAGCGTCTGCACGAGGTTCGGTTGCAGCGCGTCCTTGAGCAGCACCGTCATCGCCCCCTCGGCCTTGAGGTCGCGGCAATGCACCGGCGTCTTGTCGCGGCGGTACGCCACCACGATGTCGCCCAGCCGCTTCTCGAGGTCCGCGAGATCGCGCGCGAGGCACAGGATCGCCATCACCTCGGACGCCACCGTGATGTCGAAGCCCGTCTGGCGCGGAAAGCCGTTCGCGACGCCGCCGAGCGAGACGACCATGTCGCGCAGCGCCCGGTCGTTCATGTCCATCACCCGCCGCCACACGATCCGACGCGGGTCGATGTCGAGCGTGTTGCCCCAGTAGATGTGGTTGTCGATCAGCGCCGACAGAAGGTTGTGCGCCGAGGTGATCGCATGGAAATCGCCCGTGAAGTGGAGGTTCATCTCCTCCATCGGCACGACCTGCGACATGCCGCCCCCGGCCGCGCCCCCCTTCATCCCGAAATTGGGCCCGAGCGAGGCCTCGCGGATGCACACCACCGCCTTCTTGCCGATCCGGCTCAGCCCGTCGCCAAGCCCCACCGTCGTCGTCGTCTTGCCCTCGCCCGCGGGCGTCGGGTTGATCGCCGTCACGAGCACCAGACGCCCGTCGCGCCGCCCCGAAAGACCCGCGATGAACTCCGCCCCCACCTTCGCCTTGTCGTGGCCGTAGGGCAGCAGCGACTCGGCCGGAATCCCGAGCTTCGCCCCGATCTCCTGTATCGGCCGCTTCTTCGCGGCGCGTGCAATCTCGATGTCGCTTTTCATGGCGTTCTGTCCCCTGATCCGCCCGCCCGCCGGGCGCTTGGCGAACAGATACCCCCGCCGACCGGCCCGAGGCTGACGGATTGCGACCCCTGCAAGGCGGTTTGCGCCCAGACCAGCGGCGCGGTCGCGCCTAATTCGTGGCGGGTTCGACGTAGACGCCCTGTTCCTTCAGCGCGTCGATCACTTCCTTGGGCATGTAGGTTTCGTCGTGGCGGGCAAGGATCTCGGTCGCGACGAAGACGCCATCGACCAGCCGCCCGGTGCCGACCATGCCCTGACCTTCGGCGAAGAGGTCGGGCAGCACGCCGGTAAAGCTGACGGGGACCGACTGCGCCGTGTCGGTCACGCGGAAGGTGACCGTCGCGCCTTCGCCGCGCAGGATGCTGCCCTCCTCGACCAGCCCGCCGATGCGAAACACCTCATCGGGGCCGGGCGGGGCCTCGATGACCTGTGCAGGCGTGCGGAAGAAGTTGATGCCGTCCCGCATCGCATACCCCACGAGCGCCGTCGACAGCGCGAGCGCCGCCGCCGCGAGCACGATGATCTGGATGCGCCGCTGCTTCTTCAGCCCCTTCATGGCCCCTCACGGAAAGATGGCCGGACCCATGAGGCCCGCCGTCTCGGGCAGGCCGAGCATGAGGTTGGCGTTCTGCAACGCCTGCCCGGATGAGCCCTTGGTCAGGTTGTCGATCACCGAGACGACCAGCGCGCGCCCCGGCCGGCGGTCCTCGATGACGCCGACATGGGCGAAATTGGTGCCCCGCACGTCGCGCGTCGAGGGGAGTGCGCCAAAAGGCAGCACCCGGATGAAGGGCTCCGCAGCATAGCGCGCGGCGAGCGCGCCGTGGACCGCGCGCGCATCGCCCGCGAGATAGCACGAGGCGAGGACGCCGCGGTTCATCGGCAACAGGTGGGGGGTGAAGCGGATCTCGACCTTGCGGCCGGCGGTGCGGGTGAATTCCTGGTCGAACTCGCCCAGATGGCGATGCGTGCCGCCCGCCGCATAGGCCTGCGTGCCCTCGGAAAGCTCGGCATGCAGAAGGTTCTCGCGCAGGCTGCGGCCCGCACCCGAGACCCCGGCCTTGAGGTCGATCAGGATGTCGTCGGGGTCGATGATCCCGGCCGCGAGCGGCGGCAGGATCGCGAACTGCCCGGCCGCCGCGTTGCACCCGGTTCCCGCGACAAGGCGCGCGCCCGCGATCTCGGCGCGGTAGAATTCGGTCAGGCCATAGACGGCCTCGGCCTGAAGGTCGGGGGCGGCGTGGGGCTTGCCATACCAGCGCGCATAGGCGGCCACGTCGCGCAGCCGGAAATCGGCCGACAGATCGACGATGCGCAGATCGCGCGGCAGCGCCGCGATCACGGCTTGCGTGGTGCCATGCGGCAGGGCGCAGAAGGCCAGATCGATGCCCGCGAAATCGACATCCTCGATCCGGGTGAGGTCGGGCAGCCCGAAGCCCGCGAGAAAGGGAAAGACCTCGGCGATGGGCTGGCCCGCCTTGCGGTCGCCCGTGAGCGCCGCGATGCGCAAGCCCTGATGGCCTAGGATCAGCCGGATCAGTTCCGCCCCGGTATATCCCGAGGCCCCGAGAATGGCGACGCGCAGCACCATGACACCCCCCAAGCGAACGCGCCGAGGGATGCACCCTGCGCGCGCCCTTCGCAAGACCCCCTCTCGCCGCGCTGGCGCGGGCGGGGGAATCGGCGCAGACTGGCGGCATGAACCGTTTCGCATCGCTCGCCCGCGCCCTGCGGCGCCACCCGCGCCTTGCCGTGCTGTTTCTGGGCGCGGTGGCGGTGGCGGTAGTGCTCGGGCTGCGGGTCGCGCTGGCCCCCGTGGCCGCGCCGCCGACGGTTCAGGGCTGGATGACGCCCGGCTATGTCGTGCGCGCCTACGGGATCGAGCGCGCGGCCCTCGCGGCGCTGCTCGGGGCCGAACCGGGCAGCCTGCGCGGCCGGACGATCGCGGAGATCGCGGGCGCGACGGGGCGGCCCGAGGCCGAGCTGATCGCGGCGATCGAGGCCCTGCGCGCCGGGGCATCCGAATGACGGCGTGGCTCCTCGCCCTGGTGCCGAGCCACGGCGCGGCGCTGGTCGGGATCGCGACCTTCCTGTCGTGCCTCGCGCTGCCGGTGCCCTCGTCGCTCGTCATGCTGGCGGGCGGGGCTTTTGCGGCGGCGGGCGATCTCGGCCTCATGGCGGTGGCGGGGGCGGCGCTTGGCGGTGCGCTCGCGGGCGATCAGGCGGGCTATGCGCTGGGCCGCGCGGGGCCGGTGCGCCGCATGGGCCGGCTCAGCCCCGCGCTGATGGCCGAGGCGCGCGGCAGGCTGGCGCGCGGCGGCTGGGGTGCGGTGTTCCTCACGCGCTGGCTCTTCAGCCCGCTCGGCCCCTGGGTCAACCTCGCGGCCGGGATGGCGGGGATGCCCTGGCGGCGCTTTTCCACCGCCTCGGCCGCGGGCGAGGCGGTCTGGGTCGCGATCTATACGGGGCTTGGCTGGATCTTCATGGACCGGATCGACGCCCTCGGTGCCAGCCTCGGCCAGGCGGCGGGCGCTGCGAGCGCGGCGCTGATCGCGTTCCTCGCCGGGCGGGCGCTGCTGCGGGCAGGACGCCGCACCGCGCGGGGATGAGGGGTCAGGCGGCCTCGAACCGCACGGGGCGGCGCAGGAACTGCGTCGCGCGGTCCGAGACCTGCTGCGGCGTGCCGGTGGTGAGGAAGCGCGCGACGCGCCCCTCGCCCACGAAGGCGGGGCGGCGGACGAGATAGTCCGCGAGGCTCTCGGCCACGATCTCGGCCTGGGAATAGACGCGCACGCCGGGGCCGAGGGCGGCGGCGAAGACATCCTGCAGCAGCGGGTAATGGGTGCAGCCGAGCACCGCGGCCTCGGGGTGGGGCATGCGGCGCTTCAGCGCCTCGACATGGCTGCGCACCAGCGCCTCGGCGAGGATCGCATCGCCCGCCTCGATCGCATCGACAACCCCGCCGCAGGGCTGGGCCTCGACATCGACGCCGATCGCGCGAAACGCAAGCTCGCGCTGAAAGGCGCGGCTCGCGACCGTCGCGGGCGTGGCGAAGAGGGCGACATGCTTCACCGCGACCTCGCGCGGGGGGGAATTGTCGCCCCATTGCCGTTCGGTCAGCGCCTCGATCAGCGGGACGAACACGCCGAGCACGCGCTTGTCGCGCGGCACCCAGCTTTCCTGCATGCGCTTCAGCGCCGCGGCCGAGGCGGTATTGCAGGCAAGGATCACGAGGTCGCAGCCCTCGGCCCAGAGCCGCTCCACCCCCCGGCAGGTCAGGCGGAAGATGTCGTCGGCGTCGCGCACCCCATAGGGCGCGTGCGCGTTGTCGCCGTAATAGACGAAGGCGACTTCGGGCAGCCGGCGCGCCACCGCATCAAGGACCGTGAGGCCCCCCAGACCCGAATCGAAGACGCCGACCGCCATGCCATCCCCCGCCGTCCTCCGCCCCATAGCCCCGGGCGCGCGGGAAATCCATGCGCAACGCTACTCGGCCGCGAGCGCCCTTGGCCCCGAGCCCGCGCGAAACTCGGCCAGCAGCGCCGCGCGCCGTGCCTCGGCCTTTTCGGCGTTGGCGGCCTTGACCGGGCCGAAGCCCCGGATCTCGAGCGGGAGGTCGGCGAGCGCCACCGCAGCGGCGCGCCGGTCGGGGGTGAAGGCGGCGATGACCTCGGCCATGTCGGCCTCGTATCGCGCGATGAGGGCGCGTTCCATCCGCCGCTCTGCCGACCAGCGGAAGGGGTCGAGCGGTCCGCCGCGCAGGCCGCGCAGGGCGGCAAGCGCGCGGAAGGCGACGATCACCCACGGCCCGAAGGCGCGCTTTTTCGGGCGGCCGGCGGTGTCGCGGCCGGGCAGGAAGGGCGGCGCGAGGTGGAAGGTCGGGCGCAGGTCGCCCTCGAATTCCGCCCGGGCGCGGTCGAGCGTCTGCAGGTGCAGCCGCGCGACCTCGTATTCGTCCTTGACGGCCAGAAGCTTGTGATAGCCCCGCGCGATCGCGGCCCGCAGCGCCGGGTCGGGCGCGCGATCGACCAGCGTGCGGAAGCGGCGCACCAGCCCCTCGCCGCCATAGTCGCGCAGGTGCTGCTCGCGCATCCGCAGCGCCGCCTCGGGGTCGGGCGCCGGGGCCCGCGACGGCGGGACGGCGGGCGCGACGCGCGCGGCGGCATCGCCCGGATGCAGCGCGGCCCAGCGGCCGATCGCGAAGGCCCGCCGGTTGCCAGCCACCGCCGCGCCGTTGAGGTCGATCGCCCGCAGGATCGCCTCGGCCCCGAGCGGCACCATGCCCTGCTGCCAGGCCGCGCCGAAGACGATCATGTTGGCATAGATCGTGTCGCCCATGAGCGCGCGCGCGAGCGCCGTCGCATCGAGGAACCGCGCCCCCTCGGGCCCGAGCCGGTCCGACAGCGCGCGGCGCAGCGCCGCGTCGGGCAGGCGAAAGGCGCGGTCGCGGGTGAAGGCGCCGGTCACCGTCTCGTGGCTGTTGACGACCGCCCGCGTGCGCCCCGCCGCCGTCAGCCCGAGCGTGCGGGCCCCCGCGCTCACCACCAGATCGCCGCCGA
>CAYYJB010000064.1:8534-12311 GCA_964472135.1 uncultured Gemmobacter sp.
GCCGCCGTCAGCCCGAGCGTGCGGGCCCCCGCGCTCACCACCAGATCGCCGCCGATGAGGGCGTCGGCCTCGGCGAGCGAGACGCGGATCGCGCCGATGTCCTCGGGGCGTTCGGCGATGCGGGCGTGGATGTGGACCGCGCCCCCCTTCTGCGCGAGACCCGCCATCTCGATCATCCCCACGCCTCGCCCCTCGAGATGCGCGGCCATGGCGAGGATCGCGCCCACCGTCACGACGCCCGTCCCGCCCACGCCCGTCAGCACGATGTTGTGGGTGCCCCGGATCGACGGCAGCGCGGGCCCCGGCATCTCGGGCAGGGTCAGATCCGACGGGGCGGCGGCGCGCGGCCGGGCGCCTTCGAGTGTCACGAAACTCGGGCAGAAGCCCGAGAGGCAAGAGAAATCCTTGTTGCAGGCGGATTGGTCGATGGCGCGCTTGCGGCCGAATTCAGTCTCGACCGGCTGGATCGCGACGCAGTTCGATTGCACGCCGCAATCGCCGCAGCCCTCGCAGACATCGGTGTTGATGAAGACGCGCCGGTCGGGGTCGGCAAAGGCGCCGCGCTTGCGCCGGCGGCGCTTTTCGGCCGCGCAGGTCTGGACATAGAGGATGACCGAGACGCCCGGCAGCGTCGCATAGCGCCGCTGCACCGCATCGAGCGCGTCGCGCTCGGCCACCTCGATCCCCTGCGGAAAGGCCGCGAGGTCGAGCCCCTCCTTGGGGTCGTGGACAAGCGCGAGGTGGCCAACCCCCATGCCGCGCAGCTCATGCGCGATCCGCGCCGCCGTCAGCCCGCCGTCGTTGCCCTGCCCGCCCGTCATGGCGACGGCGTCGTTGTAGAGGATCTTGTAGGTGATGGTCGTTCCCGCCGCGATGGCCGCGCGGATCGCCTGCACGCCCGAATGGTTGTAGGTGCCATCGCCCATGTTCTGGAACACATGCCCGCGGGTCGAGAAGGGCGCCTCGCCGATCCAGTTCGCGCCCTCGCCGCCCATGTGGGTGAAGCCCAGCGTCTCGCGGTCCATCCACTGGACCATGTAGTGGCAGCCGATGCCGGCGTAGGCGCGGCTGCCCTCGGGCACGCGGGTTGAGGAGTTGTGCGGGCAGCCCGCGCAGAAATAGGGCAGCCGCGTCGCGATCTCGGTTGCGTCGTCGGCGCGCATGGCGGCCTCGAGCCGCGCGCGCGCGGCCACGAGCGCCTCGGTCCGCACCCCCGCGGCCTCGAGCGTGCGGGCGATGGCAAGGGCGATCTGCACGGGGTCGAGCGCGTAGCTCTCGGGCAAGAGCACCTCGCCCGCGAGGTCGCGCCCGCCGATGATGCGCAAGCCGCCGCGGGTGTTGAAGAGGATCTCCTTGGCCTGCCCCTCGATCAGCTTGCGCTTTTCCTCGACGCAGAGGATGACCTCGAGCCCCTCGGCCCATTCCCGCAACCCCTCGGGTTCGAGCGGCCAGACCTGCCCGACCTTGCGCGTGGTGATGCCGAGCGCGCGAGCTGCCTCGGCATCGAGCCCGAGCAGCCCGAGCGCCGATTGCAGGTCGAGCCAGCTCTTGCCCGCGGCCATGAGGCCGATGCGCGCCCCCGCGCCGCCCCAGACGCGCCGGTCGATGCCGTTTGCGCGCGCGAACGCCAGCGCCGCGGGCAGCTTCAGCGCATGGAGCCGCGCCTCCTGCGCCTGCGGGGTGTCGATGAGGCGGATGGTGCCGCCGCCCTCGGGCATGGGGAAATCGGGCAGGGTGAAGGCCATCCGCCCCGGTCTGCCATCGACGACGGCCGTGGATTCGACTGTGTCCTTCATGGTCTTGAGCCCGACCCAGAGGCCGGAAAAGCGCGACAGCGCAAAGCCGTAGAGGCCGAAGTCGAGGATCTCCTGCACACCCGCGGGCGAGAGCACCGGCATCCCCGCCGCGATCATGCCGCCTTCGGACTGGTGCAGCGTGGTCGAGGATTCGCCCGTGTGGTCGTCGCCCATCGCCATCAGCACCCCGCCAAGCGCCGCGCTGCCCGCCATGTTGGCGTGGCGCATCACGTCGCCCGACCGGTCCACCCCCGGCCCCTTGCCATACCAGAGCGCGAAGACCCCCTCGACCCGCCCCTCGCCGCGCAGATGCGCCTGCTGGGTGCCCCAGATCGCCGTCGCCGCCAGATCCTCGTTGAGGCCGGGCTGAAAGCGGATGTCGGCCGGGCCCAGAACGCCCGCCGCCCGTGTCATCTGCTGATCGACCGCCCCGAGCGGCGAGCCGCGATAGCCCGTGACATAGCCCGCCGTCCTGAGCCCCTCCGCCCGGTCGCGCGCCGCCTGCATGAGCATGAGCCGCACGAGCGCCTGCGTGCCGTTCAGAAGCACGGGCGAGGCGTTCAGATCGAACCTGTCGGCGAGCGAGACATCCTGCACGGTCATGCGGCACCCTTGCGCGGTTTGGCCTGCGTCCAGCATGATAGGTCATGCGCGCTGACCTACCAAGGGATTTTTACAGGGCTTTCATTTGCGTTGTGGCGGTTGACATCCTATCTGTCCGACTGATCGGACAGACAGGGCGGACGGGGCGGCGATGGATTGGGACAAGTTGCGGATTTTCCACGCGGTCGCCGATGCGGGGAGCCTCACGCATGCGGGCGATGCGCTGCACCTGTCGCAATCGGCCGTCTCGCGCCAGATCCGCGCGCTCGAGGAAAGCCTCAACGCCACGCTCTTTCATCGCCACGCGCGCGGGCTGATCCTGACCGAGCAGGGAGAGCTTCTGTTCGATGCGACCTCGGCGATGGTCAAGCGCCTCGAAAGCGCCACGGCGCGGATGCGCGACAGCACCGACGAGGTCTTCGGCGAGTTGCGGGTGACGACGACGACGGGCTTCGGCACGATGTGGCTGGTCCCGCGCCTGCCCGCGCTCTATGGCGCCTACCCCGGCCTCAAGATCGACCTCTTGCTCGAGGAGCGCGTCCTTGATCTGCCGATGCGCGAGGCCGATGTCGCGATCCGCATGAAGGAGCCGAGCCAGGCCGACCTGATTCGGCGCCGGCTGATGAACATCCGGATGCGCCTCTATGCCTCGCGCAGCTACATCGAGAAGATGGGCCGGCCCGAGCGCATCGAGGATCTGCGCGCGCACCGTGTCATCTGCCAGCAACCGGGCGCGGCGCAGGTCGCGGCGGGGGCGGAACTCGTGCAGCGCGTGCTCGCGCACGAGGTCGCATCGACCCTGCGGATCAACAACTATTTCGGCGTGCTCCAGGGGGTGATGAACCACCTCGGCGTGGGCATCCTGCCCGAATACCTCGCGCAGGATTTCCCCGATCTCGAACTCGTGCTCGAGGATGTCCATTCGGTCGAGGTGCCGGTCTTTCTCGCCTATCCGGAAGAGCTGCGCCATTCGAAGCGCGTCGCGGCCTTTCGGGATTTCGTGATGGATCAGGTCGTCCACCAGCGACGCGGCGCGCGCCCCTGATCCGCCGGCCAGCCATGCGTCCGGCGCAAGGCGGTTATGTGCAGGATTTTCCGCCCGGATTCTTGTTCTGCCCACATTGTCATCCTATCTGCCTCTCCGAGGGCGGTTCTTCCGCTCTCTTACCTCCCTGTTGGACTAGGCCGGGCATCTGCCCGGCCGTTTTTTTTGGGCTTCGCGCCCGCTGCGCCCATTGTCGCCCTGACGCCCATCGCCTAAGACGCGCGCGTCGCCACGCGCGGAGCGCCCGATGAACGAACCCGCGATCACGCCCGAGATCATCGCCGCGCACGGGCTCAAGCCCGACGAATACGACCGCATCCTGTCGCTGCTGGG
>CAYYJB010000065.1:0-12062 GCA_964472135.1 uncultured Gemmobacter sp.
AAGCGCACCCCCCGGTCGGGGTCGAACTTTTCGGCCGCCTTCATCAGGCCGAGCCCCGCCTCCTGGATGAGGTCGTTCATCGGCGCGCCGTAGCGGCGGAACTTCGCCGCCATCGCCACCGCGAGGCGCATGTAGGCGGTGATCAGCCGATGCAGCGCCGCCTCATCGCGCCGGTCGCGCCAGGCATAGGCCAGCCGCAACTCTGTCTCGGCGTCGAGCAATTCCGCCTTCATCGCGAGCCGGGACACGGACTGCCCGGCGTATCCGTCGAGTGCCATCGCTTCGTCTCCCTGCCGTCATCGGTCCGCGGCGTTTGAAGGGGTTACGCGGCCCGGCGCGGCCCGGATCACCTCGGCGCAAGGATTTTCGTCACGCTCACGGATGCGTTAACCCGTCGTAAACCAACGCGCCCTAGCCCTTGGCACTGGATGGCGCGGGGTGCGGCGGATGATGGCGCGGGCGCAGACGGTGGCCTTCGAGGGGGTCGAGGCGCGCCTCGTCGAGGTGCAATGCGCCGTCTCGCCGGGGATGCCGGGCTTTGCGGTCGTGGGCCTGCCCGACAAGGCCGTGTCCGAGGCCCGCGACCGGGTGCGCGCGGCGCTCAATGCCCTCGCGATCGCGCTGCCCGCCAAGCGCATCACCGTCAACCTCTCGCCCGCCGACCTGCCCAAGGAAGGGTCGCATTTCGATCTGCCGATCGCGCTCGCGCTCCTCGCCGCGATCGAGATCGTGCCGATGGACGCAGTGGCCGAGGCGGTCGCGCTCGGAGAGCTGTCGCTCGACGGCACGCTCGTGCCGGTCCTCGGGGCGCTGCCCGCGGCGATGGCGGCGGCGCAGTCGGGGATGGGCCTCATCTGTCCGCGGGCCTGCGGGGCCGAGGCCGCCTGGGTCGGCGCCGCCGCCGTGATCGCGCCGCGCAGCCTTGCCGACCTCATCGCCCATCTGACCGGCCGCGCCGTGATCGCGCCCGCCGCGGCCGGCGAGGTCGCCCCCGCCCCGCCCGGGCGCGATCTGGCCGATGTGAAGGGCCAGGAACGCGCCCGCCGCGCGCTCGAGATCGCGGCGGCGGGGCGGCATCACCTGCTGATGGTGGGCAGCCCCGGGTCGGGTAAATCCATGCTCGCCGCGCGGCTGCCCGGCATCCTGCCCCCCCTCTCGCCCGCCGAGGCGCTCGAGACCTCGATGATCCACTCGCTCGCGGGCCTCATCACCGAAGGGGGCATCAGCCGCGCGCGTCCCTTCCGCGAGCCCCATCATACCGCCTCCATGGCCGCGATCATCGGCGGCGGGCGCGGCGCCAAGCCCGGCGAGGTGTCGCTCGCCCATAACGGCGTGCTCTTTCTCGATGAATTGCCCGAATTCGCCCGCCCCGTCCTCGAGACCCTGCGCCAGCCGGTCGAGACGGGCGAGGTCGTGGTCGCGCGCGCCAATGCCCATGTGCGCTATCCCTGCCGCTTCCTGCTGGTCGCCGCCGCCAACCCCTGCCGCTGCGGCCATCTGGCCGATGCCGCGCGCGCCTGCGGCCGCGCCCCGAATTGCGGCGAGGATTACATGGGCCGCATCTCGGGCCCGTTGCTCGACCGCTTCGATCTGCGCATCGAGGTGCCGCCGGTCGATTGGCAGGACCTCGCCCTGCCCGCGACGGGCGAGGGGTCGGCCGCGGTCGCCGCGCGCGTCCTCGCCGCCCGCGCCCGCCAGACGCGCCGCTTCGAGGGGCGGCCGGGCCTGCGCGTCAACGCCGATGCCGAAGGGGCGCTCCTCGAGGAGATCGCCGAACCCGATGCCGAGGGCCGCGAGATGATCGCGCGCGCGGCCGAGCGCTTCGGCCTCACCGCACGGGGCTATCACCGCGTGCTCAGGGTCGCGCGCACCATCGCCGACCTCGATGCGAGCGACGGCGTCCGCCGCGCCCATGTCGCCGAGGCGCTGAGCTTTCGCCTCGGCGCCCTCTCGGCCTGATCCGGTCGCTCGTGCCGCTCGGACCCCTCAGGCCCGCCGCGCCTCGATCGCCTCCCAGATGCGCGCCGCGGCATTGATGCCGTCGAAACGCTCGAGTTCCTGGATCCCCGTCGGCGAGGTCACGTTGATCTCGGTGAGCCATCCGCCGATCACGTCGATGCCGACGAAGACCTGCCCGTGCTCGCGCAGCGTCGGCCCGATCGCGGCGCAGATCTCGCGGTCGCGCCCGGTCAGGCGGGCGGGTTCCGCCCGGCCCCCGGCATGGAGGTTCGAGCGCGTCTCGCCCGCCTGCGGCACGCGGTTGATCGCGCCCACCGGCTCGCCATCGACGAGGATGATGCGCTTGTCGCCCTCGACCACCGCGGGCAGGTATTTCTGCACGATCATCGGCTCGCGGCTCAGCCCCGTGAAGAGCTCGTGCAGCGCCCCGAGGTTGCGGTCACCCGGGTCGAGCCGGAAGATCCCCGCGCCGCCGTTCCCGTAGAGGGGCTTGAGGATCACGTCGCCGTGGTGGGCGCGGAAGTCGCGGATGGTCGCCAGATCGCGCGCGATCAGGGTCGGCGGCGTCAGCTCGGGAAAGCGCAGCACCAGCAGCTTTTCGGGAAAGTTGCGCACCCAGAACGGATCGTTGACGACCAGCGTGCGCGGATGCACGAGGTCGAGCAGATGCGTCGTGGTGATGTAGCTCATGTCGAAGGGCGGATCCTGCCGCAGCCAGACGACATCGAGATCGGCCAGATCCACCTCGGTCTCGGGTCCGGCCGCCACATGGTCGCCCTTGACGCGCCGCAGGGTCACGAAGGATCCCCGGGCGAGCACGCGCCCTTCGCGGAACACCAGCCGGTCAGGCGTGTAGACAAACAGCGTGTGCCCCCGCGCCTGCGCCTCCAGCCCGAGGCGAAAGCTGCTGTCGGCGTCGATGTTGACCGCCGACAGGGGATCCATCTGTATTCCGACCTTCATGCGCCTCACCCGACCCGCTTCCCACCACCCTATTGGCGCAGAACCGCGCCGCGCGCAATCGCGCCCGGGGTAGGGGAAGGGCGGCAGTCAGGCCGCGAAGGCGTTCTCGAGGATCTCGATCCGGCCCTGCCGATCGACGAGGGCTGCATCGATCCGAGCGGGGGTGAGGCCGCGCGCCGGTTCACCCTCGAGGAATTCGGCCGCCGCGCCCCAGATGCGCCGCATCTGCCGGATCGTCAGCCTCTCCGCCGCCTCGGCAAGGGTGCGGGCCGCCTTGACCTCGACAAAGACAAGTTCCGACCCTTGGCGCAGGATGATGTCGATCTCGCCCGATGCGCCGCGCCAGCGGCTACGCTCCAGGGCGTATCCCCGATGTGCATAATGGCGCGCGACCACCGCCTCGGCCGATTTTCCCGCCAGATGGCGCGCAAGCCCGATCATGAGCCGCCCCCCTCGTCGTCGCGCAAGGCCAGAAGGCGCGCATAGGCGCGCCGTCGCGGAATCCCGAGTGCGCGCGCCACCTCGGTTGCCGCTTCGCCCGGCGGCAGGTGCGCGCGCGCCAGCAACCCGGCGTCGAGCGCCTCCGAGGCGGCCAGAACCGCCGCGTCGTCCGTTGCCGAAACGGGCGCGTCGCGCGCGCGATCGATCAACACCACATACTCTCCCTTCTCGGGCAGGTCCCCGCCCTGCCCAGCCAGCGCGCCGAGCGTGCCCCGGCGGACCTCCTCGAAGCGTTTCGTGAGTTCGCGGCAGACCGCGGCTGCGCGCTCGTCCCCCAGAATTTGCGCCAAGCAGGTTAACAATTTCCTAACGCGCCTCGGAGATTCGTAGATCACGAGTGTCGCGGGTATCGCCGCGAACGCGCCGATCCAGCGCCGCAGCGCGCTGTCACGCGTCGGCGGAAATCCGAGAAACAGGAACCGCTCCGACGGCAACCCCGCGATGGCGAGCGCCGCCAGCGCCGCCGAGGGGCCCGGCGCGACGTGCACCCGGTGGCCCGCCCCGATCGCCTCGGCGACGAGGTCGTGCCCGGGATCCGAGATGCAGGGACTGCCGGCCTCGGGGCAGAAGGCGACCGACCGTCCATCCTTGAGCGCGCGGCGCACCGCCGCCGCACTCGCCGGGCCGGCATGGTCGTGCCAGGGAATGATGCGCCGGCCCCGCAGCGCGATGCCGTGGATCGCCATCAGATGGCGCAGGCTCCTGCTGTCCTCGGCCAGCAGCAGATCGGCCCCCGCGAGGATGTCTAGCGCGCGCAGCGTGATGTCGCGGGCCGTCCCGATCGGGACCGCGACGAGATGGAGACCTGCCGCGATAGGCAGGGTGGCATGCGTCCCGGCGCCGGGCACCGCCATGGGTACCGCCATGGGCGCCGCCATGGGTGCCGGGTCGGGCGCCGGGTCGGGCACTGGGGCTGGCACTGGGGCTGGCATTGGGGCGGGGCCGCTCGGTGGCCCGGGGCGGGGCGGCCTCGGGCCGGGCGGCCTGGGGCGGGGGGCGGAGGGGGATCGTTTGCGCGTCATCCCCACCAGCATGACGCGTTTGCGTTTACTTCGCCAGCCCGACGGCATAGCTTGGCCGCCGAGTTGCGCGCCGCAGGAGCACGTCGATGCCGATTTCCCCATTCCGCGCCCGTTCCGCCGCTTTCGCCGTCCCGATGGGCTTCGGGCTCGGTGCCCTGACCCTGCTGCGCTGCTGGAGCGCCACGCTCCTGATCGGCGCGGCGGTGCTTCTGGGCGCATGTGGCGGCACGGGGCAGGGTGGGGGGGCGAACCTCGCGCCCGGCGAGGGGCCGCGCATCGATCCCGCGGCGCCGGTTCGGGTGGCATTGCTCGTCCCCTCGGGGTCGGGGCGGGCCGGGGACGGGCAGATCGCCGAGGCGCTCGAAAATGCGGCGCGGCTCGCGATCGGGGATCTGGGCGGGGTCGCGCGGATCGATCTCAGTGTCCACGCGACCGCCGGCACCGCGGCGTCTGCGGCGGCCGCGGCGCAGTTGGCGGTCGATCAGGGGGCGCAACTCATCCTCGGGCCGGTCTATGCGGCCGAGGCCGTCGCCGCCGGGGCGGCCGTCGCCGATGAGGGGATCACGGTCCTGAGCTTTTCGAACAATCCCTCGGCGGCGGGGGGCAATGTGGTGGTGCTCGGGCAGACCTTCGCGGGCACGGCGGAGCGGCTCGCGCGCCATCTCGCCGCGACCGGCACGGGGCCGGTGGTGCTTGCCCATCCGCTGACCGAGGATGGCGAGGCGGCGCGCGCCGCCGTCGACCGTGCCGCCGACAGGGCGGGCGTCGCGCTGGTTGCGACCGAGCCCTACGCTTTTTCGCATGACGGCGTCATTGCCGCGGTGCCCCGCATCGCCGAGCAGGTCCGCCAAAGCGGAGCGGCCGCGCTCGTGCTGACCGACGATTCCGCCGGGGCGCTGCCGATACTGAGCCAGCTCCTGCTCGAGGCCGGGGTCGATCCGGCGGCGGTGCGCATGGTCGGGCTGAAGCGCTGGGATGTGCCGGCCGAGACGCTGCGCCTGCCCGGCATCCAGGGCGGCTGGTTCGCGCTGCCCGATCCCGACCTGACGGCCGCCTTCGGGTCGCGCTACGCCGAGGCCTATGGCCGCGCGCCGCATCCGATCGCGGGGCTCGCCTATGACGGGATAGCGGCCGTCGGCGGCTTGATCGGGCAGGGGCGCAGCGATGCCGTCCAGCGCGGCGCGCTCGGGCAGGGGACGGGTTTTGCCGGGGTAAACGGGATCTTCCGCATCCTGCCCGATGGCACGACCGAGCGCGGCCTCGCCATCGTCGAGGTGCGCACGGGACGCGCCGAGATCGTCGATCCTGCGCCGCGCAGCTTCGCCGGGGCGGGGCTCTGACGCGGGCTTGGGCTTGCGGGGCGGGGGCCGCGCAGGGCGGGGGCCGCGCGGGGCGGGGATCGGGTAGGGCGGGGGTCGGGTGGCGGAGATGCCCGAGGATGCAATGGCAAGTGACGCGGCGATGGCGGTGACGCTGCCCGAAGTGGCCGCGCTTTGCCGCGCGATCCGCGCCGAACTGGCCGCCCTGCCGCCCGATGCGCCCCCGACGGCGCGTCGCGCGGTCGCGGTCGGGCAGCTTGCGGCGGCGCGCGCGGCCGGGATGGCGGCGCTCGAGCGGGGGTTCGCTGGCACCCCCGAGGCCGCGCCCGCGCTGATCCGCGCCACCAGCACCCTGACCGACCGGCTCGTGATGGCCGCGTTCGATGCCGCCGCTGCGATCGCGGGCGATGCGCCGGGCCCGGTCGCCCTGATCGCCGTGGGCGGCTGCGGCCGGGCCGAGATGGCGCCCCATTCGGATGTCGACCTGCTGTTCCTGACCGGCCCGCGCCCCGCGGCCGGGCTTGCCCGCCAGGTCGAGGCGATGCTCTACATCCTGTGGGATCTGCGGCTGAAGGTCGGGCACGCGACGCGCTCGGTCGCCGAATGCGTCCGCCAGGCGCGCGAGGACGTGACGGTGCGCACCGCCTTGCTGGAACACCGCATGCTGATGGGCGATGCGGAACTGGCCGAGGCGCTGCGGCGCAGCCTGCGCCGCGACGTCTACGATGGGAGCGCCGCGCAGTTCATCGAGGCCAAGCTCACCGAACGGGCGGAACGGCACAGCCGGCAGGGCGGGCAGCGCTATGTGCTCGAACCCAACGTCAAGGAGGGCAAGGGGGGATTGCGCGATCTCCAGACGCTCTACTGGATCGGCAAATACCTCCACGGCGCCGAAAGCGCCGCCGACCTCGTCAAGGCCGGGATCTTCACCGCCGAGGAGCACGAGGTGTTCGCGCGCGCCGAGGCGTTCCTCTGGGCGGTGCGCTGCCATCTGCACTTCATCGCGGGCCGCGCGATGGACCAGCTCACCTTCGATCTGCAGGTCGAGGTCGCGGCGCGGATGGGCTATGCCGACAGCGCCGGGCGGCGGGCGGTCGAGCGATTCATGCAGGATTATTTCCGCCACGCGACGAAGGTCGGCGAACTCACGCGGATCTTCCTCACCGCGCTCGAGGCGCGCCACGTCAAGGGGGTGCCGCGGCTCGCGGGGATCTTCCGGCGCAACAGGGTGAAGCTGCGCCCGGGCTACCGGATGGTGCACAACCGGCTCGATGTCGCGGACGCGGGCGCCTTCCTCGCCGATCCGCTGAACCTGCTGCGGCTCTTCGAGGAGGGGCTGCGGACGGGGGTGCTGATCCACCCCGACGCGATGCGCCTTGTCGCCGCGAACCTCCACCTCATCGACGAGGGGGTGCGCACCGACCCCGAGGCGCAGCGGATCTTCCTCGACCTCCTCATCGCGCATGGCAACCCCGAACGCGCGCTGCGCCGGATGAACGAGCTTGGCGTCCTCTCGGCCTTCATCCCCGAGTTCGAGCCGATCGTGGCGATGATGCAGTTCAACGTCTATCACCACTTCACGGTCGACGAGCACATCATCCAGTGCCTCTCGGTGCTCGCGCAGATCGAGCGGGGCGAGCTGATCGAGGAACTCCCGATCGCGAGCCGTATCCTGACCGAGGGGGTGAACCGGCGGGTGATCTATGTGGCCCTCCTCCTTCACGACATCGGCAAGGGCCGGCCCGAGGATCATTCGGTCGTGGGCGCGCAGATCGCGCGCAAGGTGGCGCCGCGGCTTGGCCTGACGGCCGAGGAATCCGAGACGGTCGAATGGCTCGTGCGCCACCACCTGCTCATGTCCGACATGGCGCAAAAGCGCGACATCGCCGATCCGCGCACGGTGCGCAGCTTTGCCCGTGCGGTCCGCACGCGCCGCAGGCTCGATCTGCTCACGGTGCTGACGGTGTGCGACATCCGCGGCGTCGGGCCGGGGACGTGGAACAACTGGAAGGCGATGCTCTTGCGCCGGCTCTATCGCAGCACCGCCGAGGCCTTCGAGACGGGCCTCGAGGAGGTCACGCGCGACAAGGCCGAGCACGAGGCGCAGGCCGCGCTGCGCGCGGCCCTGCCGGGCTGGGCCGAGGCCGAGCTTGCCGCCGAGACGGCGCGCCATTACGGGCCCTACTGGCAGGGCTTCTCGACCGAGACGCAGGCGGTCTTCGCGCGCCTGTTGCGGGGGCTCGGCGCCGACGAGATCCGCATCGACCTGCACCCCGACCCCGACCATGACGCGACGCGCGCGGCCTTCGCGCTGGCCGATCATCCGGGCATCTTCTCGCGCCTCGCGGGCGCGCTCGCGCTCGCGGGGGCGAACGTCGTCGATGCGCGCACCTATACCTCGAAGGACGGCTACGCCACCGCGGCCTTCTGGATCCAGGACGCCGACGGCCACCCCTACGAGACCGCGCGCCTGCCGCGCCTGCAGAAGATGATCGAGCGGACGCTGAAGGGCGAGGTGGTGGCGCGCGAGGCGCTCAAGGACCGCGACAAGGTCAGGAAGCGCGAGCGCGAGTTCCGCTTTCCGACCTCGATCACCTTCGACAACGAGGGCTCGGACATCTACACGATCATCGAGGTCGACACCCGCGACCGGCCGGGGTTGCTCTATGACCTGACGCGCACGCTCGCCGCCAACCACATCTACATCGCGAGCGCGGTGATCGCGACCTATGGCGCGCAGGTCGTCGACAGCTTCTATGTCAAGGACATGTTCGGGCTGAAGCTGCACGGCAAGGGCAAGCAGGAGACGCTCGAGAAACGGCTGCGCGAGGCGATCGAGGCCGGCGCCGCGCGCGCCCGCGCACCCGAGGCGGGCGGATGATCCGCGGCTTCCTGACCGTCGGGGTCTGGACCTTCGCGAGCCGCGTCTTCGGCCTCTTGCGCGATGTGATGATGGCCGCGACCCTCGGCACCGGGCCGGTGGCCGAGGCCTTCTACGCGGCCTTCGCCCTGCCCAACATGTTCCGCGCCTTCTTCGCCGAGGGCGCCTTCACCACCGCCTTCGTGCCGATGTTCGCGCGGCGCCTGCAGGGCGGCGAGGATCCGCACGGGTTCGCGCGCGACGCCTTCTCGGGCTTGGGCGCGATCCTGCTCCTGCTCACGCTCCTGGCCAATCTGGCGATGCCCTGGCTCGTGCTCGCGATGTATTCGGGCTTTGCGGGGGACGGGCGGTTCGACCTCGCGGTGGGCTTCACGCGGATCACCTTCGTCTATCTGCCGCTGATCGCGCTTGCCGCGCTGCTCGCAGGCGTGCTGAACGCCGCGGGGCGGCTCGCGGTGCCGGCGGCGGCGCCTGTGCTCCTCAATGTCGTGCTGATCGGGGCGATGGTCGCGGCCGAGCGGATGGGCTGGCCCGTCGGCCCGACGCTGGCCTGGGCCGTGCCGGTGGCGGGCGTCGTGCAGTTCGCGGCCGTGTGGTGGGCGGCCGCGCGGGCGGGCTTCGCGATCCGGCCGCGGCTGCCGCGGCTGACGCCCGAGATGCGCGAGCTTGCGATCATCGCCGCACCCGCCTTCCTCGCGGCAGGGGTGGTGCAGGTGAACCTCCTCGTCGGCCGGCAGGTCGCGAGCCATTACGAGGGCGCGGTCGCCTGGCTCTACAACGCCGACCGGCTCTATCAGCTGCCGCTCGCGGTGGTGGGGATCGCGGTGGGCGTGGTGCTCCTGCCCGATCTCGCGCGCCGGCTGCGGGCGGGGGATGAGGACGGGGGGCGGCATTCCTTTTGCCGCGCGACGGAATTCGCGCTGGCGCTGACGCTGCCCGCGGCGGTCGCGCTCGTCGTGATCGCGCTGCCGCTCGTCTCGGTGCTGTTCGAGCGCGGCCGCTTCGGCGCCGCCGACAGCGCCGCGACCGCGCAGGCGCTTGCGGTCTATGGCCTGGGCCTCCCGGCCTTCGTGCTGCAAAAGGTGCTCCAGCCGCTCTATTTCGCGCGCGGCGACACGCGCCGGCCGTTCCGCTTCGCCCTTGTCGCGATGGTGGCGAACGCGGGCCTCGCGGTCGGGCTCGCGCCGTTCCTGGGCTTCCTCGCCGCCGCCTGGGGCACGACCATCGCCTCCTGGCTCATGGTCGCGCAACTCTGGCACGGCAGCCGGGCGATGGGGATCCCGGCCGCGCCCGATGCGCGGCTCCGCGCGCGGCTGCCGCGCATCGCGCTCGCGGCCGCCGCGATGGGGCTTGCGCTCTGGGCGGGGCGCGAGTGGCTCGGCCCCGCGCTCGGCGCGCCGGGGCTGCGCTATGGCGCGCTGGCCGCGCTGGTGGGGGGCGGGATGGTCGCCTATGCGGCGGCGGTGCAGATGACCGGCGCGCTGCGCTGGTCAGAGGTCCGCGCCGCCCTGCGCCGGGGCTAGGCGCCGCGCTCAGGCGGCGCGGCCGACCAGGACGGCATCGACGCGCTTCTGCGCGCCCGCCTCGTCGACGCCGCTGACCGCCGCGACCTCGCGCGTCAGGCGGTCGAGTGCGGCCTCGTAGAGCTGGCGCTCGGAATAGGACTGCTCGCGCTGGTCGTCGGCGCGGTGCAGGTCGCGCACCACCTCGGCGATCGACAAGAGATCGCCCGAATTGATCTTCTGCTCATACTCCTGCGCCCGGCGCGACCACATCGCGCGCTTGACCCGCGCCTTGCCCCGCAGCGTCTCGAGCGCCTTCGTCACCGTGTCGGGCGACGACAGCGAGCGCATCCCGATTTCGGTCGCGCGATGGGTCGGCACGCGCAGCGTCATCTTGTCCTTCTCGAACGAGATGACGAAGAGCTCGAGGTTCATCCCCGCGATCACCTGCTCCTCGATCGAGATGATCCGGCCCACGCCATGCGCGGGATAGACGACGAAGTCATTGGGGCGGAACTCGGGCTTGCGGGTCTTGGTCATGTCATCTTCCTCGGGCGGGGGCACCGTCGCGGCGAATGCACAAAGCAGTCACGAACCGCCTGACACGGCCGGGAAGCTTTGATCTGTCGCTGAATGTCGGCCCGGTCGGCTTCGCCCCGGGCATCCGTCGGGCGTCCCTGTTGATTGTGACGCCTTCATAACACGAATCACCGGGCAATCCAACTGCCCTGATCTGGTGCCTCGGGCGGCTCAGCCGCCGGCGCCGGGTTCGGCCGAGAAGTATTTCTCGAGCTTGCCCTTCTCGCCGTCGCGCGCCTCGGCCTCGGGCAAGGGATCCTTCTTGGTGATGATCACGGGCCAGAGTTCGGAATACTTGCGGTTGAAATCGACCCAGCGGTCCATGCCGGGTTCGGTATCGGGCCGGATCGCGTCGGCGGGGCATTCGGGTTCGCACACGCCGCAGTCGATGCATTCGTCGGGGTGGATCACGAGCATGTTCTCACCCTCGTAGAAGCAATCCACCGGGCAGACCTCGACGCAGTCGGTGTATTTGCAGGCGATGCAGTTGTCGGTCACGACATAGGTCATCACGGCGTCCCGTTTCGGTTTTCCGACCGAATCCCTAGGTCAGCGGCGCGGCGGATTCAATGGGGGCTTCGGGCGCGCCCGCTTCCGCTTCCAGATCGGCCCACAGAAGGGCCGCCTCGGCGGCCGGTCCGCGCCGGCGGGGCAGGGCGAGGATGCGGATCACGCGCACCCGCCCAGCCAGCACGAAGGTCAGCACGTCGCCCGGGCGCACCTTCTGGGCGGGTTTGGCGACGGGCCGCGCGTTCAGCCGCACGCGCCCCCCGGCCGCCAGATCGGCCGCGAGGGCGCGCGATCGGCAAAACCGCGCCTGCCAGAGAAAGAGGTCGAGCCGCTGCGCCTCCTCGGGCCCCGGCACGCCGCTCAGAGCCGGTCGCGCAGCGCGGCGAGGACCGCGAAGGGATTGTCGGGGTCGATCCGTTCGGACCGCTTGGGGCCGGCCTCGAAGCTGCGGGGCGCATCCTTGGGGGGGCGCCCGTCACGGCTGCGATCGGGCTGGTCGGACCGGCGCGCATCGCCCTGCTTGTGATCCTTGTGCGGCCGATCGCCCTGCCGCTGCCCACCCTGGCGGCCTTCGGCGTGCTTGTGGTCCTGCCGCTTGTGGTCCTGGCGATTGCGGTGCGCATCGTCGCGTGGCTGGCGACGGTCGGCGGCCATTGGGGCGGCCACTGGGGCGTCACCCTCGGCCGGGGTCGCAGCGGGCGGGGTCGCGGCGGGCGGGTGCGCGGGATGGCCTTGGGCGCGGTGCGGCCTTTCGTGGCGCGGGGGGCGGGCGGGGCCGCCCTCGGCCTCGGGCCGTGCGCGGCGGTCGCGGGCGCCATCGGGTCGC
>CAYYJB010000066.1:0-11996 GCA_964472135.1 uncultured Gemmobacter sp.
CCGTCTTCGAGGTCTTCAAGATCGGCATCGGCCCGTCGTCGTCGCACACGATGGGACCGATGGTGGCGGCGGGGCGTTTCCTCGACGCGCTCCGCGCGAGCCCCTTCCGCGCGCAGGGGTTGCGCGCCTCGCTCCATGGCAGCCTCGCCTTTACCGGGGTCGGGCATGCGACCGACCGGGCGACGATCCTCGGCCTCGCGGGATTTCTGCCCGAGAGCTACGACGCCGCCCGCGCCGAGGCGGTGCTCGCGCGGATCCGCGCGACGGGGCTGATCGAGGCGCCCGGGCTCGGCGCGCTCGTCTTCGATCCGGCGCGCGATCTTTCGTTCGACTACGGGCCGCCGCTGCCGGGCCACGCCAACGGGATGATCCTGTCCGCGACCGACGCCGAGGGCGACGTGGTGCTGCAGGAGACCTATTACTCGATCGGGGGCGGGTTCGTGCTGACGGCCGGAGAACTCGCGGCCGGCGAGGGGGCGAAAGCGCGCGCCGCCTGCCCCTGGCCCTTCGAGACGGCGGCCGAGATGCTGCGCATGGCGGCCGAGAGCGGGCAGGGCATCGCCGCGATGAAGCGCGCCAACGAGCTTGCCTTTCGCAGCCCGGCCGAGCTCGACCGCGGCCTTGCCCGGCTCTGGCAGGTGATGTCGGCGTGCATCGACCGCGGGATCGCGGGCGAGGGCATCCTGCCGGGCGGGCTGAAGGTGAAGCGGCGCGCGGGCGCGATCCATGCCGCGCTGATGGCCGAGCGGGGGCTGAACGCCACCCCGCCCCACACGATCAACGACTGGATCTCGGCCTATGCCATGGCCGTCAACGAGGAGAACGCCGCCGGCGGGCAGGTGGTGACGGCCCCGACCAACGGGGCGGCGGGGGTGGTGCCGGCGGTGATCCGCTACTGGCTCGACCATGTGCCGGGCGCGAGCGCGTCGCGGGTGGGGGAGTTCCTGCTGACTGCGGCGGCGATCGGCGGGATCGTCAAGCACAACGCCTCGATCTCGGGCGCGGAATGCGGCTGTCAGGCCGAGGTCGGCTCGGCCGCGGCGATGGCGGCGGCGGGGCTCGCGGCGGTGATGGGCGGGACGCCGATGCAGGTCGAGAACGCGGCCGAGATCGCGCTCGAGCACCATCTCGGCATGACCTGCGACCCGATCCGCGGCCTCGTGCAGGTGCCCTGCATCGAAAGGAACGGGCTCGGCGCCATCAAGGCGGTCTCGGCCGCAAGCCTCGCACTTCGGGGCGACGGGACGCATCTCGTGCCGCTCGATGCCTGCATCGAGACGATGCGCCAGACGGGCGCCGACATGAGCCACAAGTACAAGGAAACGGCACTGGGGGGTCTGGCCGTCAGCGTCCCGAACTGCTGACGATCTCGCGCGCGAGCACGAGGTCGGGGTGGTCGTAGCCGGGCAGCATCACCCGGCCGGCCTCTTCGAACCCGGCGCGCGCGAAAAGCCGGCGCGAGGGCAGGTTGGCCGGATCCACGAGCGCCACCACCCGCCGCAACGCCGGATCCCTGCCGGCGAGTGCGCAAAGCTCACTTACGACCCGCAGCCCGAGCCCCTGCCCCTGCGCGGCGCGGGCCAGACGCAGCCCCAACTCGACCTCTTCGGGGGCGATGCGGGTGAGATCCGCTGTCAGATGGGCATACCCGACGCAATCGCCCCCCCGATCAAGGACCGCCCAATATCCCCGCCGCCGGGGTGCGGGCGCGCGGGCTCGATCGAGCCAGCGCGCGATGTCGTCAAGCCCGAGCGGGCCGGCATCGGAATGTCGCATCACCTCGGTGTCGCCCAGCACCGCCGCGAGGGCTGCGCCATCCGCGGGGCCGAACCGGCGCAGGAGCGCACCCACGCCCGCCCTCAGATCTCGGCCTCGAGTCCCACGCCCCGCGCGCGCGCGTTCGCCACGGCGCGGGCAGCCACCGCGAGATCCTGCAAACCCACCCCCGTGCCGTCAAAGAGCGTGATCTCGGCCGCGTCGCGCCGGCCCGGGTGGCGGCCCGTGACGACATCGCCGATGGGCACGATGGTATCGGCCGCGATCATCCCCTGCGCGATGGCATGCTGCGCCTCGCCGATGGTGACCGATTGCGCGACCTCGTCGGCAAAGACGCGGGCGCGGGCCAGCAGCGCCGCCTCTACCTCCTGCTTGCCCCTGGTGTCGGTGCCCATGCAGGACAGATGCGTGCCCGGGCGGAGATGGGCATCCATCAGGCTCGGCGCGAAGGAAGAGGTGATGGTGATGATCGCATCCGCCTCGGCGCCAAGCGTGGGCAGATCGACGGCCTCGAACGGCAGGCCGAGCTCGGCCGCGACGGCGCCGAGGCGCGGCAGCATCTCGGGGTGATAGTTCCAGGCCACCACCCGCTCGAACCGGCGCACGCGCGCGGCGGCGCGCAGCTGGAACGCCGCCTGATGCCCCGCCCCCACCATGCCGAGCACGCGCGCATCCTTGCGCGCGAGCAGATCGATCGCGAGCGCCGAGGCCGCGGCCGTGCGCAGCGCCGTCAGCAGGTTGCCCCCGACCAGCGCCGAGGCCCGGCCCGTGTCGGGGTCGAAAAGGACCACGACGGACTGATGGTTCGTCAGGCCTTTGGCCATGTTTCCAGGCCAGTAGCCGCCGGACTTCACGCCGAGCACGAGGTTCTCGCGATCGAACCCCGACTTGAAGCCGTAGAGCGCATCCGCATGCCCCAGCGCCTCGCGCACGACCGGAAAGTTGCGCGCCGCGCCGTTCGACATGGCGGCGAAGGCATCGCGCACCGCGGCGAAGGCATCGTCGGGGCCGAGCAGATCGGCAATGAGGTTTTCCGGCACGAGATACATCGCGCGCACCCTTCTGCAGGATCGGGGAAGTGCCGCGGCGCGCACAGGCGCCGCGGCGGGCTGGCCTAGTAGGCCTTGCCGCGGGCGGTGACGGGGATCAGCCGCTCGACCACGCCGTCGCGCACGCCCACAAACCAGTCGTGCACGTTGCAGGTCGGATCGCAGTGGCCGGGCACGAGGCGCAGCTTCTCGCCGACCTTGAGCTTGCCGTCGGGGTCGGCGATCACGCCGTGCTCGTCGCTGCACTTGACGTATTTCACGTCCGTGCGGCCATAGACGAACGGCAGGCCGCTGTCGACCGACTGCGCCTTGAGGCCGGCATCGCAGATCGCCTTGTCGGCCTTGGCGTGGCTCATGACCGAGGTGAAGAGGAAAAGCGCATTCTCCCACTCGCCCGCGTCGATCCGCTTGCCCTCGCGGTCGAGGATGCGGCCATAGTCGGCATCCATGAAGGCATAGGAGCCGCACTGAAGCTCGTTGTAGACGCCCGAATTGCCCTCGAAATAATAGGAGCCGGTGCCGCCGCCGCCGACGATCTTGCACACGAGCCCCTCGGCCTTGAGCGCCTCGACCGCATCGCGCACCATCGCCACCGCGATGTCGATCTTGGCCTTGCGCTCATCGAAGCTGTCGAGGTGCTGCATGGCGCCCTGATAGGCCTGGATGCCCGAGAATTCGAGGCCGGGCGCGGCTGCGATCGCGCGCGCGATCTGGAGCACCGCGGGGGTGTTCGTGACGCCGCAGCGCCCGGCGCCGCAGTCGATCTCGACCAGACACTCGATCGTGGTGCCGTGGCGCGTCGCGGCGGCGGAGAGTTCCGGCACGCTCGCGATGTCATCGACGCACACGATGGTGCGCGCCAGCCGCGGCAGACGGGCGAGGCGGTCGATCTTGGCCGGATCCCGCACCTCGTTCGACACCAGGATGTCCTTGACGCCGGCGCGGGCAAACGCCTCGGCCTCGGACACCTTCTGGCAGCAGATGCCGACGGCGCCGGCCGCGATCTGCATCAGCGCGACATCGGCGGATTTGTGCATCTTGCCGTGCACGCGCAGCCGCACGCCCATCTGGTCGGCGAAGCGCTGCATCTTGGCGATGTTGCGCTCGAGCGCGGCAAGATCGACGACGAGGCAGGGGGTCTGGATGTCCGCCTCGGCCATGCCGGGGGCGGCGGGAATGTCATAGCCGACTTCGAGGCCGTTGAAATGCGTCGCGACGTTCATGGATGGTCCTCCGCAGGGATGTGAAAGCTTCAGAGCCAGGGCAGCTTGTCGAGATCGACATTACCGCCGGTGATGATGACGCCGACCCGCTTGCCGCGGAACACCTCGGGGTTCTTGATGATGGTGGCGAGGGGCACCGCGCAGGAGGGTTCGATCACGATCTTCATGCGCGCCCAGGTCAGTTTCATCGCGTCGATGATTTCCTGCTCGGTCGCCGTCAGGATGTCGGTGACGTGGTTCCTGACGAAATGCCACGTCAGTTCCTTGAGCGGCACCTTGAGGCCGTCGGCCACCGTCACGGGCGCGTCGTCGGCGATGATGTGGCCGGCGCGGAAGCTGCGCGCGGCGTCATCGGCCTGTTCGGGCTCGGCGGCATAGATCCTGACGTCGGGGGCGAGGGTCGAGAGCGTCAGGCATGTGCCCGACACCATCCCGCCCCCGCCGATGGGCGCGATCACCGCATCGAGCGCCGGCACCTGGCCGAGGAGTTCGCGCGAACAGGTGGCCTGCCCCGCGATCACGCGCGGGTCGTTGTAGGGATGGACGAAATCGGCCCCCGATTGCGCGACCACCTCGGCGAACACCGCCTCGCGCGAGGAGGTCGAGGGCTCGCATTCGACGATGACGCCGCCATAGCCGCGCACCGCATCCTTCTTGGCCTGCGGCGCGGTGCGCGGCATCACCACCGTGCAGGGGATCCCACGCCGCCCCGCCGCGTAGGAGAGCGAGAGCGCGTGGTTGCCGCTCGAATGGGTGGCGACGCCGCGGTCGAGCTTGTCGTCGGCGAGGCCGAACACCGCGTTCGACGCCCCCCGCACCTTGAAGGCGCCGGCCTTCTGGAAGTTCTCGCACTTGAAGAAAAGCTCCGCCCCGGTCAGACGGTTGAGGAAACTCGACGTCAGGACCGGGGTTTCGTGGATGTGCGGACGGATCCGGTCGTGGGCCGCGATCACGTCATCGAAGGTCGGGATGTGCATCTCGGTCATGTCCTTCATCGTCCTCGCCCGCCCGCGCGCCGTCAGGCGGCGGCGCGCACGGCCGCGGCTGTGCTGCCGCGATAGAACTCCTGCGCGGCGGCGACGCCAGATCCCAGACGCACCGGCCAGCCCAGATCGGCCATGCACATCTCGGCCGTCGCAAGGCCCGACAGCATCATCACATCGCTAAGCATCCCCAGATGCCCGATGCGGAAGACCTTGCCCGCGACCTCGCCGAGGCCGACGCCGAAGGCGACGCCGTATTTCTCGGCCGCGAGACGCACGAGGTCGGTGCCGTTGCAGCCCGCGGGCACGACGATGGCGGTCACGGTGTTCGAATAGAACTCGGGCCGCACGGCGCAGGGCTTCAGCCCCCAGCCGGCTATCGCGCGGCGCACGCCCTCCGCGATGCGGGCATGGCGGGCATAGACGGCCTCGAGCCCCTCATCCTCGAGCATCGCGACCGAGGCCGCGAGGCCCGCGATCAGCCCGACGGGCGGGGTGTAGGGGAAGCTGCCGTTGGCGTTCGAGGCGAACATGTCGCTCAGATCGAAGTAGCTGCGCGGCAGCGTCGCCCGATCCATTGCGCGGCGCGCCTTGTCGCTGATCCCCACGATGGCAAGGCCCGTGGGCAGCATGAAGCCCTTTTGCGACCCGGCGATCGCGACATCGACGCCCCAGGCGTCCATCTCGAAGGGCATCGAGGCGATGGAGGAGACGCCATCGACAAAGAGCATCGCCGGGTGGCCGGCCGCATCCATCGCGCGGCGCACGGCGGCGATGTCCGAATAGACGCCCGTCGCGGTTTCGTTGTGGGTGGCAAGGACGGCGCGGATCTTGTGGCCGGTATCGGCGCGCAGCGCGGCTTCGACCGCGGCATTGGGCATCCCCTCGCCCCAGGGCGTCTCGAGCACCTGCACATCGAGCCCGAAGCGGCGGCACATCTCGATCCAGCGCTGCGAGAACATGCCGAAGCGCGCCGCGAGCACCGTGTCGCCGGGCGAGAGGGTATTGGTCAGTGCCGTCTCCCAGCCGCCCGTCCCCGTCCCCGGAATCAGGGCCACGTCGCCCGTGGCCCCCATGCCCAGCACCTTGCGCACGCCGGCAAGCGCCGGGCGGATCATCCGAGCGAAGGCCGCCGAACGATGATCGACGGTCGGAATGTCGCAGGCCTTGCGAAGGGCCTCGGGCATGTTGGTGGGGCCAGGAATGAAGACGGGGTTCTGATACGACATGATGGTTCCTCCCTCGGGTGGACGGGGGTGTAACGCTTTGTCGCAGGCCTCGCAATTTTTTCGAAATTGTTTTTCGTTCTGCCTTCCGCAGTTTTTTTGCGTTGCATCTCAATACGAAGTGCTTTTTCATCCGTGGAGCATTTCTTGCCACGCCGCGTCAGAGGAGGCGCTTCCCTGCCCGAATCGCCTCGCCCCCGCGGCCGGCCGCGTGCCTTCAACGACACGACCGACCAGAACGTGATCCGCGCCCTCGACCGCGGGCTAGAGATGCTCGCGATCCTCGCCGCGCAGCCTGGCCGGTCGCTGAGCGAACTTGCCGCGCTGACGGCCGAGGCGCCGGCGACGGTCTATCGCACGCTCCAGACCCTCGCCGCGCACGGCATGGCCGAGACGGACGAGGGCGGGCAGATGTGGCATGTCGGGCCGGGCGCGTTCCGCGTCGGCTCGGCCTTCCTGCGCCGGACCAAGGTGGTCGAACGGTCGCGCGCGCCCATGGACGCGCTGATGCGCGCGACCGGCGAGACGGCGAACCTCGGGGTCGAATCGCGCGACGAGGTGCTGTTCCTGAGCCAGGTCGAGACACACGAGGCGATCCGCGCCTTTTTCGCCCCGGGCACCAAGGCGCCGATGCATGTCTCGGGCATCGGCAAGGCGTTGCTCGCCTTCTACCCGCCCGAGCGGGTGGCCGCGATCGTGGCGCGCGTCGGGCTTGGGGGGTTCACCCAACTCTCGATCACATCGCCCGAGGTGCTGGCGGCCGATCTGGCGCGGACGCGCGTGCGCGGTTTCGCCATCGACGATCAGGAACGCGCCGAGGGGATGCGCTGCGTCGCGGCCCCGATCTTCAACGGCCACGGCGAGCCGGTCGCGGGCCTGTCGGTCTCGGGCCCGGCGTTCCGCATGGGGCTCGATACGGCGGCGGCGATCGGGCTTCGGGTGCGCGCGGCCGCCGACGAGGTGACGCGCGCCATCGCCGGCACCCCGCCGCAGAAACCCTGAAAGCGGCGCGCGTTTGATGGCACGGCCCCCTGCCCCCGTTGGTGACCGCGCGCTTCTGGGGGCGCTTCTGATGCTCGCGTTCTGCATCACCGCCCCGCTCATAGATGTGACGGCGAAACTCGCCACCGCCAGCGTCTCGGCGGGGGTGGTGACGCTCGCGCGGTTCGTGGTGCAGGCGGTCTGCATGGCGCCGATCATGATCGCGATGCGCGCGGGCATCGCGATCGGCCGCGAGGCGCTCGGCTTGCTGCTGGCGCGCGCGGCGGTCGCGGTGCTCTCGACCGTCACATTCGTGGGCGCGCTGTCGGTGATGCCGATCGCCGACGCGCTGGCAATCGCGTTCATCGATTCATTCATCCTGCTGCTGCTGGGCCGATTCTGGTTCGGCGAGGCGGTCGGACCGCGCCGGATCGCGGCCTCGGTGGTGGGATTCGCGGGCTCGCTGCTGGTGATCCAGCCCGCATTCGCCACCTTCGGGCTGGTCGCGCTGCTGCCGGTCGCGACGGCGGTGAGTTTCGCGCTCTACATGCTCATCACGCGCGGCCTGTCGCGGCGGATGCACCCGGTCGCGATGCAGTTCCACACCGCCTGGATTGCCGCGCTGATGGCGGCGCCGCTTCTGTGGATGCTTGCCGACAGCGGGATCCCCGGTCTCGCGATCACCCGCCCCGAGGGGGTCGCATGGGCCTGGCTCGTGGGCGTCGGAGTGTCGGCGAGCGTGAGCCACATGTTCATCACCTACGCGCTGCGTCTGGCGCCTGCGGCGACCCTCGCGCCGCTGCACTATCTCGAGATCGCGACCGCGGCCTTCTTCGGCTATGTGATCTTCGATGATTTCCCCGATGCCGTGACATGGGCCGGGATAGCGATCATCGTCTCGGCCGGGCTCTATATCATTCACCGCGAGCGGGTCACCGAGGCGCAGGCGCGAGTGCCGCCACCGCCGCCCCGAGCCGGGCCCGCGGCAGGATGACGAGCATCGCCGGCCGATCGAAGGACAGTCGTACCTCCGGCAGGCTCGCCCGGTTCGAGGTGCCGATCGGGCCGCGCGGGTGAAAGTCGATGCCGCCGATCGGCCAGTGCAGGCCCGAACTCTCGCCCCGGACATCGGCAAGCGGAAAGAGCGACAGCCGCGTGCCGACGGGCAGCCGCAGCGCCAGTTCGGGCGGAGCGAGAAAGGTGACATCGCGCGGCCCGACCAGCAGCACGCGCCGCCCCGCGTGCCGGCCGAGCGCGTTGAGAACCGCAAGCCCGTGGTCGATCCGCGCCCCGGTAAAGCCGAGACCGAGGACAAAGGGCGCCGCGACCGACCGCAGCGCCTTGTCGAAGTCGGTGGTGTCCTGCTCGGCGATATGATGCAGCCGCGCCTCCCCGAGAGCCGCGCGCGCCTTGGCCGAGATCGAATCGAAATCGCCGATCGCCGCCTCGGGCACGTGTCCAAGCCGCAAGAGCCGGTCCGCCCCCCCGTCGGCTGCGACAAGGCGCGGCGCATGGGCCAGCGCCTCGCGCAGCAAGGTGCCGCCGAAAGGCGCGCCGCCGGCAAGGGTCACGCCCTCGGGCGCGGTGATGATCGGACCATCCATCGCCCCAGATTGCGCGTCGGGCGGGCTTTGGCAATTGCCCTCGGCGCCGAGGGCTGGCAGATTGATCGGGTTAAGGGGCGGCAGGGCCGGCGGCGACGATGGGCAAGAAACGCAGCGCTGAGAATGCAGAAGCGGGCGGCGACGCCGAGCGCGAGCGCAGCGTGACCGTCTCTTATGGCGCGTTCAGTTGCACCCTGACGGGCTACAAGCGCCCCGAGGAGATCGTCAAGGCGCTGAGCGAGCATTTCCGGATGCTCGCGGAACAGGCGCCCCAGTTCGCGCTGCCGCCGCCCTCGCCGCAGGTCGATGTCGCGCTGTTGCAGCAGATCGCCGCGCAGGAACTTCGCCGGCAGATGGACGAGGGCACGATCGATCTCGAGACGGTCGCCGATCTGGCGGGCACGCCGATGCGGCGAGTCGAGCCCGACGCGGCACCAGACCTCGCAGAGGACGCCGAGATCGCTGCGGCCGAGCCGGGCGCGCGAACCGCGCCCACCGAAGATGCGCCCACCCCGGTCGAGACGCCCGCCGAACGCAGCGCGCGCCGCCGCGCCGCCACGATCGCGAGCCTCCGGGCCGCCGTCGCGGCGGCCACTGCGGCCGCGCAGGCCGACCGGCGCGAAACCGCGCCTTCCGCGCCCCCCGCAGGCACCGGTGACGAAGACACGATAAACCCGCCGCAAGCCGGCGCGCCCGCGCCGCATACGTCCGTGGCAGAGCCTGCCCCCCTCCCGGAATCGCTCGTCCCGGCAGCACCCGTCCCGGCAGCACCCGCCGAGGCTACAGCGCGCCCCGCGCAGGGATCGCGATTGCCGGTGCTTCGGCTGGTGCCCGAGCTGCGCCTTGACGCATCTCCGCCGGCCGTCGCAGCCCCCCATGCGCAGGTGGCGTCGGATCTCGGGTTCGAGAGCTACGCCGCGCGCGCGGGCGCAGAGCGACTCGCGGAGCGGATCGAGGCGGCGGCGGCCTATCTGACCGTGATCGAGGGACGCAGCCGGTTCGAGGCGGCGGCGGTCGTCAGCCTTGTGGCCCGCCACCCCCCCCCGGATGAGCCATCGGACGCCCTCGGGAGGGCCGACGCCTTTGCGCAACTGGTGAAATCGGGGCGGCTGCGACGGGTCGAGGGCAACAACTACGCCCTCGCTGCGCCCGAACTCGTCCGCGCGACACCCTGAGCGCGCCCTAGCGGTCCGGGCCCTCGGAATCGTCGGGTTGGGCGAGGCCGCGGAACACGGCGCGGAAGGGCAGCGCCCAGAGGATGCCGAGCACGACATAGACCGCGAACTCGACCCAGATCGGGGGGCGGTCGAGCGCGTTCAGGATCGAGACCGCGACCACCACATAGGCGGGCAGGCCCACGAGCAGGATCAGATAGGCGAGCCTCTTGCGCGTGCGCCGCTGCATCGGATCAGTCCGCGAAGGGGTCGGTCACGAGGATCGTGTCGTCGCGCTCGGGGCTGGTCGAGAGCATCGCGACCGGGCAGCCGATCAGCTCCTCGATCCGGCGGACATATTTCACCGCCGCCCCCGGCAGGTCGGCCCAGGACCGCGCGCCTTCGGTCGATTCCCGCCAGCCCTCGACCTCTTCATAGACCGGCACGCAGCGCGCCTGCTGGTCGGCCGCCGTCGGCAGGTAATCGAGCCGCCGGCCGTCGAGGTCATAGCCCGTGCAGATCCGCAGCCGCTCGAACCCGTCGAGCACGTCGAGCTTGGTGAGCGCGATGCCGTTGATGCCCGAGATGGCGCAGGTCTGGCGCACCAGCGCGGCATCGAACCAGCCGCAGCGGCGCTTGCGCCCCGTCACGGTGCCGAACTCGCGCCCGCGGGCGCCCAGACGCTCGCCCGTCTCGTCCCTGAGTTCGGTCGGGAACGGCCCCTCGCCCACGCGGGTCGTGTAGGCCTTGACGATGCCCAGAACGAAGTCGATCGCGTTCGGGCCGAGCCCCACCCCCGTCGCCGCCTGCCCCGCGATCACGTTCGAGGAGGTGACATAGGGATAGGTGCCGAAGTCGATATCGAGGAGCGAGCCCTGCGCGCCCTCGAACAGGATGCGCTTGCCGGCGCGGCGCTTGTCGTTCAGCACCTTCCAGACCGGGGCGGCATAGGGCAGGATCTGCGGCGCGATGGCCGCGAGAGCGCCAAGCAGCGCCGCGCGGTCGATGGGGTCGAGCCCGAGCCCCGCCCGGAGCGCGTTGTGGTGCACGAGCGCGCGATCGACCCGCTGGCCGAGGGTCGCGGGATCGGCGAGATCCGCGACGCGGATCGCCCGCCTGCCCACCTTGTCCTCATAGGCCGGGCCGATGCCGCGCCCCGTCGTGCCGATGCGCGCGGCCGAACCCGCCGCCTGTGCCTCGCGCGCGCGGTCAAGCTCGCCGTGATAGGGCAGGATCAGGGTCGTGTTCTCGGCGATCATGAGCGTCTCGGGCGTGATCTCGACCCCGTCGGCGCGGATCTTGGCGATCTCCTCGACCAGATGCCAGGGATCGAGCACCACGCCGTTGCCGATGACGCTGAGCTTGCCGCCCCGCACCACGCCCGAGGGCAGCGCGTTCAGCTTGTAGACCTTGCCGTTGATGACGAGCGTGTGGCCCGCGTTGTGGCCGCCCTGAAAGCGGGCGATGACATCGGCGCGCTCGGATAGCCAGTCGACGATCTTGCCCTTGCCTTCGTCGCCCCACTGGGCGCCGACCACGACGACATTGGCCATCCGCCGCCCCCCTCAGGCCTGGATCGAGGCGTCGAGCGCCGCGAGGATCGCGTCGCCCATGGCCGAGGTCGAGACGGGCTCGCCGCCCTCGGGGCCCATCAGATCGGCCGTGCGCACCCCGTCGGCCAGCACCTTCTCCACGGCCTTTTCCAGCCGCTCGGCCTCGGCGCCGAGGTCGAAGGAATAGCGCAGCGCCATCGCGAAGCTCAGCACGCAGGCGATGGGGTTGGCCTTGCCCTGCCCGGCGATGTCGGGGGCCGAGCCGTGCACGGGCTCATAGAGCGCCTTGGGCCGGCCGTTCTTCATCGGCGCCCCGAGCGAGGCCGAGGGCAGCATCCCGAGCGAGCCCGTCAGCATTGCCGCCGCATCCGACAAGAGATCGCCAAAGAGGTTGTCGGTCACGATCACGTCGAACTGCTTGGGCCAGCGGCAGAGCTGCATCGCGCC
>CAYYJB010000067.1:0-11376 GCA_964472135.1 uncultured Gemmobacter sp.
CCGATCGAGAACCCGAGCGGCTTCGCCGCGGCGAGCGTGGGGAGGAGGAGAAGGAGGAGGAACAGCAGAACGGCGCGCATCGCGGGGCACCTGCGGAGGGGACGCCCGACCCTCGCACCCAAGGGTTAAGGCGGGGTGAAGCCCCCCCGGGCGCGCCAGAGCGAGGCGGAATAGAGGCCGAGCGCAAGCCAGATGAGCGCGAAGGCGATGCGGCGGGGGGTGTCGAACACCTCGCCGAACCAGAAGATCGCGGTGATGAGGATCATCGTGGGCGCGATGTATTGCAATATCGCGATGGTCGAGAGGCGCAGGAGCTTCGCGCCGTTGCCATAGAGGATGAGGGGGATCGCCGTCACCGGCCCGAGACCCGCGAGCAGCCACGCGTCGCCGGCAAGGAGATGCCCCCGCCCGGTACCCTCGAACCATAAGAGCGCGACCAGTGCGAAGGGCGCAAGCAGCAGCACCTCGAGCAGGAAGCCCTGGTTGGGCCCGATCGGCAGGCGCTTCTTGAAATAGGCATAGGCGCCCCAGGTCAGCGTCATCGCCAGCGCCGCGACCGGCACCTGGCCCGAGGCGACGGTCAGGACCGCGACGCCAAGCCCCGCGAGGCCGACCGCGACGCGCTGGAGCGTCGCCAGACGCTCGCCCAGCAGGAGCGACCCGAGCAGGATGCTGAACAGCGGGTTGATGTAATAGCCCAGCGCCGCGTCGAGCGCGCGCCCCGAGGTGACGGCCCAGACATAGATGCCCCAGTTGGCCGCCACGAGCACCGCCGTCACCGCCGCCATCCCGAGCATCCGCGGCGTGCGCAGCGCGCGGGCAAGATCGGCCGTCCGCCCCGTCGCGATCAGCACCGCCGCCGCGACCGGGATCGACCACAGGATGCGGTGGGCGATGATCTCGGACGGGCTGACATGCGCGATCATCGAGAGATAGAGCGGCATGAAGCCCCAGAGCACATAGGCCGAGACCGCGAAGGCAAGGCCCCGGGGGCTGTCGTCGGGCTGTGGGGTCATGGCGGCCTCGGGGCCGTCCCGGCCCGTGACGGGCTATAGGCGGTCCTGCGTCCGGGGGCAACGCGCCCCCTCAGGCGCCGAAGCTCAGATGCGTGAGGCGCCGGTCGCGCCGCCGCATCATCCGCCCCATGATCCGGCCGAGCAGCGCCGCGCGCACCGGCGCGTGGGCCGGATCGGCGCCGAGGTCGCGCGTCTCGTGCGGGTCGGCGGCGCGATCGAACAGCATCGGCGCGACGGGGCCCGCGAAATGGACATAGCTCCAGCGCGCGTCGCGCCAGATGGCGGCGCCGGCCTGATCCGGGTGCAGGCCGAGGGCGGCCTGGATCGGGGTCGGCCGGGTGGGGTGGCCGAAGTCGATCTCGGCCAGAACCCCCTCGCGCCAGCCCGCGGGCACCGCCCCGCCGGCAAGCAGCGGCAGGAGCGAGACGCCATCCATCGCGGGCGGCGCCGACCGCCCGATCCAGTCGAGGATCGTGGGCGCGAGATCGACCGACTCGGTCGGGGCGGCGATGCGCTGCCCCCCCGGCATCCCCGGCGCGCGGACATAGAGGGGCACGCGCAGCGCCGGCTCGAAGGGCACGATCTTGCCCCACATGCCCTTTTCGCCCAGCATCTCGCCGTGGTCGGCGGTGACGATGACGAGCGTCCGCCCCGCCTGCCCCGTCGCCTCGAGCCAGTCGAGCACGCGGCCGAGGTGATGGTCGACCTCGGCCACGAGACCCAGATAGACGGCGCGCAACTCCGCCACGGTCGCGGGCGGCAGGGCCGCGCAATCGCCGTCGAACCCCCAGAAGAGGCCCGCGTTCGACGGCGCCGAGAACCACGCCCGCACCAGCGGATGATCGGGCCGCCCGAGGTCGGGCGCGGGCAGGCCGGCGGGATCGACGAGGGTGTTCCACGGCGCCGGCGCCACGAGCGGCGGGTGCGGCCGGATATAGGCGAGATGGGCAAACCACGGCGCACCGCACCGGATGTCGAGGGCGGCGAGGGTGCGGTCGGTCAGATAGGCGGTATCGCTGTCGGCGGCGGCGTAGATCGCGGGGTCCGAGGGGCGGGGCGGCCGTCCGGGCGGGGCGACGGGGCGATAGATGGCTGGCACGGGCGCCCGGTCCTCGGGGTCGACCGGGTGGCCGCGCGCGCGCAGATGGGCAGGCCATTCGCGCCCCGTCTCCATCCGCATCTCGACCAGCTCGCGAAACCCCGGCGCGACGCCCTCATAGCTGCGCAGGTCCGGGTCCTCGGGGTCGCGCCCCTCGGGGTCGGGCGCGATGTCGCTGTAGCCAAACAGCAGCGGCTCATACCCCGCCTTGCGCGCCTCGGTCGCCACCGTCGCGTGATGGCGCGCAAGCGGCGTGCCGTTGCGGATGGCGCGGTGGTTCATGGCGTAGAGGCCGGTCAACAGGCTCGCGCGCGCCGGGCCGCAGGGCACGGTGACGGTGTGGTGGAAATCGAACCGCGCGCCCGTGGCCGCCAGCCGATCAAGGTTCGGGGTCCGCGTGAAGGCGGCGAGCGGCCCGTCGAGCACCGCCGCCGAAAGCTGGTCGATCGTGACCAGCAGGACATTGCCGCGCGTCATTACCCTACCCCCCTATCAGTCGCGCGGCAGCGATCCCTGCCAGCGCGCCTCGAGCGCCTCGATCGCGGCGATGCGCTCGGCCGTGCGCGGGTGGCTCAGGAGCCACGCCGGCGCATCCGGCGCCCCCCCGCCCGTCAGCGCGCCGAGCTTGGCAAAGAGCGCCTTTTGCGGTGCCGTTCCGATCCCCGCCCGCGTGAGCAGCGCCGCCGCCCAGGCGTCCGCCTCGAACTCGTCCTCGCGCGAAAGCCGCGCGGCGAGCAGCGTCGTCACCAGCCGTGCCGCGGCGGCCGCCACGAACGGCCCGATGACCGGGATCACCCGCCCGAAAAGCGCCGCGAGCGAGACAAAGAGCGCGTTCTGCCCGGTGAAGTCGATCATCCGCCGCCGCGTGTGCCCGAGCGCGACATGGCCCAGTTCGTGGGCAATCACGCTTGCGAGTTCGGCAGCCGTCACATCCCCCGCGCGATATCTGCGATAGAACCCGCGGGTCAGGAAGATGCGGCCATCGGGGGCGGCAAGGCCGTTCACCGGATCGACCTCGTAGATGTGGACAGGCACATGCGCGACACCCAGCACCTCGGCCATGCGGTCGGTCATCACCCGCAGGATCGGGTCCGCCAGCTCGGTCGAATTGCGATCGAGCGTCCGGCGCGTGCGCCAGACCGAGAACTGGTAGAGCACCAGCGCATAACCGATCGCGAGCAGGAAGGGCGTGAACTTGAGCATGGGGGCAATATGGGGCGCGCGGCCCGCGCCGTCACCCCCGCAGCGGCTGCGTCAACCTGTCCAGACGCGAACCGGCCCGCAATCCATATGCACGAAGTTCGAGCGGGCATAGACGCCGACCCCGCCCGAGTTGCAGCTCTTGGCGGCGTTCGCCATCTGCCGCAGCGAGCGCGAGCGCAGCCGCACATCCGCCGCCTGCCCCTGGATATGGAGCGAGTTGCGCGCGGCACCCCCGCCGCTCTCGCGGATGCGGTTGTTGGTGGCGCGGGTGCGGAAGCCCGACAGCAGCGTGTAGGGCTCGGACACTTCCATCAGGCCGTGCGCCGCGGCAAGAATGTCAACGACCGCCGGATCGATGGGCTTGATCTGGTTGGTGCGGACATCGCGCATGATGCGGTTTATGTCCTCCATCGCCTCGGGGATGTAGGTGCCATCGATCCAGTAGACGGTATCGATGCTCTCGCCCGAGCGGCCGGAATACATGCGGATGCGCCGAAAATTGCCGCGCCCCGAGAGGATCGAGAAGGCATGAACGCCCGAAGGCAGCGCGGCACCGACAAGACCGGCCGCGAGGCCGCCGAGCAGCGCGCGCCGGCCGGGTAGGGGGGCATCCGATGTTGCATCGAAGGCGCCGTTCACTGCCGCGATGACCCGATCCATAAGCATCTGACTGCGATCATCCCCATTCAGACGGAACCGAAAAGATCCCTCGCATGCCACTTCGACACGCGATCGCCGCATTCATGCCACGCGGCGCGCATTGTCCCAAGCCTTAGTTTGGCTGTTTTTGTCCACGCCGGGCGATGTCGGCGAATTTCCGCTGATTCGCGCGCCTCGAGGCGGCCGTGCCGGCGTGGCGCGAGGGCAACAGCCGAGCCGGTGCTGCGGCGCAAAACGCCGCATTGCATGGACTTCGGGCCGCCGATCGCCCATCTTGTCACCCTGAAGAGCCCATCTTGTGCTGCGCTGCAGCTTCGATGCGCCAGTGCCGGAAAGTCCTCCAGATGCGTTCGTTCATCCCTGCCGTTCTGATCCTTGCGCTGTCAGCATTGTGGCCGGCGCCGCCGGTCGGTGCCCAGGGCACACCCGGAACGGCCGCGACCGGCGCGCCAGAGGTACAAGCGGGGGCGTTCGCGCGCGCGCTTGCGGATCAGGTGGCGGGGGACGCGGCGCTTGATGCCGTCTACGGCATGCGCCGATTCGCGCCGATCTTCACCGGACCCGAGGATGGTGCGCGCCGCCGCGCGCTGATCGGCGCGATCGCCGAGGCGGATGTGCACGGCCTTCCGTCGGCACGCTACGGCCTCACGGGGCTGCGTGCCGCGCTCGGCGACGCGACGACCGAAAGCGCGCGCGCCAGGGCCGAGGTGACGCTCGCGCGTGCCCTCGTCGCCTATGGCGGAGACCTAGGGTCGGGCGCGCTCGATCCGCGCCGGATCGCGCGCGGCATGGTGCGCGAGGTCAGCCGCCCCGATCCGTCGCGCATGCTTGCCGATTTCGCCGCCGCGCCCGACCCCGCCGCCTGGATCGCGGCCCTTGCGCCGCAGACGCCCGAATATGCGCGCCTCTTGCGCGCGCGGGCCGAGTTGATGATTCGCGCCGCCGCCCCGGCGACGGCGGCGCCGCTGCGGATCGCGACGGCGTTGCGTCCGGGGGCCGTGGGCCCCGAGGTGCTCGCGCTGCGCGCCCGGATGGAGGCGCTCGGCCTCGCGGCTGCGCCGACGCCGGGGACCGACCCGGCGGCCTATGACGCGACGCTTCAGGCCGAGGTCGCGGCGTTTCAGGCACTGAGCGGCCTGAACCCCGACGCGGTGGTGGGGCAGCGCACCGTCGCGGCCCTGAACTATGGCGATTCGGACCGCCTTGCAGCCGTCACGGTCGCGCTTGAGCGGGAGCGCTGGCTGAACGTCGCGCGGGGAGAGCGTCACATCTGGGTCAATCTCGCGGATTTCTCGGCCAAGGTCATCGACGGGGGCAGGATCACCTTCGAGACCGAGACGGTCGTCGGCGCGGTCCTGCGCGAAAAGCAGACGCCCGAATTCTCGGACCTCATGCGCTATCTCGAGGTCAACCCCGACTGGACGGTGCCGCCGGGCGTCGTGCGGCGCGACTATCTGCCAACCCTGCAGGAGGATCCGACGGCGCTGGCCCATCTGATGCTCGTCGATGCGGACGGCCAGCCCGTCGCGCGCGAGGCCGTCGATTTCCGGGCCTACACCGCGCGGACCTTCCCCTTCATGCTGCGCCAGCCGCCCGGCGACACGAACGCCCTCGGCCTCGTGAAGTTCATGTTCCCCAACCGCCACGCGATCTATCTGCACGATACGCCCGAAAAGCATCTGTTCGCGCGCGACAGCCGCACATATTCCTCGGGCTGCGTGCGGCTGCAGGATCCGTTCGGGCTCGCGCATGTGCTGCTCGCGCGCCAGAGCGCGACGCCCGAGGCAGAATTCCGGCGCGCGCTCGACAGCGGGCGGCAGGTGCGCATCAACCTCAAGGAACCCGTGCCGATCCACATCGACTATCGCACCGCCTTCTTCGGGGCGGACGGGGTGCTGCGGTTCCGGCCCGACGTCTATGGCCGCGACCGCCTCGTGCACGAGGCGCTTCTTGATGCGGGACTGGCGCAGCGGGGCGTCGAGGGCTAGTCTCTGACCCTTAGGCTGCAGAGGCGTTGATGGGCCACACGATTGCCGAGATCGCGCGCGCCATCGGTGCGCGGGCAGAGGGCGAGGTGGAGCTTCGCATCCGTGGCGCGGCCGAACCCGCCATGGCGGGCGCCGACCAGATCGCGCTCGCGATGGATCCGCGCTATGCCGAGGCGCTGCCCTCGGGCAAGGCGCAGGCCGCCGTGCTGTGGGAGGGGGCGGACTGGCGCGCGCTCGGCCTGCGGGCCGCGATCCTGATCGCCCGGCCGCGGGTGGCGCTGGCCGGGGTTACCCGCGCCTTCGATCCGGGGCCGCGCATCGCCCCGGGCATCCATCCCGCCGCCGTCGTCGACCCCACGGCCGAGATCGGCGCGGATGCCGCGATCGGGCCCTTCGTCAGCATCGGGGCGGGGGCGCGCATCGGGCCGCGCGCCCGCATCGCCCCGCACGCGAGCATCGCCGAGGGTGCCGAGATCGGGCCCGACGCGCTGATCCACGCGGGGGTGCGGGTGGGGGCGCGGGTGCGGATCGGGGCGCGCGCCATCCTTCAACCCGGGGCGGTGATCGGCTCTGATGGGTTTTCCTTCGTCACTCCCGAACGCTCGGGCGTCGAGGAGGTCCGCGCGACGCTCGGCACGCGCGAGAGGCAGGAGGGGCAGCCCTGGACGCGCATCCACAGCCTGGGCGCGGTGGTGCTGGGCGATGATGTCGAGATCGGCGCGAATGCCTGCATCGACCGCGGCACCATCCGCGACACCGAGATCGGCTCGGGCACGAAGCTCGACAACCTCGTGCATGTCGGCCACAACGTGCGGATCGGGCGCGACTGCATGCTTTGCGGGCAGGTCGGCATCGCCGGATCGGCGCGGATCGGCGACCGGGTGGTGATGGCCGGGCAATGCGGCGTCAACGACAACATCTTCGTGGGCGACGACGTGATCGCGGGCGGGGCCACCAAGATCTTTACCAATGTTCCGGCGGGGCGGGTGATCCTGGGGTCTCCGGCGGTGAAGATGGAAACGCAGATCGAGATCAACAAGGCTTTGCGCCGCCTGCCGCGGCTGGCGGCGGCGGTGGCGGCGCTTCAGAAAGCTGTTTCAAAGGGCGAATAGGACCGTTACATCACCGCCGCATTTCAGAACGGGGAAACCATGACGACTAGCGTGCGCGACCGTGTTCTTGACATCATCGCCGAGCAGGCCGTGCTCGACGTCTCCGACCTGCGCGAAGAGATGACGTTGCAGGACCTCGGCCTCGACAGCCTCGGCCTCGTCGAGGCGATCTTCGCCATCGAGGAGGCGTTCGACGTCTCGGTGCCCTTCAACGCCAACGATCCGACGGCGGGGGATTTCGACATCTCGTCGGTCGGCGCGATGGTTGCCGCGGTCGAATCGCTCGTGGCCGCGCGCGGCTGATGCGGCGCGTCGTCATCACCGGGGCGGGCACCATCAACGCGCTTGCCCATGACGTGGCGGGCACGTTCGAAGCCCTGCGCGAGGGGCGGCTCGGGATCGGGCCGCTGGAGCTGCGCGACAAGGAGCGGCTCGGCGTCCAGATCGGGGCGCAGGTCCACGACTGGGACGCCGAGCGGCACTTCAACCGCCAGCAGATCGCGCTCTATGACAAGTTCACCCAGTTCACCATGCTGGCCGCCCGCGAGGCGATCAACCAGGCGGGGCTCAGCTTCGGCGATGCGCTCTCGCTCGCCTCGGGCGTTGTCCTCGGCACGGCGGGCGGGGGGGTGAACACCTGGGACGAGAATTACCGGGCGGTCTATGAGGAGGGCAAGAACCGCGTCCACCCCTTCGTCGTGCCGAAACTCATGAACAACGCCGCCGCGAGCCATGTCAGCATGGAATGGAACCTGCGCGGCCCGACCTTTACCGTCGCCACCGCCTGCGCGAGTTCCAACCACGCCATGGGGCTGGCCTTTCAGATGGTGCGCTCGGGCGCGGCCGAGGTGATGATCACGGGCGGGTCGGAATCGATGCTGTGCTTTGGCGGGATCAAGGCATGGGAGGGCCTGCGCGTCATGAGCCGCGACGCCTGCCGCCCCTTCTCGGCCAATCGCAACGGCATGGTGCAGGGCGAGGGGGCGGGCGTATTCGTCTTCGAAAGCTACGACCACGCCCGCGCGCGGGGGGCCGAGATCCTGGCCGAGGTCGCGGGCTTTGCCATGACATCGGATGCGGGCGACATCGTGATGCCCTCGGCGCAAGGCGCCGAACGGGCGATGACCGGGGCGATGCGCGACGCGCGCCTCGATCCGGGCGATGTGGGCTACATCAACGCCCACGGCACCGGCACCGCCGCCAACGACAAGACCGAATGCGCCGCCGTCGCCCATGCCTTCGGGCACCATGCCGACCGGCTGATGATCTCCTCGACGAAATCGATGCACGGGCACCTGATCGGCGGCACCGGCGCGGTCGAGCTGCTCGCCTGCATCATGGCGCTGCGCGAGGGGATCATCGCGCCCACCATCGGCTATGAGGAGCCCGACCCCGAATGCGCGCTCGACGTCGTGCCGAACGTCGCGCGCGAGGCCCGCGTCGTTGCCGTCCTCTCGAACGCCTTCGCCTTCGGCGGCCTCAACGCCGTGATCGCGCTGCGGCGGGTCTGAGGGCGCTACCCGCCCGCCTGCCGGATCAGCGCGCCGATGGCCTCGGCCATCTCGGCGACCTTGGCGGGGTTGCCGCGCCCCTCGACATTGAGGCGCAAGAGCGGCTCGGTGTTCGAGGCGCGCAGGTTGAAGCGCCAGTCCGCGAAGGCAAGGCCGAGGCCGTCAAGCTCGTCGATCGCCTGCGCCTTCGGCGCCCATTCGGCCCGCACTGCCGCCAGTGCCGCGCCCGCGTCGCGCAGGCGGAAGTTCAACTCGCCCGATGACGGGAAGCGCGCGCGCCGCTCGGAGAGCACCTCGGCCAGCCCCTCGCCGCGCCGGCCGATCAGGGCGGCGACCATGAGCCAGGGGATCATCCCCGAATCGCAGGCGAAGAAGTCGCGGAAATAGTGGTGCGCCGACATCTCGCCGCCATAGACCGCGCCCGTCTCGCGCAGCGCGGCCTTGAGATAGGCATGCCCCGTGCGCGCAGCGACGGCGCGCCCCCCGGCGCGGCCCACGATATCCTGGGTGTTCCACACGACGCGGGGGTCGTGGACGATGGTGGCGCCCGCCTCGCGCGCAAGAAACGCCTCGGCCAGAAGGCCCACGACATATTCGCCCGGCACGAAGCTGCCCGCCGCATCGAAGAGAAAGCAGCGGTCGAAATCGCCATCCCACGCGACCCCCAGATCGGCACCCGCCGCGCGCACCGCATCGGCCGTCAGCGGCTGGTTCTCGGGCAGGAGGGGGTTCGGGATTCCGTTCGGAAAGCGCGCGTCGGGGTCGTGGTGGTGGCGCACGAAGGCCATCGGCGCGCCCCGCGCCGCCAGCCCCTCGGCCAGCGCATCGAAGGTCGGGCCCGCCGCGCCGTTCCCGGCGTTGACGAGCACCCGCAGCGCCGGCAGCGCCGCCGGATCGACGAAGGAGAGGACGCGCGCGACATATTCGGCCCGGACCGCGCCCGCATCGACCCGCCGCCCGCCCGTGCGCGCGGGGCCGAAAGCGCCCGCCTCGGCCCGGCGGCGGATCGCGGCGAGGCCCGTCTCGGGCCCGATCGGGGCGGCGCCGCGCCCGACCATCTTCATCCCGTTGTAGTCGATGGGGTTGTGCGAGGCGGTGATGCAGATGCCCCCCGCCGCACCGGTGTAGCCGGTCGCGAAATAGACCTCTTCAGTGCCGCAGAGGCCAAGGTCCGCGACCTCGGCGCCTTCATCCATCAGCCCCTGCGCCACCGCATCCGCGAGCGCCCCGGAGGTCGGGCGGATGTCGCGGCCGAGCACGACGCGGCGGGCGCCGAGTTCGGCGGCAAAGGCCCGGCCGATGCGATAGGCGATCTCCTCGTCGAGCTCCTCGCCCAACCTGCCGCGAATGTCATAGGCCTTGAAACAGCTGAGCGGTCGCATGGATGCCCCGGACTGAAATTCTGCCCCGATCCGCTATCCTGCCTGCGCGGCGTGCGAAAGGGGGGTCACGCGGCGCCCGCCGACATAGACGGCGCGGATGGCGCGATCGTCGCCGATCATGATGGTCGGAAAGAGCGCCTCCCAGATCGTGCCGGCACGGGCGGCGGCCTGCGCGATGGCGGGGGTAGAGGCCAGATCGACCACGACGATATCGGCCTCGAAGCCCGGCGCGAGCGACCCGATCCGCGCCCCGAGGCCAAGCGCCGCGGCCGAGCCCGCGGTCGCGCGCCACCACAGCTCGGCCGGGTGCACCGCATGGCCGCGAAGCTGCGCGATCTCGTAGGCCGCGGCCATGGTCCGCAGCATGGAAAACGACGACCCCCCGCCCGTGTCGGTTGCAAGCCCGATGCGGATGCCGCGTTCGGCAAGCCCGCGCAGATCGAAAAGGCCCGAGCCGATGAAGGCGTTCGAGGTCGGGCAATGCGCGATCGCGGCGCCGACCTCGGCCAGCCGGTCGCGCTCGCGCGGCTCAAGGTGGATCGCGTGGCCGAAGACGGTGCGCGCCGACAAGAGGCCCGCCTCCTCGTAGACATCGAGATAGTCGCGCGCCCGCGGGAAGAGTTCGCGCACCCAGGCGACCTCGTCGGTCTGCTCCGACAGATGCGTCTGCACGAGGCACTCGGGGTGCGCCTGCGCCAGCGCACCCAGCACCCGCAGTTGCTCGGGGCTCGAGGTCGGGGCGAAGCGCGGGGTGATGACATACCCCGCCCGCCCGACGCCGTGCCAGCGCGCGATCAGGGCGGCACTTTCGTCATGGGCGCGCGCGGCCGTGTCGATCAGCCCCTCGGGGGCGTTGCGGTCCATGCACGTCTTGCCCGCGAGCACCCGCATCCCCCGCGCGGCGGCAGCGGTGAAGAAGGCGTCAACGCTCACGGGCGCGGTGGTGGCATAGCTGCACACCGTGGTCGTGCCCTGCGCCAGCACGAGGTCGAGATAGCGCCCCGCGATCTCGGCCGCATATTCGGGGTCGGCAAGGCGCATCTCTTCGGGGAAGGTATAGCCGTTCAGCCAGTCGATCAGCCGCTTGCCCCACGAGGCGATGATGGCGGTCTGCGGGTAATGGACATGGGCATCGACGAAGCCCGCCGAGATCAGCGCCGCGCCGTGGTCGATGACCTCGGCCGCCGGATGGGCCGCCCGCAGCGCATCGGCGGTGCCGGTCGCGCGGATGATCCCGCCCTCGATCAGCACGCCGCCGCGGCTCTCGTGGCGCGCGGCCCCGGGGCCCTCGGCCGTCGGATCGCCCGCGAAGGCCAGTGTCTGCCCGATCAGTAGTCGCGCCATCTCAGGCCTCCCCGGGCCGGATCCCGCATGCATCATCCCGAGGGGGTTGTTCGCCCGGAAC
>CAYYJB010000068.1:0-10930 GCA_964472135.1 uncultured Gemmobacter sp.
GCACGCAGGCCATCGCGCCGGTGTCGACGGGCTCTGACGCGCCGAAGCGCGGCAGGGTCGTGCGATAGGCGCGGATGAGGAACACCGCCTCGATCAGATCGCCCCGCGCCTGCTTGATCGCGAGCGCCGCGAGGTCGGGATCATAGAGCGACCCCTCGCCCATCACCCGGTTGACGGCGAGCGCGAGTTGCTCGCGGATCTGCGCGACGCCGAGTTCGGGCACCTCGGGCGCGCCGCGCCGGGCGCGCGCGAGCCAGTCGTGCGCGGCCTCGATCGCCCGCTCGCCGCCCTTGACCGCGACATACATCAGATCGCCTCCAGCTTCGTGCTGCGCGGCAGCGCCATCGCCTCGGCGCCGGCCGTCCAGATGATGTCGAGCCCTTGGGGGAACTGCGGCGTGCGCGCGGCAAGGATCGCGGGATCGGGCATGAGCGCGCGCGCCGCCCCCGCGATGCCGGGGCCGGTCAGCCGCACGGGCACGCCCGCGAACGCCGCCGCATCGACGATCAGCGTCGCGCCCCGGTTGGGATATTCGGGGGTGCCGGTCTGAAAGCGGCCGAGCGGCAGCATCCCCGCCCAGTCGCCCAGGGCGAAATCCGCCTCGGTCGGGTCGGCCGTGACGGGTGCGCCGGTATGAAAGGCGATCCAGCCCCGCAGCGCGGGCGTGTCGTGCGAGGGCGCAAGCCAGAGCCGCGTCGTGCGGTCGGTCAGGACCAGAAGCGCAGCCCCCGCCGCCGCCGATGCCGGCGCGGGCGGTGCCGCACCGCCAAGCGTCACCACCCGCCCCGGGCGCGCCATCGCATCGAGGAGCGCGCGAAAGGCGCGCGCGCCATCCTCGGGCGGGGCGGCGAAACCGCCTGCAAGGGTGTCGGCGGGACCTTGCATCAATCCTCTCCGCGCAGAAGGGTGAAGAACTCGACCTTCGTCGCCGCCGCCGCCCCGGCGCGGGCGCGGTCGGCCGCCGCCTCGGCCTCGGCCAGCGGCAGGAGGACCGCGCGCCGCACCTCGGCCGCGCGCGGGCCCTGCATCAGCGCGTCGATCTGCGCGGCCCGCGTCGCATGCGCCCGGTCGCGGCCCTGCACATGCGCCATCCCCACCGCCCCGTCGGCCGTGCGCAGCGCGCAGCGCGTCAGCGTCATCTCGCCGAGGTTGAAGGGGGCGCCGGTGCCGCCGGCGCGGCCCCGCACCATCACCGCGCCCGTTTCGGGCGGGCGCAGCCAGTCATGCGCGGGCAGATCGGCGGGCATGAGCGCGGCGAGCCGCGCAGGCTCGGCGCGGGCAAGCAGCCCCATCCAGTGCTGGCGGTCGGCGTTGGCTTCGGTCGGCGACATGGGGCTTGCCCTGCTCGGTCTTTACTATACAACTAGACAAGTCGTATCCCCCGCCGCCCGCGATGACAACCCCGGGGCGGATGAAATTTCGATGACAGGAAGCCCATGGCGCGCACCCCGCTCTGGTCCGCGATCGCAGAGACGCTCGGCGCCGAGATCGGCGCGGGGCGCTATGCTGCGGGCGACCGCCTGCCGCCCGAGGTGCAACTGGCCGCGCGCTTCGGCGTCAACCGCCACACGCTGCGCCGGGCGGTGGCGACGCTGGCGCGGCGCGGTCTGGTCGAGGCGCGGCAGGGGGCGGGCGTCTTTGTCACGGCGGGGCGGCGCATCGCCTATCCGCTCGGGCGGCGGGTCCGGTTCCAGGCGACGCTCGCCGCGCAGGGGGCGCGGGCGCAGCGCACCATCCTCGGGGTCGAGACGCGGCGCGCCGACGCGGCCGAGGCCGAGGCGCTCGCGATCGCGCCGGGGGGGCGGGTGCATGCGATCAGCGGGGTGTCGCACGCCGACGGGGTGCCCGTCGCGGTGTTCCGGTCGGTCTTTCCGGCCGAGCGGCTGAAGTCCCTGCCCGCCGCGCTGGCCGAGACGGCCTCGATCACCGCGGCCCTCGGCCGGCTCGGGGTCGCGGATTACACGCGCGCGCGCACCGAGATCTCGGCCGCCACCGCCGACGCCGCTCAGGCGCTGCGCCTGCGGCTGGCCGAAGGCGCGGCGCTGATCGTGACGCGCGGCGTCAACATCGACCCCGAGGGCCGGCCGGTCGAACTGGGCGAGACGTGGTTCGCGGCCGACCGCGTCGTGCTGACGGTCGCGCCCGAGGACGGCGGCTTCGGCGGATAGCCGCCGCTCAGACCTTCATCTCGAAGCCGAGGTGGCGGGCGACGGTGAAGATGTCCTTGTCGCCCCGCCCGCACATGTTCATGATGATGAGGTGATCGGCCGGCAGCGCGGGCGCGATCTTCATCACATGGGCAAGCGCGTGGGCGGGTTCGAGGGCGGGGATGATCCCCTCCTCCTCGCAGCAGAGCCGGAAGGCCGCGAGCGCCTCGGTATCGGTGATCGAGACATATTCGGCCCGCCCGATGTCGTGCAGCCACGCATGTTCCGGCCCGATGCCCGGATAGTCGAGCCCGGCCGAGATCGAATGCCCCTCGAGGATCTGGCCGTCGGCGTCCTGCAAGAGATAGGTGCGGTTGCCGTGCAGCACGCCCGGGCGCCCGCCCGTCAGGCTCGCGCAATGCTCCATCCGGTCGTCGACCCCCTTGCCGCCCGCCTCGACCCCGATGATGCGCACCGAGCTGTCATCGAGGAAGGGGTGGAAGAGGCCCATCGCGTTCGACCCCCCGCCGATCGCGGCGATGATCGTGTCGGGCAGCCGCCCCTCGCGCGCGAGCATCTGGGCGCGCGCCTCCTTGCCGATGATCGACTGGAAGTCGCGCACCATCGCCGGATAGGGGTGCGGCCCCGCGACGGTGCCGATGCAATAGAAGGTGTCGCGCACATTCGTGACCCAGTCGCGCAGCGCGTCGTTCATCGCGTCCTTGAGCGTGCCGCGCCCCGAGGTGACGGGGATCACCTCGGCGCCCAGAAGCCGCATCCGGAAGACGTTCGGCGCCTGACGCTCCACGTCGTGCGCGCCCATGTAGACCACGCATTTCAGGCCGAAGCGCGCGCAGACCGTCGCGGTCGCGACCCCGTGCTGGCCGGCGCCCGTCTCGGCGATGATGCGCTTCTTGCCCATGCGGCGGGCAAGCAGGATCTGGCCCAGCACGTTGTTGATCTTGTGCGCGCCGGTGTGATTGAGCTCGTCGCGCTTCATGTAGATCTTGGCGCCCCCGAGCCGCGCCGTCAGCCGCTCGGCGATGTAGAGCGGCGTGGGGCGGCCGACGTAATGGGTCCACAGATCGTCCATCTCGGCCCAAAAGGCGTGGTCGGTCTTGGCGCGCTCGTATTCGGCCTCGAGGTCGAGGATCAGCGGCATCAGCGTCTCGGAAACGAACCGCCCGCCGAAGATGCCGAAGCGCCCGGCCTCATCGGGGCCGGTGCGGTAGGAGTTGATCAGATCCTCGGCCATCGCATCCCCCTCGCGCGTGGGCCCGACGCGGCCCCCTCACCTCGCGACTTAGCGCGCCCCGCCCCGCCGGTAAAGCCGTCAGCGGGCGGCGAGGATCATCTGCGCGCCCTTCTCGGCGATCATCAGCGTGGGCGCATTGGTGTTGCCGCTGGTGATCGCGGGCATGATCGAGGCATCGATCACCCGCAGGCCCTCAACGCCGCGCACGCGCAAAGCGGGATCGACGACCGATCCGGGGTCCGGCCCCATCCGGCAGGTGCCGACCGGGTGGAAGATCGTGGTCCCGATCCGGCCCGCCGCCGCGGCGAGTTCCGCGTCGCTCCGGGCCTCGGGGCCGGGGCGGAACTCCTCGGGGGCATAGGGGGCGAGGGCGGGCTGCGCCGCGATCCTGCGCGTCAGCCGGATCGCCCGGGCCGCCACCTGCCGGTCGCCCTCGGTCGCGAGGTAGTTGGGCGCGATCTCGGGCGCCGCGAAGGGATCGGGCGAGAGGATGCGCACATGCCCTCGGCTTTCGGGGCGCAGGTGGCACACGCTTGCGGTGATGGCGTCGAAATCGTGCAGCGGCTCGCCGAAGGAATCGAGGCTCAGCGGCTGGACATGGTATTCGAGGTCGGGCGTCGCGACATCGGGGCCCGAGCGGGCAAAGGCGCCGAGTTGCGAAGGGGCCATCGACATCGGCCCGCTGCGCCGCAGCGCGTATTCGAGCGCGATGCGCGCCTTGCCCCAGAGGCTCGCCGACAGGGTGTTGAGGGTCCGCGCCCCCCGCACGCGAAAGGCGCAGCGCAGTTGCAGGTGGTCCTGCAGGTTCTCGCCCACCGGCGCGTCGTGCCTGACGTCGATCCCGAGCGCCGCGAGGTGTCGCGCCGGCCCGATGCCCGAAAGCTGCAGGATCTTGGGCGACCCGATGGCGCCCGCGGCAAGGATCACCTCGCCCGCCGCGCGCGCCGTCACGATCTGCCCGCCGCGGCGGTATTCGACCCCCGCCGCGCGCGCGCCCTCGAAGACGACCCGCATCACCTCGGCGCCCGTCACGACCCGCAGGCTCTCGCGGCCGCGCAGGGGGTGCAGGAAGGCGCGCGCGCTGTTCCAGCGCCAGCCCGAGCGCTGGTTGACGCGGAAGTATCCCACGCCCTCGTTGTCGCCGCGGTTGAAATCGTCGGTCGCGGGGATGCCCGCCTCGGTCGCGGCGCGCGCGAAGGCGTCGAGGATGTCCCAGCGCAGGCGCTGCCCCTCGACCCGCCACTCGCCCCCCGCGCCGTGGTGGGCATCGGCGCCCCGCGCATCATCCTCGTGGCGGCGAAAGAGGGGCAGCACATCCTCCCACCCCCAGCCGGTGCAGCCGAGCTGGCGCCAGTGGTCGTAATCGGCCGCCTGCCCGCGCAGATAGAGCATCCCGTTGATCGACGAACACCCCCCGAGGATGCGCCCGCGCGGATAGCGCAGCGCCCGCCCGCCAAGCCCGGGTTCCGCCCGGGTCGAGAGCATCCAGTCGGTGCGCGGGTTGCCGATGCAATAGAGATAGCCGATCGGGATCCTGACCCAGATGTAGTTGTCCCGCCCCCCGGCCTCGAGCAACAGCACCCGGCCGCGCGCGCTCAGCCGGTTGGCGAGCAGCGCGCCCGCCGTGCCGCCCCCGACGACGATGTGGTCCCAGACCTCCATCACCGCCGCCGGCGCAGGGCGGCGACGATCCGCGCCATGCCCCCCGCCACGAAGAAGGGCGCGAGCACGAAGCCGGCCGCGAACCCCGCCAGATCGGGCACGAGCCGCGAGACCCCGCCAAAGACCGCGCCGAACACCAGTTGCAGCGCCACCAGCATCCCGATCAGCCCGAAGGCGCGCCAGCGCGGCCCGCCCACCTGCCCGAGCCGCGCCCAGAGCAGGAAGGTGAAGGCCCCGATCAGGCCATAGGCGGCCGGAAAGCCGCCGATCAGCGGATCGACACCGCTCAGCACGAAGGCCGCAGCCGCGCCCCCCGCGATCGCCGCGCCGAAAAAGACCGCGATGAACCCCGTGCTGCCCAGCGCCTCGCCCGCGACCTTGCCGAGCGCGAGCGTCAGCGCCACCATGAAGGCCGCATCGATCAGCCCGAGATGCACGAACGGATAGCTCAGGAACCGCACGAGGCCGCCCTCGGTCCAGCCGCCCGTCTCGGCCATCAGCCGCGCGAGATCGGGCACGAAGGCAAAGCGCTGGATCGCCTCGATCCGCCAGAACGCCCCCTCGGCCCCGCCCAGGATCCCGAGCGCCGCGAGCCCCAGCACCACCTCCATCGCGATCATGGGCGTCACCACCGCCCAGACCACGATCGGCAGCCGGCTGAACATCCCCTCGGACCCCTGTTCGCGTTCCATCCCGCCAGCCCCCCGCGCGATTGACGACCGTCAGACCGAGCGATAAGGCGAAACGCTCCGATCCGCCAGTATCAGCCGCGAGTCCGCCCCATGTCCGACCGCCCCGCCTTCGCGCCCCGCATCTTTTCCGGCATCCAGCCTTCGGGGGGGCTCACGCTCGGGAATTACCTCGGCGCGCTGAAGCGCTTCGTCGAGAAGCAGGACGAGGGGATCGAGACGATCTATTGCATCGTCGATCTGCACGCGATCACCGTCTGGCAGGAACCCGCGCGCCTGCGCGACGCCACGCGCGAGCTTGCGGCGGGCTTCATCGCGGCGGGCATCGACCCCGCGCGCTCGGTCCTCTTCAACCAGAGCCAGGTCGCCGCCCACGCCGAGCTTGCCTGGATCTTCAACTGCGTGGCGCGGCTTGGCTGGATGAACCGGATGACCCAGTTCAAGGACAAGGCCGGCAAGAACGCCGAGAACGCGAGCCTCGGCCTTTACGCCTATCCCGCGCTGATGGCGGCCGACATCCTCGCCTATCACGCCACGATGGTGCCCGTGGGCGAGGATCAGAAGCAGCATGTGGAACTGACGCGCGACATCGCGGCCAAGTTCAACCACGACTACGGGGTCGAGTTCTTCCCGCTGCCCGCGCCGGTCATCGAGGGCGCCGGGACGCGCGTGATGTCGCTGCGCGACGGCACCAAGAAGATGTCGAAGTCCGACCCCTCGGACCAGAGCCGCATCAACCTCACCGACGATGCCGACACCATCGCCTCGAAGATCCGCAAGGCGCGTACGGATGCCGACGCGCTGCCCTCGGCGCCCGAGGGGCTCGAGGGGCGGCCCGAGGCGCGCAACCTCGTCAACATCTACGCAGCTCTCGCAGGCACGACGCCCGCGGCCGTGCTGGCCGAATTCGGCGGCCAGGGGTTCGGGGCCTTCAAGCCGCGGCTCGCGGACCTCGCGGTGGCGATGCTTGCGCCCATCTCGACCGAAATGGCGCGCCTCGTGAAGGATCCCGCCAGCATCGACGCGATCCTCGGCCAGGGCGCCGAGCGCGCGGACGCCATCGCCGCCCCGATCCTTGAGCGCACGCGCGAGATCGTGGGCCTCATCCGCTCGCGCCGGCACTGAGGGGCACGATGTCCGCACCGATCCATCCCGGCGCCCGCATCGGGCATGTGCACCTGAAGGTCGCCGACCTCGAGCGCGCGATCGCCTTCTATCGCGACGTGATGGGGTTCGAGTTGACGCAGCGCTACGGCACGCAGGCCGCCTTTCTCGGGGCGGGCGGGTATCACCACCACATCGGCCTGAACACGTGGGAAAGTGCCGGCGCCCCCCCCGCGCCCGCCGGGCATCCGGGGCTTTACCATCTCGCGATCCTATATCCCGACCGGCGGAGCCTCGGGCAGGCGCTGGCGCGGGTGATCGCGGCGGGCGTTCCGCTTCAGGGCGCGGCCGACCACGGCGTGAGCGAGGCCGTCTATTTCGCCGATCCCGACGGCAACGGGATCGAGATCTATCGCGACCGTCCCGAGGCGGAATGGCCGCGCGACGCGTCGGGGACGCTCGCGATGTCGAACGCGCGGCTCGACCTCGCGGCGCTTCTTGCCGAAGCCCGCTGAAGCGGGGCGGGGGCACGTCGGATGAAGGTTCTCCTCGGGGTCGACACGGGCGGCACCTATACCGATGCGGCGGTGGTCGATGCCGACCAGACGCGGGTGCTGGGCAAGGCCAAGGCGCTGACCTCGCGGCCCGATCTGGCGGTGGGGATCGCGGGCGCGATCGACGGCGCGATGGCGGCCGCCGGGGTCGGGCCGGGCGATGTGGGGCTTGTCGCCATGTCGACGACGCTGGCGACGAATGCGCTGGTCGAGGGTCAGGGCGGACGGGCCGCGCTGATCGCGATCGGCTTCGACGCCCCGGACCTCGAACGCGCGGGGCTGGCCGAGGCGCTCGGGTCCGACACGCTCATCGCGGTGGCGGGCGGGCACGAGGCCTCGGGCGCCGAGGCGCGGCCGCTCGATCTTGCCGCCCTCGAGGCCGCGGTCGCGGCGCTGCCCGCGGGGCTGACGGGCGTTGCCGTGGCCGCCCGCTTTGCCGTGCGCAACCCCGCGCACGAAATTGCGGCGCGCGCGGCGGTCACCCGCCTTGCCGGCCTGCCCGTGACCTGCTCGCACGAGCTTTCCGCGCGCCTCAACGGCCCCAAGCGCGCGCTGACGGCGCTGCTCAATGCCCGGCTCATCGGCCTCATCGCGCGGCTCATCGTCGCCACCGAGGCGGAACTGGCGCGGCGGGGGATCGAGGCGCCGCTCATGGTCGTGCGGGGCGATGGCGCGCTCATGTCGGCGGCGCAGGCGCGCGAGCGGCCGATCGAGACGATCCTGTCGGGCCCCGCGGCCTCGATCGTGGGGGCGCGCTGGCTGACGGGCGAGGCCGAGGCGCTGGTTTCCGACATCGGCGGCACCACGACGGACATCGCGGTGCTGCGCGGCGGCCTGCCCCGGATCGACCCCGAGGGCGCGCGCGTCGGCCGCTTTCGCACGATGGTCGAGGCGGTCGCGATGCGCACCACGGGCCTTGGCGGCGACAGCGAGGTGCATGTGAACCGCGAGGGGCTCGCGGGCGGCGTCCGCCTCGGGCCGAAGCGCGTGATCCCCGTGAGCCTCGCCGCGACGCTCGATGCCGCGACGGTGCATGCCGCGCTCGACCGCGCGCTGGCCTCGGACCTTCCGGGAGAGCATGACGGGCGGTTCGCGCTGCGTCTGGCCGGGGCCGACGCGCCGGGCCTCGATCCGCGCGAGGCCGCGCTGATGGCGCGGCTGCGCCCGACGCCGCTGCCGCTCGGCGCCGTGATCGCGGCGCGGATGGACATGGCCGCGCTCGACCGGCTGGTGGCGCGGGGCCTCGTGCAGCGCGCGGGCGTGACGCCGTCGGACGCGGCCCATGTCGCGGGGCTGCTCGGGGCGTGGGACGGGGCGGCGGCCGAGAAGGCGCTGCGCCTGATGGCGCGGCTGCGGACCGGAAGCGGGGCGGTGCTGGCACCCGACGCGCCGACGCTCGCGCGCGCCATCATCGACCAGCTGACCGAGCAGACCGTGCGCGCGCTGCTCGAGGCGGCGCTGGCCGAGGACGGGGCCGAAGGAGGCTGGACGGCCGACGAGGCCGAGGCGCTGGCGGGCCACCCGCTCTTGCGGGCCGGGATCGCGGGGCATGCGGGGGCGCTGTCGCTGTCGGCGCGGCTCGGGCTGCCGGTGGTCGGGCTCGGGGCCTCGGCGCCCACCTATTACGGCGCGGTCGGGGCGCGGCTCGGCACGCGAATGTGCCTGCCCGAGCACGCAGGGGTCGCGAACGCGATCGGGGCGGTGGTCGGTCAGGTCTCGGTGCGCCTCGAGGGGCTGGTCACGAGCCCGGCCGAGGGGCGCTATGTCGCGCATCTGCCGACCGGGCCGCAGGCCTTCGCGGACGAGGGCGCGGCGCGTGCGGCGCTGCGTCGCGTGCTCGAGGCCGAGGCGCGCGCGCGCGCCGTTGCCGCCGGTGCCGAGGCCGTGCGGATCGAGGCGCGCGAGGACCGGCGCGAGGCCGATATCGAGGGCCGCGCGATGTTCATCGAGGCGACGCTCGCCATCACCGCCTCTGGCCGGCCGCGCGTCGCGCGCGAGGGCTGATCCCCCGCCCCTTGCGGCCACCCCGGGGGCAAACTAAGGTTTCGCATGGGCCGGGACCGGTCCGGCAGGACCTCCCGACAGAGGAGAAGGGCAGCATGAGAGACCCGATCGACACCTACATGAACACCCTCGTGCCCATGGTCGTCGAACAGACGAGCCGGGGCGAGCGGGCCTATGACATCTATTCGCGCCTGCTCAAGGAGCGCATCATCTTCATGTCGGGGCCGGTGCACGACGCGATGTCGACCCTCATCGTCGCGCAACTCCTGTTCCTCGAGGCCGAGAACCCCTCGAAGGAAATCGCGATGTACATCAACAGCCCCGGCGGGGTGGTGACATCGGGCCTCTCGATCTACGACACGATGCTCTACATCAAGCCCAAGGTCTCGACCCTCGTCGTCGGGCAGGCGGCCTCGATGGGGTCGCTCCTGCTGACGGCGGGCGAGAAAGGGATGCGCTATGCGCTGCCGAACGCCCGCGTGATGGTCCACCAGCCCTCGGGCGGCTATCAGGGCCAAGCGACCGACATCATGATCCACGCGCGCGAGACGCAGAAGCTCAAGGATCGCCTCAACCAGATCTATGTGCGCCACACCGGGCAGGATCTGGCCACGGTCGAGGCCGCGCTCGAGCGCGACAACTTCATGTCGGCCGAAGAGGCCAAGGCCTGGGGCCTCATCGATCAGATCGTCGAGAGCCGCGAGGCCGCGCAGACCGACAAGGCCGGGGGCTGAACGGGGGCGTTCGGGGGTGTTCGGGGGCGCCGTCTGGGGGGGCGCCGCGCCCGCAAGGCGCGGCATCACCCCCGGCGACAGGGGCGGACGATTTGGCGTTGTGCCCCGCGCCCCCTGACTTTATGGTCTGGAAAGGTTCGCCAGTCGATAGGTGCCGGGCGGAACCGAGCGCATCTGGTGGCCGGCGACAGGGCCGAGACGGATTGGCAAAGGGCAGAGACGGACGATGGCAAGCAACCCCGGCAGCGACAGCAAGAATACCCTCTACTGCTCTTTCTGCGGCAAGAGCCAGCACGAGGTGCGCAAGCTGATCGCGGGCCCGACCGTCTTCATCTGCGACGAATGCGTCGAGCTTTGCATGGACATCATCCGCGAGGAGACGAAATCCTCCGGCATCAAGTCCGCCGACGGCGTGCCGACGCCGCGCGACATCTGCAAGGTGCTCGATGACTATGTGATCGGCCAGAGCCACGCCAAGCGCGTGCTCTCGGTCGCGGTCCACAACCACTACAAGCGCCTCAACCATTCCGGCAAGGCCAACGAGGTCGAGCTGTCGAAGTCGAACATCCTGCTGATCGGCCCGACGGGCTGCGGCAAGACGCTGCTCGCCCAGACGCTCGCGCGCATCCTCGATGTGCCCTTCACCATGGCCGACGCCACCACCCTGACCGAGGCCGGCTATGTCGGCGAGGATGTCGAGAACATCATCCTCAAGCTTCTGCAGGCCAGCGAATACAACGTCGAGCGCGCCCAGCGCGGCATCGTCTACATCGACGAGGTC
>CAYYJB010000069.1:0-10873 GCA_964472135.1 uncultured Gemmobacter sp.
GGCCGGATGGCGGGCCGGATGGCGGGCCGGAGGACGCGCGATGAGCCACTGGATCATCCTGCCCGTCGTTCTGCCGGCGATGCTCGCGCCGCTGATCGTGCTCGGGATGCGGCACGATCTGCTGCTCCAGCGCGTCGCCTCGGTCGCGGGCACGCTCGGGCTTGGCGCGATCGCGGCGCACCTGCTCTGGCGCGCGAGCGTCCTCGGCCCCGAGGCCTATCTGCTCGGCAACTGGCCCGCGCCCTTCGGGATCGTGCTCGTGAACGACCGGCTGGCGGCGCTGATGCTCGGGCTGACGGCGGTGCTTGCGCTGATCGTCGTCCTCTATGCGATCGGATCGGGCTGGGACAGGCGGGGGAGGCATTTTCACGCGCTCTTCCAGTTCCAGCTGATGGGCGTCAACGGCGCGTTCCTGACGGGCGACGCCTTCAACCTCTTCGTCTTCTTCGAGATCCTGCTGATCGCCTCCTACGGCCTCATGATCCATGCAGGCGGCGGGGCGAGGCTCAAGGCGGGCGTGCAGTATGTCGCCTACAACCTTGCCGGATCGACGCTTTTCCTTTTCGCGCTCGGGACGATCTATGCGGTGACGGGCACCCTCAACATGGCGGACCTCGCGGTGCGGATGGGCGAGTTGCCGCCGGGCGACGCGGCGCTGGCGCGCGTCGCCTGCGTGCTGCTCATCATCGTCTTCGCGGTCAAGGGCGCGCTGGTGCCGTTCCAGTTCTGGCTGCCCGCGACCTATGCGCTGGCGCCGGGGCCGGTGGCGGCGCTATTTGCCATCATGACCAAGGTCGGCGCCTATGCGGTGCTGCGCTTCGGCACGCTCGTCTATCCGCCCGAGGTGGCGGCGACGGGCGGGATCATCGCGCAGATGCTGCTGCCAGGCGCCCTGCTGACGCTGATCGTGGGGATGGTCGGGGTGCTCGGGGCGCGGACGCTCGGGCGGATGGCGGCCTATGCCGCGATCGGCTCGATGGGCACGCTGTTTCTGGCGATCTCGCCGTTCGAGCCCCGCGCCAGCGCCGCGGCGCTCTATTACATGGTCCATTCGACGCTGGCGGCGGGGTGCCTGTTCCTGGTGGTCGACCTGATCGCGGCGCGACGCGGCGACGATGCGCTCGGGGTGGCGCGGCCACCGATCGCGCAAGGGGGGCTGATCGGCGCCTTCTATTTCGCGGCCGCCGTGGCCATGGCCGGGATGCCGCCGCTGTCGGGTTTCCTCGGCAAGCTTCTTGTCCTCGACGGGCTGCGCGACGAAGCCTCGGCCATGTGGCTGTGGGCAGCGATCCTCGGCGGGTCGCTGATCGCGATCATGGGGCTCGGGCGGTCGGGCAGCGCGATCTTCTGGAAGCCGCACGGCACCCCGGGCAGCACGGCGCGAGAGGTGATCGTGTCGGCCCAGCCGCTCGCGATGGTCGCGGTCGGGGCGGGTCTGGGGCTGATCGTGGCGCTGACGCTGCTGGCCGGGCCGGTGACGGTCTGGCTCGAGGCGACGGCGGCGGAAATCCACACGCCCGAGGTCTACATCGCGGCGGTGCTCGGACGAGCTGGGGGCTGAGCGATGCGGCGTCTCTTCCCCCATCCGTATCTGACACTTCTGCTGACCGCGGTCTGGGTCATGCTCGCCAATTCGCTGAGCGCGGGCACGGTCGTATTCGGGCTGATCCTCGGCACGATCGTTCCGCTCCTGACGTCGGCATACTGGCCGCAGCGGCCACGCATCCGCCACCCGATCCGGGCGGTCGCCTATGTGCTGCTGGTGATCTGGGATATCCTTGTCGCCAATATCGTCGTGGCGATGATCGTGCTCTTCAAGCCCAATCGCGCCCTGCGCCCGGCCTGGGTGACCGTCCCCGTCGACCTGCGCAGCCCCGAGGCCATCACGGTGCTTGCCGGCACGATTACCATGACGCCCGGCACGGTAAGCGCGGAACTCGCGGCGGACGGATGCTCGATCCTCGTGCATGCGCTCCATGCGCCCGATCCATCGGGCGTCGCGGACGACATCAAGAACCGGTATGAACGACGGTTGAAGGAGATTTTCGAATGATCGCCTACGCCCTGGGCTTCGCGATCGGCTGCTTTGCCGTCGCGCTCGCACTCAACCTCTGGCAGGTGACGCGGGCGCGCGACGTGCCCGACAGGGTGCTCGCGCTCGACACCATGGTCATCAACGTGATCGCGCTGCTGGTGCTCTATGGCATCGCGGCAGGCACGGGCATGTATTTCGAGGTCGCGCTGCTCTTTGCCATGACCGGATTCCTTTCGACCGTGGCCTATGCCAAGTTCATGCTGCGCGGCGATGTCATCGAATAGGGGGCGGCCATGATCCTGGAGTTCGTCGTCGCGGCGCTGCTCGTGATCGCGGGGATCTTCGGCCTCGTCGGATCATGGGGCCTCGTGAAATTGCCCGACCTCATGACGCGGCTACACGCGCCGACCAAGGCCACGACGGTGGGGGTCGGCGCGGTGCTGCTGGCGTCGATGGCCGAACTCTGGCGGACGGGGGGCGAGATCTCGTTTCACGAACTGCTGATCACGCTATTTCTCTTCCTGACCGCGCCCATCACCGCCCATTTCATCGCGAAGGCCCATCTGCACCGCAAGGTGGCGGCGCGCGAGTTGCCTGCGACCGCATCGGGCGCCGCCTGGGCGGGCCATGACGGGGCGCGGCCCACGGCATCGCCAGCGGTCGCGGATGAGGGCCGCCCCTGATGGCCATGGCCCGCCCGTGGGGCGCGGCGGTGCGAAGATGGCGCGACATCGCGCTCTGTTGCGCGGTCCTGATCGTCGCGGCGGGGACCGTGCGTGCCTGCGAGGCCGCGCTCGTGCTTGCGATGGACGTCTCGGGCTCGGTCGATGAGGGCGAATGGCGGCTTCAGCGCGATGGCCTCGCGGGCGCGCTCCGCGACCCGGCGGTGATCGATGCGCTCACACGCGGACAGGTCGCGGTCGCGGTCGTGCAATGGTCCGGGCCCGCCGAACAGGCGCTGAGCATCGGCTGGCAGCGGATGCTCTCGGCCAGGCACGCCGCAGGGCTCGCCCAGGCGACAGAGACGATGCCGCGCGCCTTCGCGGGTGGCGAGACGGCGGTCGGCGCCGCGATCGCCTTTGCCGCGCGCCAGTTCGCTGCCGTGCCCGACTGCCGGCGCAGGATCATCGACATGTCAGGCGACGGGACCGAGAACGCGGGCCACGATGTCGGCCTGCGCCGGCAGGAAGCCGTGCGCGACGGCATCGAGATCAACGGCCTCGCGATCGAGAGCCAGGGCCTCGCGATCACGGGCTTCTATCGGCGCTGGGTGATCGGGCCGGGGGGCTTCGTCATCACCGCGACGGGGCATCTCGACTATGCGCGCGCGATCCGCATCAAGATCCTGCGTGAACTGGCGCGCCCCACCGGCTGACCGGATCGGTCGGGCGGACCGGCGCGATTGCCCGGCGGCCGCGCCTTCGCTATCATCCGGACAGGATCGCAACCTATCGGGGAAGATCGGACGCGACGGATGACAAAGGCAGCCGCGCAATCCCCAGGCCCGCCGCGCACGACCGGGCTCTGGCGCGCCGATCCCGAGGCGCAGCGGCGCGAGGTTGTGGTGGGCTTTGGCCTATCGACGCTCGTGCTCAGCGACGGGCGAAGCGAGACGGTCCTGGGCCACTGGGCGCTGGCGGCGGTCGTGCGGCTGAACCCCAAGCGGATGCCGGCGCTCTATGCCCCCGGGCCGACCGGCGAGGGGGAGACGCTCGAGATCGGCGCCCCCGAGGCCGTCGCCCGCATCGAGACGATCCGACGCAGCATCGCCGAACGCCGGCCCCGCCCCGGACGGCTGCGGCTTGCGCTGTTTGCGGTGATGGCGGCGGCGGCGGCGGGCTTCGTCGCGATATGGCTGCCGGCGACACTGATCGCGCACACCGCGGCGGTCGTGCCTCCTGCCGCCCGCGCCGAGATCGGGCGGGACGCGCTGCGCGATCTGGCGCGGCTGACGGGCGCGCCCTGCGAGGGCGCCCTTGGCCGGGCGGCCGCCGACCGGCTGGCCGAGCGGCTTTTCGGTCCGGGCAGCTATCGCATCGAGGTGTTGCGCGACGGCCTCGCGCAGAGTGGTGGCACGGCGCATCTGCCGGGGCGCATCCTGCTTGTCGATCGCGCGCTGATCGAGGCGCACGAGACGCCCGAGGTCACGGCGGGATATCTGGTCGCCGAGGCACTGCGGGCCGAGGCGAGGGATCCGATGCTCGGGCTGCTGGCCGAGGTCGGGGTCGCGGCGACCTCGCGCCTGCTGACGACCGGAAGCCTGCCGCCCGAGGCGCTGCGCGGCATCGCCGAGACGATCCTGACAGCCTCCCCCGCCGAGGTGGACGCAAGCGCCATCGCCGCGCGCATGGCCGCGATCGGGGTGCGGGTCGAACCCTATGCGCGACTCGCGCGACCGGGCGATCCGACCCTTGCGGCCGCCGATCGCGCCCGGACCGAACCTGCCCGGCTGATCCTGCCCGACGAGGACTGGGTCGCGCTTCAGGGGATCTGTGCGCCCTGATCCTCAGCGCCCGATGCGCGCGAGGGTGGCCTCGAGATCGGCGTAATCCGACAGCAGCGCCTCTGGCGCATGGCGCGCGACATCCCCCCCATGCGGGCCGAAAGTGACAAGGACGACCGGCACGCCCGCGGCGCGCCCCGTCTCGCGGTCGGTGTCGGTGTCGCCGATCAGGCAGGCGCGCGCCGTCTGCCCGCCCGCCGCGGAGATCGCGGCATGCAGCGGCGCGGGGTCCGGCTTGCGCACGGGCAGGCTGCCCGCCCCGATCAGCCCATGGAACCACTCGCGTACGCCGAGCGCCCCGAGGAGCGCATGGGCCAGATGGACGGGCTTGTTGGTGCAGATCCCGACCCGCGCCCCCGAGGCGCGCAGCCGCCCGACCGCCTCGGCGGCCCCGGGATAAAGGCGGGTGCGCCGCGCGATATCGCCCTCATAGGCCGCGATCAGATCGGCATACATCGCCTGCAGCCGCGCCTCGTCGGCCGCAACACCCAGCCGGCCGAGCCCGAGCCGCAGCATCGCCCTGCCCCCGATCAGCGCGGTCGGCGCATCCTCGGGCCCGAGCGGGCGGCCGAAGCCGCCGAGGGCAAAGGCCGCGTTCGCCGCCGCGAGCAGATCGCCCGAGGTATCGGCAAGCGTGCCGTCGAGATCGAAGATGACCGTGCGCATCTGGCCCCCACCCCTGCCCTGAAACATTCCGAAAGGCCGCGTGAAGCCCCCGGCGCCCCGCCCCCTTGCGGTGCGCGTCCCCACGGTTAGAACGGGCGGGCGCCAGATGAAAGGTCCGCCAATGTCCCTGACAGTCGTGATCCTCGCCGCCGGTCAGGGCAGCCGGATGAACTCGGACCTGCCCAAGGTGCTGCACCCGCTCGCGGGCGCGCCGATGATCGCGCATGCGCTTGCCGCCGCGGCGCGCGCAGGCGCAGGGCGGACGATCGTCGTCGCGGGCCATGGGATCGAGGCGGTCCGTGCCGCCGTCGCCCGGTTCGACCCCGAGGCGGTCGTCGTCGAGCAGGCCGAGCAGCGGGGGACGGGCCATGCCGTCGCGCAGGCCCTGCCCGCGCTGCCCGAGGGGACGGGCGATGTGCTCATCCTCTATGGCGACACGCCCTTTGTCGGCGACGACACGATCGCGGCGATGGAGGATGCGCGCGCGCGCCACCCGCTTGTCATCCTCGGCTTCGAACCGGTCGACCCGGCGCGCTATGGCCGCCTTGTGACCGATGGCGCGGACCTTCATGCCATCGTCGAGTGGCGCGACGCGACCGAGGCCGAGCGGGCGATCGGGCTGTGCAACTCGGGCGTGATGCGGGCGGATGCCGACCTCATCCGCCGCCTCGTGCCGCGGATCGGGGCGGCGAATGCGGCCGGCGAATTCTACCTCACCGACCTTGTGGCGCTTGCGCGCGCCGAGGGGTTATCGCCGGGCTTCGTGCTCTGCCCCGAGACCGAGACGCTCGGCATCAACACCCGCGCCGAGCTTGCGGCGGCCGAGGCCGCCTTTCAGGCCCGCGCGCGCGCCGCCGCGATGGCGGATGGCGTGACGCTGACCCAGCCCGAGACGGTGGTCTTTGCCCTCGACACCGTGATCGGGCGCGATGCGGTCATCGGCGGCCATGTCGTCTTCGGCCCCGGCGTCACCATCGAATCGGGCGCCGAGATCCTGCCGTTCTGCCACCTCGAGGGCTGCCATGTCGCCGCCGGCGCGCGCGTCGGCCCCTTCGCCCGGCTGCGGCCGGGGGCGGAGCTCGGCGGCGATGTGCATGTCGGCAACTTCGTCGAGATCAAGAACACGATCCTCGACGAAGGCGCCAAGGTCGGTCACCTGAGCTATCTGGGCGACGCCCATGTCGGCGAGGGCACGAACATCGGGGCGGGCACGATCAGCTGTAACTACGACGGTGTCGCGAAGCACCGCACCGAGATCGGGTCGCGCGCCTTCGTGGGCTCGGACACGATCCTCGTCGCCCCGGTGCGGATCGGCGACGGCGCGGTGACGGCCGCGGGCTCGGTCATCACCGAGGATGTGCCGGCCGGCGCGCTCGCGCTCGGGCGGGCGCGGCAGGTGACGAAGCCGGGCCTCGGGGCGCGGCTCATGCAGGCGCTGCGCGCCGCAGTGACGGGCAAGGGGGCGCGCTGATGTGCGGGATCGTCGGCATCCTCGGCGGGCACGAGGCCGCGCCGCAACTCCTCGAGGCGCTCAAGCGCCTCGAATATCGCGGCTATGACAGCGCCGGCATCGCGACGGTGAACGCGGGCCGCCTCGACCGCCGCCGCGCGACCGGCAAGCTCGTGAACCTCGCAGACCTGCTCGTGCACGCCCCCCTCGCGGGCAAGGCCGGGATCGGCCACACCCGCTGGGCCACGCACGGCGCACCGACCGAAGTGAACGCCCACCCGCACCGCTCGGGGCCCGTCGCGGTCGTGCACAACGGCATCATCGAGAACTTCCGCGCGCTGCGCGAGGAGCTGACCGCCGCGGGCTACGCCTTCGAATCCGAGACCGACACCGAGGCCGTCGCCGTCCTCGTGCGGCGCGAGATGGAGCGCGGCCTGCCGCCCCGCGCCGCCGCCGCCGCGGCCATCGCGCGCCTTCAGGGCGCCTTCGCGCTCTGCCTGCTGTTCGAGGGCGAGGACGACCTCATCATCGCCGCGCGCAAGGGCTCGCCGCTGGCGCTCGGCCGGGCGGAGGGGGAGGCCTATGTCGGCTCGGACGCGATCGCGCTCGCTCCCTTCGCCGCGCGCATCACCTATCTCGAGGAAGGCGACCGCGCCGAGGTCACGCGCGCGGGCTTCACGATCTTCGATGCCGCCGGCCGGCAGGTCGTGCGCCCCGAGTCCGAGATCGCGCCGGGTGCCGCACTCGCCGACAAGGGCAACTATCGCCACTTCATGGCCAAGGAGATCGACGAGCAGCCCGGCATCCTCGCCGATGCGCTGGCGCGCGCGGTCGATCCCGGGCGGGCGCGCCTCAACCTGCCGCGGGGGATGGATTTCGCGGGCGTCTCGCGCCTGACGCTCGTGGCCTGCGGGACGGCCCATTACGCCTGCATGGTCGCCAAATACTGGTTCGAGCAACTCGCGGGCCTGCCCGTCGATGTCGATATCGCCTCCGAGTTCCGCTATCGCGAACCGGTGCTCGACGGCACGGGCTGGGCGGTGTTCGTCAGCCAGTCGGGCGAGACGGCCGACACGCTGGCCGCGCTGCGCCATGCCCGCGGCAAGGTCGGGCAGACGGTCGCGGTCATCAACGTCCCGACCTCATCGATCGCGCGCGAGGCCGACCTCGTGCTGCCGATCGGCGCCGGGCCGGAAATCGGGGTCGCCTCGACCAAGGCCTTCACCTGCCAGCTTCTGGCGCTCGCGCTTCTGGCGCTCAAGGCCGGCGCCGACCGCGGCCGGATCGACGCCGCGACACTCGCCCGCCACCTCGCGGATCTCGCCACCCTGCCGGGCCTCGCCCATCAGGTGCTCGCGCGCGACGGCAGCATCGCGAGGCTCGCGGCCGAGATCGCATCAGCGCGCGACGTCTTGTTCATGGGGCGCGGCGCGCTTTTCCCGATCGCCCTCGAAGGGGCGCTGAAACTCAAGGAAATCAGCTATATCCACGCCGAGGGCCAGGCGGCGGGGGAGCTCAAGCACGGCCCCATCGCGCTCGTTGACCCGGCCGTGCCGGTCATCGTCCTCGCGCCCCATGACGGGCTCTATGACAAGACCGTCTCGAACATGCACGAGGTCATGGCGCGCGGCGGACGCGTCGTGCTCGTCTCGGACAGCGAGGGGCTCGAGGGGGCAGGCGCGGGCATCTGGGCGCAGGTCCCCATGCCACGGGTGCCCGCGCTGCTCGCGCCCATCCTCTATGCGCTGCCGATGCAAATGCTCGCCTACCACGCGGCGGTCGCGAAGGGCACCGATGTCGACCAGCCGCGCAATCTCGCGAAGTCGGTCACGGTCGAATAGCAGGCCGTTCTTCGCTTTCGTAAACCAGTTGACGGAACGGGCACGCCTGCAACGCGGCGCTCGGAAACCGCATGTCGTGGCCAATCTCGCTGGACAAGGAGATGGAAAATGTCCCGCGATGTGGCGCAGGATCGCCGACCCTCGGAGAGGTCGCGATCAGCGAGGCCGCGCCGGAACCCGGCCCGGACGGTCTCGGCCTCGGAAGGGCCGGTGGTGAACCGCAGGCCCCAAAGCATCAGCGCCGTGCGCATGGAGCACATTCTTCGCCAGGTCGAGCCCGACCGTGATAATCTCCGACATGACCGTTTTCCTTGGTGGACCATCGCGGACCCACCCTGGCACATCCATGCCGTCGGGGGGCGGTCACATCATCAGGGCCCCCGTGACGGAGAATGACGACCTCATCCCATCCCGGTCACCAGACCGATCCCCCCGACTGCCCGTTCGGCGTCGATCCCCTTCCCGACACGCCGCGCGATCAGCGTGGTCCGCGTGACGCGCACGCGACAGAACGCCGCCAGCGCCTCGCCCCCCCGAAGCGCGCCACGCCCATGGGGCACCCCGCCCGAGGGTGCCCACCGGTGCCTGTCGCGGTGCCGATGGCGCACGCAAGCACGACCTTGAGGCGAGGCAGCGCACCAGGCAAATGACCCCGGCCTCGCACGGCCGCAAGCGAGGGCAGATTGACCAGCCCCGGCCCCCTCCCTATCGTTCGCGCGACCGAAGACGCAGAGGTGCCCCGATGCCCGACAACCGCCATGCGCTGATCGTCATCGACCTGCAGGTGGATTTCTGCCCGGGCGGCGCGCTCGCGGTGTCGGAGGGGAACGCGATCGTGGGGCGGGTCAACGCGCTGATGGCGCAGGCCGGGACGGTCGTGCTGACGCAGGACTGGCACCCGGCCGGGCATGCCTCGTTCGCGTCGAGCCATCCGGGGCGGGCGCCCTTCGAGACGGTGGCGATGCCCTATGGCCCGCAGGTGCTCTGGCCCGACCATTGCGTGCAGGGCACGCCAGGGGCGGCGTTCCACCCCGCGCTCGACACGACGCGGGCGGCCGCGATCATCCGCAAGGGGATGTCGCCCGGGATCGACAGCTATTCGGCCTTTTTCGAGAACGACCGCACCACGCCCACGGGCCTTGCGGGCTGGCTGCGCGAACGGGGCATCGCGCGGCTGAGCTTTGCGGGGCTCGCGACGGATTACTGCGTGGCGTGGTCGGCGCTCGATGCCGTGCGGGAGGGGTTCGCGGCCGAGGTCATCCTGCCCGCCTGCCGCGCGATCGACCTTGGCGGCTCGCTCGCGGCGGCGCTCGGGGCGCTCGCGGCGGCGGGGGTCGCGATCCGCGAGGATGACCGATGATCGACATCGCGACGCGGGTCTACAATCACAAGTGGAAGATCGACCCGATCGTGCGGTCGCTGATCGACACGGATTTCTACAAGCTCCTGATGTGCCAGTCGGTGCTGCGCACGAGCCCCGCGACGGTCGTGACCTTCTCGCTCATCAACCGCAGCGCCGAGGTGCCGCTCGCGCGGCTGATCGACGAGGGCGCGCTGCGCGAGCAGCTCGACCATATCCGCTCGCTCTCGCTCTCGCGCGGGGAGTCGACCTTTCTGCGCGGCAACACCTTCTACGGCAAGCGGCAGATGTTCAGCCCGGGCTTCATGACCTGGTTCGAGGGGTTGCGGCTGCCGCCCTATCACCTCGAACGGCGGGGCGAGCAGTATGAGCTGACCTTCGAGGGCCGCTGGCCCGAGGTGATGATGTGGGAGATCCCGGCCCTTGCGGTGCTGATGGAGTTGCGCTCGCGCGCGGTGCTCGAGGATCTGGGGCGGTTCGAGTTGCAGGTGCTCTATGCCCGCGCCATGGCGCGGGTGTGGGAGAAGGTCACGCGGCTGCGCGGGATCGAGGGCCTCAGGCTCGCCGATTTCGGCACGCGGCGGCGGCATTCCTTCCTCTGGCAGGACTGGTGCGTGCAGGCGCTGATCGAGGGGCTGGGCGGGGCCTTCGTCGGCACCTCGAACTGCCTCATCGCCATGCGGCGCGAGGTCGAGGCGATCGGGACGAACGCGCACGAGTTGCCGATGGTGCGCGCCGCCCTCGCCCGCGATGACGCCGAACTGGCCGAGGCGCCCTATCGCGTCCTCGCCGACTGGCAGGAGGAACACGACGGCAACCTGCGCATCATCCTGCCCGACACCTACGGCACCGAGGGGTTCTTGGCGCGCGCGCCCGACTGGCTCGCAGGCTGGACCGGCATCCGGATCGATTCGGGCGACCCCGAGATGGGTGCCGAGGCCGCGATCCGCTGGTGGCAGGCGCGCGGCGAGGATCCGCGCGGCAAGCTCGTGATCTTTTCCGACGGGCTCGATGTCGA
>CAYYJB010000070.1:0-10786 GCA_964472135.1 uncultured Gemmobacter sp.
CTCGGGCGCGAAATCGCTCCTTGCGCTCAAGTGCTTCGCGACATGGTCGGCCTTTCCGGCGATGCGGGGGGCGATGGCGGGCACGACCTCGTCCTCGCTCTATGAACTCCGCCTCGGGCGCGAGAAGTTCGGGGGCGAGACGCACGCCTATTCCGTCGCCTGGGCCGAGCACGAGATGGCCGAGGTCGCGACCCTTGCGGACAAGGTGATCTTCAACTCGCTCTCGCAGCTCGACCGCTTCGGGCCGATGGTCGCCGGGCTGCCGCAGGGCCTGCGCGTCAACCCCGGCATCAGCAGCTCGGGCTTCGATCTGGCCGACCCCGCGCGGCCCTTTTCGCGGCTGGGCGAACACGACCCCGAGGTGGTGGCGCGCGCGCTCGGCCGCGTCACGGGCTTCATGTTCCACAACAACTGCGAGAACGCCGATTTCGACCTCTTCGACCGGATGCTCGGCCAGATCGAGGCGCGTTTCGGCCATCTGATCGGGCGGATGGAGTGGATCAGCCTCGGGGGCGGCATCCACTTCACCGGCGCGGGCTATCCGCTCGAGCGCCTCGCGGCGCGGCTGGCGCGGTTCGCGGCCGATCACGGCGTGCAGGTCTATCTCGAACCCGGCGAGGCCGCGATCACCGGGGCCGCGACGCTCGAGGTCACGGTGCTCGATACGCTGTGGAACGGGCGCAACATCGCCATCGTCGATGCCTCGACCGAGGCGCACATGCTCGACCTGCTGATCTATCGCCAGTCGGCACGGATCGAGGGGCCGACCGGACCGCATGAATGGATGATCTGCGGCAAGTCCTGCCTTGCGGGCGATGTCTTCGGCACCTTCCATCTGCCCGCGCCGCTCAAGGCGGGCGACCGGATCTCTTTCGCCGATGCCGCCGGTTACACGATGGTCAAGAAGAACTGGTTCAACGGCCTCAACATGCCCGCGATCGTGCTGCGCGAGGCGGACGGGGGCCTGCGCGTCGTGCGCAGCTTCGATTATCGCGACTATGCCGCAAGCCTGTCGTGACGCACTGAAGGAGGGATCGCCATGAAACGCAACGTCCTCATCATCGGGGCCGGAGGGGTCGGGCATGTGGTCGCGCACAAATGCGCGCAGAACGCGGCCGTCTTCGGCGATCTGCACATCGCCTCGCGCAGCCCGGCCAAATGCGCAGCGATCATCGCCTCGGTCGCGGCCAAGGCGGGGCCCGAGGCCGCGGGCCGCTTCACGGCGCATGGCATCGATGCGATGGACAGCGGCGCCGTTGCCGGGCTGATCCGCCGCACGGGGGCCAGCATCGTCATCAACGTCGCGCAGGCGTTTTGCAACATGCCGATCCTCGAGGCCTGCATCGCCACGGGGGCGGCCTATCTCGACACCGCGATCCACGAGGATCCGGGCAGGATCTGCGAAACCCCGCCCTGGTATGCCAACCACGAATGGAAGCGCCGCACCGCCTGCGCCGATGCGGGGGTGACGGCGATCCTGGGCGTGGGGTTCGATCCGGGCGTCGTGAACGCCTATGCCCGCCTTGCCGCGATGGAATACCTCGACACCGTGCGCGCGATCGACATCATCGACATCAACGCCGGCAGCCACGGGCGCTATTTCGCCACGAACTTCGACCCCGAGATCAACTTTCGCGAATTCACGGGCACGGTCTGGTCCTGGCAGGGCGGCGCCTGGCGCGACAACCGCATGTTCGAGGTCGGGCGCGAATGGGATCTGCCCGTGGTCGGCCGACAGAAGGCCTATCTCACGGGCCACGACGAGGTGCATTCCCTCTCGGCCAATTTCCCGCAGGCGGATGTGCGTTTCTGGATGGGCTTTGGCGATCACTACATCAACGTCTTCACCGTGCTGAAGAACCTAGGCCTCCTGTCCGAACAGCCGGTGCGCACGGCCGAGGGGCTCGAGGTCGTGCCGCTCAAGGTCGTGAAGGCGGTGCTGCCCGATCCGGCATCGCTCGCGCCGGGCTATGCGGGCAAGACCTGCATCGGCGATCTGGTCGCGGGCACCAGGGACGGCGCGCCGGCCGAGGTCTTCATCTACAACGTCGCCGACCACCGCGAGGCCTTCGAGGAGGTCGGATCGCAGGGGATTTCCTACACCGCCGGCGTGCCGCCGGTGGCGGCGGCGATGCTGATCGCCGACGGCACCTGGGACGTTCGTCGAATGGTCAACGTCGAAGAGCTTGACCCGAGGCCATTTCTGGCGATTCTGAACCGGATTGGACTGCAGACATTCATCCGCGACTCGGGGGGCGACAGGCCGTTGACCTTCGCCTGAGGCGGTCGCGGCGTTCGGAATGGCGGGCCGCAGGGCCACGGATCCGCCGGGAAAGGGCAAGATGCGTCGTGCGGCTGGATTGGCACTTGCGGCTGCGCTGACGCTCGCGTGGCCGGTTGGCGCGCTTGACGGGGTGCGCTTTCGGGTCGCGCAGACGGATCCGGGCATCGAGGAGGCATTGCGCGCGGCCTCGCTCGTGCTCGAGGCCGAGCGCGAGGGCCGCGTCTCGGCGCAGGATATCTTTGCCGCGGCGCAGGCGGATTATCAGCGGCTGCTCGGCGTTCTTTATGCCTCGGGGCGCTATGGCGGCGCGATCTCGATCCGCATCGACGGGGCCGAGGCGGCGGGGATCGCCCCGCTCGATGCACCGCGCGCGATCGGAGAGGTCGAGATCGCGATCGCGCCGGGCCCGACCTTTGCCTTCGGCGCCGCCGATATCGGGCCGCTGGCGCCCGGCGGCGCCCTGCCGCCGAACTTCGCACCCGGGCTGCCGGCCGGCAGCAGGGTCGTGACCGACGCTGCCGCCGCCGCCATCGAGGGGTGGCGCGCCGCCGGCCATCCAACGGCGCGGATCGCGGATCAGAGCCTGATCGCCCGCCACGGGGCGCGCGCGCTCGACGTGAGCGCCCGTGTCGATCCCGGGCCGCGCGCCATTTTCGGCCAGCTTCGCCTCGCGGGCGATTCGCGCGTCCGCCCCGAGCGGATCGCGGCGATTGCCGGTTTTCCGCAGGGCGCGCCCTTCTCTCCAGAGACGCTCGAACGCTCGGTCGAGCGGTTGCGCCGCACCGGCACCTTCCGCGCCGTCTCGATCGTCGAGGCGGATGCCATCAACGCCGACGGCAGCATCGACGCGGTGATGACGGTGCTTGACAACGCGCCGCGCCGGATCGGCTTCGGCGCCGAAACCTCGAGCGACGAGGGCGTCGCGGTATCGGCCTACTGGCTGCACCGCAACCTGCTGGGCGGCGCCGAGCGGTTGCGCCTCGATGCCGCGATCGCGCAGATCGGCGCCAAGCTGCCGGGCATCGACTATCGCCTCGGCGCGCTCTTCGAACGTCCCGCGACCTTCTCGCCCGACACGAGCCTTGGGTTCGGGCTGAACCTCGCACAGACCGAGGACGGGCCGGTGCTGACGAAGTCGGGCGAGGTGTCGGTCCGGCTCACGCATGTCTATTCGGATCTGCTGACGCTGCGCGGCGGGGTCGAGATCTCGGTCGAGGAAACGACCGACCGCGACGCGGCGCCGGTTGCGCGCACCTATTTCCGCTCCGTCGCGCTGCCGCTCGGGGCCGAGTGGGATCGCCGCGACGATCTCCTCGATCCGCGTGCGGGATATCTGGTCGACCTTGGCGCGATGCCCTTCCGCGGCGTCGGCGCGACCGATGACGGCCTGCGGCTGACGCTTGATGCGCGCGGCTATCGCAACCTGGCCGAAGGCGTCACCCTTGCCGCACGGCTTCAGGCGGGCGCGGTCGAGGGGGCCGAACTCGCGCGGACGCCGCGCGAATACCTCTTCCGCTCGGGCGGGGCCGGAACCGTGAGGGGGCAGCCCTACCGCTCGCTCGACCTGTCGATCTGCCGCGATGCCGCGCTCGCGCTCGGCAGCACGGGGTGCAGCGTCGGCGGGCGCTATTTCCTTGCGGGCTCGTTCGAACTGCGCACCCGCCTGCGGGGCAAGCTCGGCGCGGTGGTCTTTGCCGATTACGGCCGGATCGGCACACGATCCTTCGACATCCCGGCGGGGTTGTGGCATGCTGGCGCCGGGTTCGGGTTACGCTATGACACGGGGATCGGTCCGATGCGGTTCGACTTCGGCTTTCCGACTGGCGGGGCGACCGGCAACGGCGGGCAGCTTTACATCGGGATCGGTCAGGCGTTCTGATGTGGCGTGCCCTCGCGCTGTCGCTGATCTGCCTCGGACTGGCCCTTTCTGGCCCCGCGCGTGCCCAGCAGGGCGCCGACGACGAGGGCGCGCTGGTCGCGCTGCTGCAGGATCTGCTGTCGGATCAGGGCCGCAGCGTGCGGATCGAGGGGTTCGAAGGCGCGTTGTCGGCACAGGCGCGCGCGCGCCTCATCACCATCGCCGATGCGGGGGGCGTGTGGCTGACGCTGCGCGAGGTGGAAATCGACTGGTCGCGCAGCGCGCTCATGCGCCGCTCGCTCGAGATCTCCTATCTCGGAGCCGGGCAGATCGAACTGCATCGCCTGCCCGCGCCTGACCCGGACCGGCTGCCGACGCCAGAGACGCGCGCGCCCTTCGTCCTGCCCGAACTGCCGCTGTCGATCGCGATCAACGAGATCGCGGCGCGTGCGCTCGTGCTTGGGCCCGCGGTCCTTGGCGAGCGGGTCGAGGCCACGTTCGAGGCGCGCGCGCGGTTGGCGAACGGCGAGGGGCAGGCCGACCTCATGCTGAAACGGATGGATGGCGGCGAGGGGATGCTCCGGGGTGCCATCGCCTTCGAGAACGCGACCGGGCTCTTGCGGCTCGACCTCGCAGTCAGCGAGGGGCCGGACGGCATCGTGACGAAACTGGCCGGCGTGCCCGAGCGGCCGGCGATTGAGTTGTCGGCGCAGGGCATCGGCCCGCTTTCGGATTTCGCGGCTGACCTCAGCCTCTCGAGCGGGGGCGAGGTGCGGCTCCTTGGCGGGGTCGGGGTCGGAACCGAGGCGCAGACGGGCGCGCGTGTCCTGACGCTCGCGCTCGCGGGCGATCCTACCCCGCTCATCCCGCCCGACCAGCGCGCGTTTTTCGGGCCCGAGACCGAGATCGCGCTGCGTGCCCGACGACCGGCCGCCGGCGGTCTGGGCATCGATGAGTTGCGCATCGGCTCGCGCCAGCTTTCGGTCGGGGGCGCGGTCGAGATCGCGCCCGACGGCTGGCCCGAGCGGATCGACCTGCGGGTGGGCCTGCTCGACCCCGACGGGGGGCCGGTGCGCCTGCCCGGCCCGGGCAGCGCGATCGAGGTCGGGGCGCTGCGGCTCGACCTCGGCTTTGACGCCGCGCGCGATCAGGGCTGGCGGCTGACCGGCACGCTCGATGGGCTGCGCCACGAGGCGGGAACGCTCGGGCGGGTGCGGCTCGAGGGCGGGGGACGGATCGCCCTCGACCGGGCGGGCGGGTCGCAGAATGCCGCCGAGGGCCGCGTCGTCTTCTTTGCACAGGACATCGCCATGGCCGACCCGGCGCTCGCGGAGGCGCTCGGTACCGAACTGCGCGGCGAGGTCGATCTTGTCTGGCGCGCCGGCGCGCCCCTCTCGCTGCCCCGGCTCGACTTCCGTGGCGCAGGCATGACGGTCGGCGGCGCGGTCGAGATCGACCAAAGCGGCCCGACCCTCGAGATCGGCGGGACGGTTCTGGCCGAGATCGCCGATCTGGGGCGTTTTGCCGCCGTCGCGGGCGAGCCGCTCGGGGGCAGCGGCCGGATCGCCTTTGGCGGCGTGGTCGCCCCCTTTATCGGCGGGTTCGACGGCACGCTGCGGGTCGATGCCGACGATCTGTCGGTCGGGCAGCCGGAACTCGACGCGCTGATGGCGGGCCCCTCGCGGCTCGAAGGGGCGCTGCGCCGCGACCGGGACGGGATCGCGATCAGCGGGCTCGGGATCGAGTCCGGGGCGCTCCGCGCGACGCTCGACGGCCGCCTCGCGACGGGGGCCGCGCAGGTCGATGCCTTTGTCGCGCTGCCCGATCTGTCGCGGCTCGGCCCGGGTTATGGCGGCAGCGCCGAGGCACGCATCGCCCACCGGCTGCGCGACGGGGTGGCGACGACCGACGTGTCGGCGGCGGGTCGTGACGTCTCGATCGGGCGCAGCGCGGAACTTGACGGCCTGCTCGCGGGGGACAGCGATCTGGTGCTCGGGGCGACGCGCAGCGCCGAGGGGCTGGAGATCTCGCGCTTCGAACTCTCGACCCCGAGCCTTGCCGCCGAGGCGTCGGGGCGGGTAACGGGATCGGGATCGGATTTCGCCGGGCGCGTCGAGGTGCCGGATCTGGCGGCGCTCGGACCGGGCTATGGCGGGGCGCTCGTGCTTCGGGCAGAGGTCGCGAACGCCGACGGGGCAGAGCGGCTGACGCTCGAGGGCGAGGCACGCGACGTCGCGCTCGGGGCGGGCGGGCTCGACCGGCTGCTCGGCGGGACGACGACGCTCGCGCTCAAGGCGCGCCGGCAGGATGGCGCCCTGCGGCTCGAAACCCTCCGCCTTGAGGGGGCCCGGTTCAGCGCCGAGGCGAGCGGCAGCCGCGAAGGCGCCCTCTCGCGGGTGGAACTGACGGCGCAACTTGCCGATCTCGGGGCGCTCCTGCCCGAGATCCCCGGCGCTGTCAGCCTGCGCGGGTCGGTCGATGAATGGAACGGCACCGCGACTGTCAACCTCTTCGCCAAGGGACCGGCGGGGCTCGATGCGACGTTGCAGGGCGATGTCGTCGCGGCCACGGGGCGGGTGAACCTCGCGCTGCGCGGCACCGCGAACGCGGCGCTCGCGAATGTCTTCGTCGCGCCCGTCTCGCTGCAAGGCCCCGTCGCCTTCGACCTCAGCCTGCGCGGGCCGCTCGCGGTCGGATCGCTCGGTGGCGAGATCACGCTACGCGGGGTGCGCGCGCTCAATCCCTACCCGGCCGTCGCGATCGGCGGGCTGGAGGGGCGGATCGCGCTCGATGACGGGGTGGCCGACATCACGATCAGGGGCCGGCCCGAGGGTGGCGGCAGCATGGCCCTGGACGGGAGCCTCGGGCTCGACCCCGCGCGCACCGCGAACCTCGCGCTGCGGCTCGAGGGGGCGGTGCTGCGCGATCCGAACCGCTATCAGACGCGCGCCTCTGGCACGCTGTCGCTCGACGGTCCGCTGCGCGGCGGTGGCGTGCTGAGCGGGCGGATCATCCTCGCCGAGGGCGAGTTGCGCCTCGCGCGCGGGGCGACGGTCACGGCCGACGCGCTTCTGCCCGAGCTTCGGCATGTCGGAGAGACGGCGGCGGCGCGCGAAACCCGCGCCCGGGCTGGCATCGACGGCACGGCGGACAGCGATCCGAACGGCAACGGCCGCAACCTGCGGGTGGATCTCGCCATCGAGGCACCGCAGCGCATCTTTCTGCGCGGCAGGGGGCTCGATGCGGAACTCGGGGGTGCCGTGCGACTGCAGGGAACCACCCGCGCCGTGATCCCGAGCGGCGGCTTCAACCTGATCCGGGGCCGGATCGAGGTGCTTGGCAAGCGGTTCGAGCTCACCGAGGGCAACCTCTCGCTCGAGGGACGCTTCGTGCCGCGCCTGTCGCTCGTGGCGGCGACACGCACCAGCGCGGGCGAGGCGCGGGTCGAGGTGACGGGCACAGCGGCGCGGCCAGAGGTCCATTTCCGCTCAAGCCCCGAACTGCCCGAGGAGGAGGTGCTCGCGCAGCTCCTCTTCGGGCGCAACCTGTCGTCGCTCTCGCCGATCCAGACGGCGCAGCTCGCCTCGGCGATCGCGCAGCTGGCAGGCGCGACGAGCGAGGGCGTCGTCTCGCGGCTGCGCCGCGAGGCGGGGCTCGACGATCTCGACCTCATCACCGAGGATGACGGCGCGGCGGCGGTCCGGGCGGGCAAGTATCTGTCCGAAAACGTCTATGCCGACATCCTGATCGGCGCCGAAGGGCGCAGCGAGGTGACGCTCAACCTCGATCTCAGTCCGGCCCTGACGGCGCGCGGCCGGGCGGGCGCAGATGGCTCGACCGGGCTCGGCCTCTTCTTCGAGCGCGATTACTGAACCCTCAGCGGCGCAGCACCAGCCTGTCGCCCGCGATCTCGACCGAGGCGAAGCGGTCGAGGAAATCCATCCCGAGCAGCGACATCGCAAGCTCGCCATCGCCGACCCAGGCGAGGATGCGCGGCTCTGGCAGCCCCCCGAGCGTCACATCCTCGAGGATGACGCGCGCGGTGCGGATGGTGCCGTTCGCGGTGCGCGCGCTGCCCGTAAAGACGAGCGCGCGGCGGTCGATCCCCAGCCGTTCCGCATCGCGGTTCGACAGCACGACCGAGGTTGCGCCCGTGTCCACCATGAAGCGCACCGGCACGCCGCCCACCTCGAGCACGAGGTGGAAATGCCCGTCGGGATCGCGCGGCAACGCGATGCGCCCGCCCTCGGCGACGATCGCCTGACGCGGCACGATATCGTCGCGCACATCCTGCCAGAGCCCCCGCGCCGCGATCACGCCCAGAAAGATCAGCCCCCAGACCAGCGCCATGCGCAGGGCCCTGCCCATGCGCCGGCGATGTTCGACGACGAACCAGCCGCCGACGGCCACGAGCAGCAGGCCCAGATACGCCAGCCTTGCCCACCCGTCCCCGTCCATCCCGCCCTCCAGCACCCGTCGCCCCGGCGGGATATAGGGCGCGCGCGCCCGCGCTGCGAGGGGGGGGTCAGCCCCGCATCGCGCGCGCCCATGCGGGGCGTGCGGTTGCGCGCGCGTGGTGCTCGGCGATGATCGCGGGCGGATCGGGAAACTTCGCGGCGCGTGCCCAGCCGACGCAATGGGCAAGCAGGATGTCGGGTATCGTGAAGACATCCCCCATCAGCCACGGCCCCCGCCCGAGGCGCGTCGCGATCCGGCCGAGGTTGCGTTCATATTCCCACATCAGGCTCTGCTTGATTGCGGGCAGGCGCATCTCGGGCGGCAGGATGAAACTGTGCCGCGCCGCGGTCCACAGGAGCGCGTCCATCTCGTCGAGGATGAGGTGCGTCAGCGCATCCTGATGCGCCCGGTCGATCGTGCCGGCCGGATGCGTGAGCCCGCCGTGCCGGTCGGCGAGGAACTGCATGATCGCGACCGAATCCGTGATCGGCACGCCATCCGCCACCAGCACCGGGACCTTGCCCGAAGGGTTCAGGGCGCGCACATCCTCGGCCTGTGGCAGCGACGGCAGATGCTCATGGGCAAGGCCGAGTTCCTCGAGCGTCCAGAGGACGCGCGCGGTTCGGCTGCGGACCGGGCCGATGATCGTGTAGGGGGTGTCGGGCATCATCATCTCCTATCGGCGGTTCAGCATCGCAAGGCGCAGCAGCGTCCGCTCCAGGCTGGCCTGCGTCGGCGCGCGCGCGGTCGAGCGCAACGCGATCTCGGTATCGGCGAGCATCGCGAGGGCATCTTCGAGGCGCGCCGGCCCCCAGGCGCGGGCCTGACGCAGGACGCGGTCGCGGCGGGCGCCGAACAGCGGCGGGCGCATCCGGCCGACCCCGGCCTCGGCCCCGCCCGGATCGCTCGCCGCGGCATGGAGCACGCGGAAGTGCCGCGTCACGCCACCGCAGAGCGCGACCGGGCCGACGCCCTGCGCCGCGCAGCGCCCGAGCACCCGCGCGAGATCCTCGGGGCGGGCGTCGGCCACGCAATCGACCGCCTCGTCGATGTCGGCCCCGAGTGCGGCCGGCGCGCAGGCCGCGATATCCCCCGCCGTCAGCGGCGTCGGATCGCCGATCTTGTAGAGCGCGATCTTCTCGATCGTCTGGCGCAGATCGCCGGGGTCGAGGACGGCCGCAAGGGCCATCATCTCGGCCGAGGCGGCGGGCGCGACCTCGATGATTCCGGCCGCGCGCAGCATGGCCCCGACCTCGTCGGCGCTGGGCGGATCGTCATAGACGGCGATCGAGACCGCGGCGGGATGATCCTCGAACAGCTTGCGCAGCGCCGATTTCGAACCGAGCGCGCCCGCCGCCACGACCAGCACCGCATCCCCCTCGGCCCGGTCGCCGAGGGCCGCCGCGCAGGCGGGCGCCATGGCGTCAGTCGCATCCTCGATCAGGACGGCGCGCTGGCCGCCGAAAAAGCCCCGCGCGCGCAGCGTGTCGGCAAGCGACGCGGGGTCGCGCCGCACCTCCGCGGCCGACAGCCGCTCCAGCCGCATTTCGGCGACACCCTCGGGGCCGATCAGCGCCGCGACCAGATCCTGGCGCTTAAGCGCGACGCGCATCGGGTCGGCGCCGTGCAGCAGGATGGCGGGTCGCGCCGGGTCGGGCCGCGCGAGGAACCGCGCCGCGTCGCGCCCCCCGAGCTTCACGGCGCGCCTTCGGGATCGGCGGCGACGACGGCGGCGGCGACCCGGTCGGCGAGGATCCGCACGAGGCGGCGCTGCGCGTCGATCTCGGCCGCGGCCGCGGCGGCCGCGGTGCCGCCGGTCGACCATGTGGTCGCATCGACGATGCGGCCGGTGGCGATGGCGGCGCCGGTCGCGTCGCGCAGCGCAAAGCTCACGCTGCCCTCGAGGACGTTGCGCACCGCAGTTCCGTCCGGCACGACGCCCGCCGCCCGCTGCGAGAAGCCGAGCGCATAGCCAAGCGACAGCGGCGCGGCGCCGGGCGGGCCGAAACGCTCCTCGATGGCGCGGACGAATTCGAAGGCGGCGGTCGAGGTCGGCTCATCCGGCGCGATGCGCCCCCGAAGGCGCGCGGCCGCCCCGCCGGGTCCCAGCGCGGGCGCGAACCCGCACCCTGCCAGTGCCGCGCTGGCGGCAAGGGTCGCGATCAGGCGGCGGCGGTCAGACCACC
>CAYYJB010000071.1:0-10614 GCA_964472135.1 uncultured Gemmobacter sp.
ATGCTCGGGCGAGAGCGCGGCATCGCGTTCCCACGCCGGCTGCGCGGCGCGCAGACCCTCGCGCCCGAGTCGGCGCAGATAGGCGATCGTGGCATGCCCGTCATCGCTTGCGGGTATCTCGGCCGAGGTGTCGGCATGCAGCGCGCGCAGCCGCCGCTTCAGCCCGTGGGCGTTTGCCGAGACCTTGCGCGCAAAGAAATGGTCCTGCCTGACCAGCAGATCGTAATGATCGTCGTGAAAGACGACGGGCATGCCGTAATCGGTGAAGCCCAGAAAGGTTGACGGGCGGGCATCGATCTCGGCCACGGGCACGAGGTGATGGACGAGGGTCTGGAAATAGGTTTCGTCCGGGATCCATGTCGAGCGGAAGAAGCGCATGACATCCCTGCGCCGCGCGCCGAAGTCGAGCACGCGTTCGAGCGTGCGCCGGCGCAGGCACCACCACTGCGACCCGATGCGAATCCGCAGCCGCGCCGGCAGGGCGCGGCGCAACCCCAGCCGTCGCTGCACCCAGAGTCCGGCATAGAACAGCCGGCGCTGCGTGCGCTCGTTGAAGGGGTGGCGATAGAGCAGCCGCTCCTCGACCAGCCCCGTGCGGATCCAGCCCGAGGTCAGGAAATCGGCACATTCGATGCGGTCTCGCCCGTCGGTATCGAGGCGCGCCCTGATCCGTTCGGCGGGCTTGATGGGCCAGCAATCGCCCGACAGCAGGATGAAATGCGTCGCCTCGGGAAAGGCGCCGAGTGCCGTGCGCGCGGTTGCGATCGTGGCCGCGACGAGGCTCCAGCTGCCCCAGCCGCAGCGGTGGCGCCGATCGGCGAAGACCACGCGGGGCGCGCCGGCGAGCGCCTCGCGCAGCCGGGCGAAGTCCGCACCCGAGGCGCCGGCGTCGAAGTGGATCGCGACGAAATCCCCCTGTGCCGCAAGAAGGCGCGCCTGTTCGGCGATCCCCTCGGGATTGCGATGGCAGAGAAGCAGGTGGGCAATACGCGCCATGGGGCCGAAGGGCTGGGTCATCGAAATGGCACGAGGCCACCGCGACCCTTCGCCCGAACGCCTTAGCGGCAGGTGAACGGCCGCGCACGACCCCGGCGCGGCCCCGACTTCCGTCTAGCCTTGCGAGAAAGTCAACGCAAATTGCGCGTCTGGATGGAAATCCCGGCGTGGAGCGGCGCCCGATCACTCCCCCGCGAGCATCAGCCCCTCGACCAGAAGGCTCGGGACGCGCGTCGAGAGGTGCATCCGCGCATCGTTGGCGGGGATGATTCGCGGCAGGAACTCGCGCAGGTTGCCCGCGATGGTGCAGCCGTTGACGGCGTGCACGACCTCGCCGCCCTCGACCCAGAGGCCGCTCGTCCCGCGCGAGTAATCGCCCGTGGTGGGGTTGATCGTCGATCCGATCAGCCCCGTGACGATCAGCCCCCGCCCCATCATCCGCGCCAGCGCCGCGCGATCCGCGCTGCCTTGCGTCAGGTCGAGGTTCGTCGTCCCCGGGCTCGGCGGGCCCGAGGTGCCGCGCCCGGCGTTGGCGGTGCTCTGCATCCCGAGCTTGCGCGCCGTCGCGAGGTCGAGGACGTAGGACATCAGCATCCCGTCCGCCACGATGTCGCGCGGCCGCGTCGCGAGCCCTTCGGCATCCCACAGCCGCGAGGAGGACATGCGCGGCCGGTGCGGATCCTCGCGCAGCGAGAGGCCGCGCGGCAGCACCTGCGTGCCCAGCGCGTCGCGCAGCCAGCTTGCCCCGCGCGCCACCGCCCCGCCGTTCGCCGCGCCGACAAGGTGGCCGATCAGCGAGGATGCCACGCGCTCATCGAAGATGACGGGGAATGCCCCGGTCGGCGGGCGGCGGGCGCCGGCACGCGCGAGCGTGCGCTCGGCCGCAAGGCGTCCGACCTCGGCCGGGGTGGGCAGGTCGGCCTGCCAGACGCGCGATTCGCCCGCCCAGTCGCGCTCCATCCCCGTCCCCTCGCCCGTGATCGCGGTGCAGGAGACCGAGCGGCTGCTGCGGCTGAGGCCGGCCGAAAAGCCGTTGGTCGCGGCCATGTGCCCGTGGCTGCGGCCATAGCCCGCATGCGCGCCATCAACCTGCGAGATGCCCGCGACCGCAAGCGCCGCCGCCTCGGCCTCGGCGGCGTCGCGCTGCAGATCGGCGGGCGCCGGTTCGGGGGCGGGGTCGCAGGGCTCGAGCGTCGCGCCCTCGCGCAGGGTGCCAAGTTGGGCCGGATCGGCAAGGCCCGCCGTCGGATCCTCGGGCGCCTCGCGCGCCATCGCCACCGCGCGCTCGGCCATTTCGGCGATGGTGCGCGCCGAGGTGTCAGACGCCGAGACGCAGGCCTGCCGCCGCCCGATCAGCACCCGCAGCCCCAGATCGACGCCGTCCGCGCGCTCGGCATGTTCGAGCCGCCCGCCCCGCACCTCGACCGAGACGGACGACCCCGCGACGGCCAGCGCATCGGCCGCGTCCGCCCCGGCGCGCCGCGCGGCCTGAAGCATCGCCGCCGTCAATCCTTCAAGATCGTGGGCCATGGGGTGTCCTTCCTTCCTCGATGGTGGCGCCGCGCGGGGTCTGGTCCATCGCCCGCCGTGGGGATTAGATGGGGCTCAGATGCGAAAGGAAAACCCGATGGTCAAGAATGCCCATGTCGTCATCACCGGCGCGAGCCGCGGAATCGGCGCGGCGGCGGCGCGCACCTTCGCCGAGGCGGGCGCGCGGGTGACCCTTATCGCGCGCAGCCGGGCCGGGATTGCGGAGCTTGCCGCCGAAATCGGCCCCCGGGCGCGGGCGGCCGTGGCGGATGTGGCGGACGCGCGCGCCCTTGTCGCCGCGATCGGCGCGGCCGAGGGCACCTTCGGCCCGGTCGAGGTGCTGATCAACAACGCGGGCGTGATCGAGCCCATAGCACTCATGGCCGAGGCCGACCCCGAGGCGTGGGGGCGGGCCATCGACATCACGCTCAAGGGCGTCTTTCACGGGATGCGCGCGGTGCTGCCTGGCATGATCGCGCGCGGTCGCGGCACGATCCTGACCGTCGGCTCGGGCGCCGCCCACGACCCGCGCGAGGGCTGGAGCAGCTATTGCGCGGCCAAGGCCGGGGCCTTCATGCTGACGCGCGCCGCCCACCTCGAGGCCGGGGCGGCGGGGGTGCGCGTCCTCAGCCTCTCGCCCGGGACGGTCGCGACCGAGATGCAGCGCGCCATCCGCGCGAGCGGGATGAACCCGATCAGCCAGCTCGACTGGTCGGTGCATGTGCCGCCCGAATGGCCGGCGCGCGCGCTTCTGTGGATGTGCGGGCCCGAGGCGGACGAATTTCGCGGCGCCGAGGTGGCGCTGCGCGACGGCGCGATCCGCGCCCGCATCGGCCTCAGCGCATGAGCGCGACGACCGATTTCGCCGTCATCGGCGCGGGCATCGTGGGCCTTGCGACCGCGCTCGAATTGCAGCGGCGCGCGCCCGCCGCGCGCCTCGTCGTGATCGAGAAGGAAGCCGAGCCCGCCCTGCACCAGACGGGGCGCAATTCGGGCGTGATCCACGCGGGCGTCTATTACACCCCCGGCAGCGCGCGCGCCCGCTTCTGCCGCGAGGGCAAGACCGAGATGGCCGATTTCTGCACGGCCGAGGGGATCGCGTGGGAACGTTGCGGCAAGCTCATCGTCGCGGTCGATGCGCCCGAGGCCGCGCGGCTTGCGGCGCTCGCGCGGCGGGCGGCCGAGAACGGGGTCGAGGTCGAACCCCTGACGGGCGCCGAGGCGCGCGCACTCGAGCCCGCGATCGCGGCCGAGGCGGCGCTGTGGTCGCCCTCGACCGGGATCGTCGATTACGGGGCGGTGGCGCGGCGCATGGCGCGCATCCTGGCCGACCGGGGCGCCGAGTTCCGCTTCGGCACCGCCGTGACGGGCGCGACCGAGGGGGCGCAGGCGGTTGGCCTTCGGCTTGCCGACGGGGGGCGGATCGAGGCCGGGCGGGTCGTCGTCTGCGCGGGGCTCCATGCCGACAGGATGGCGCGCGCCTTCGGTGCCGAGGTCGATTTCCGCATCATCCCCTTTCGCGGCGAATACTACCGCATCCGCAACCAGCCCCCCGACCTCGTGCGCCGGCTGATCTATCCGGTTCCCGACCCCGAGCGCCCCTTTCTGGGCGTCCACCTCACGCGCAAGCTCGACGGGGGGCTGACGGTCGGGCCCAATGCAGTGCTCGCGGCCGCGCGCGAGGGCTACGGGCGCGAGATCTCGGCGCGCGACCTTGCCGAAAGCCTCGGCTATGGCGGGTTCTGGCGGCTCTTGGCGCGGCACGGGCGGGCGGCGATCGACGAGGCGCGCGGATCGCTCTCCAAGGCCGCCTATCTGGCCAAGGTGCGCCGCTATTGCCCGCGGATCGGGATCGACGATCTCGTTCCCTATCGCCCCGGCATCCGGGCGCAGGCGGTCGGGCGCGACGGGCGGATCCTCGACGATTTCCTCTTCGTCGAGACGCCACGCAGCCTGCATGTGTGCAATGCCCCCTCGCCGGCGGCGACGGCGGCGCTGCCGATCGCGCGCCACGTCGCGCAACGTGTGCTTGCCGACGCTTGACAGGGATGATCGGACATTTAAGGCTGGGACATTGATCCGAAAGGTGCAGACGATGGCGAGTTCCCGGTTCCGCCGCGCGGCGGCGGTCGGCGTTTTCCTTGCGGCGACTTCAGCGCTTGCCCCCCTTCCGCTCGACGCGCAGGGGTATGAGGGGCTTTATGGCGATGTGCCGGTCGCGGCGGGCAGCCGCGGGATCATCGGCGAGATCGCGATCGACGCGGGCGGCGGCGACAGCGCGGCGGACTTCGGGCCCGATTGCGTGGGGTTCGTCAACGCCGCGCAACCCGACCTGACGCTCAGCCTCGAGGGGCCGGTCATCGGCTTGCGCATCGAGGCCTATTCGGGCGCGGACACGACGCTTGTCGTCCTTGCGCCCGATGGCACCGCCCATTGCAATGACGATACCGACACGCTGAACCCCGCGGTCGAGTTCGGCAAGGCGGCGGGCGGGCAATACGCGCTCTGGATCGGGGTGATCGAACCCTCGATCGCGGCGAGCGATCTGGTCATCAGCGCCGGTGCGTCGGCGGGCGCCGGGGGCGGCGTCGCGGCACCTGCGGCACCCGCTCCGGCAGCGCCCGTCGCCGACCGCACCCTCGCGGTCGAGGCCGCACCCGGCAGCCCGGCCGAAGCTCGCGCGCGCGATATCGTCGCCGCGCTCGAACAAACGCGCCAGTCGCTTTCGCAGGAGATCGGCGAAGAGGTCGTCTTTGCCACCTCGCGCCCCGTCGGCGCCACCGGATCAGGCGGAAGCGTCCGGCTGGAGTTTCCCGATTTCGTGGCCGCCATGGCGCAGGTCCGGTTCGAATTCGGGACCGTCATCCTCGATCTGACCAACAAGGGCGACGGCACGACCGGCTGGTCGCTGACCCCCGGACCGCGGATCGTGGTGTCAGAGGGCGGCCGGCAGGTGGGCGATCTGGTCTGGTCGTCAGCGCGCATCGGCGGCAGCTATCTTGAGGCCTTCGATGCGATGATCGGCTACGACATCGATATCCGCGAGGTCGCACTTCGGCTGGTGGATGAGGCCGACACCCTCTCGGTCGGTCAGATCCGGCTCGAACTCGAAACCGAGGCGCGCGGCGACGGCCTCTATGACGGCCGGGCCGAGTTCGAGATGCAGCGCATCGCGGTCGAATCGTCCGAGGGCCGCTTCAGCATTTCGAGGGCGGGTATCGAGGGGACGAGCGAGGGCACCGACATGGCGGGCATGCAGGCGCTGAACGATGCGCTCGGCTCTGGCCTCGACCCCGACGCCGACCCCGCGCAGATGCTCTCGACGGTGTTGCCGGTCCTCTTGTCGACGACGTGGGGCAGTTCCGACACGAGGTTCTATGTCGAGGGGATCGATGGCATGGACGCGGACGGCACGCCGTTCCGCCTCGGCCGGGCCGAGACCTCGATCGGGCTGAGTCCGGTCGGCGAGCTCGCCGAGATCCGGCTCGGGCTGTCGCTCGGCGGCCTCGACTTCGACGATCCGACGCTGCCCCCGTCGCTGCGGCAGGGCGATCTGGATATCGCCTTTGCGCTCGAGAACCTGCCACTGCGAGAGATGATCGCCTCGGCCGTCGGCCTCGATCCGACCAATCCGGATCATCAGGGGCAGATCGGGCAGCTCGTGCTGGGCGCGGTGATGGCGTCGAACCCCGCGTTGCGGATCGACCGGCTCGACCTCAGCACGCCGGGCTTCGGCATGACGACCAAGGGGCGGCTGGGCATGGCCGGCGTGTTCGCGCCCGAAGGCAGGTTCGAGGTAAGGATGCGCGGCCTCGAGGCCCTGATCGCCGACGCCCAATCGGGCGCGCTCGGCGCGGACGGACAGGGCGCGGTGGCGGGGTTGCTCCTGCTCCAGGGGCTCGGCAAGCCTGCCCCGGAGGGCCCCGCCGGCACCCTCGTCTTCGATGTGGAGATCACGCCCGACATGGCGATGTTCGTGAACGGGATCGACCTGTCGCAGATGGCGCAATAACTCCGCCCGCCAGTGGGTCAGATCGGCGCGACCATCTCGCGCCGGCTCGGCAGCACGATCGCGAGCAGCCCGAACGCCGGCAGCCAGGCGCAGACCTCGAAGACAAAGCGGATGCCGCGCGCGTCGGCGACAAGGCCGAGCACGCCCGCGGCGATCCCGCCGATCCCGAACGCCATGCCGAAGAAGAGCCCCGCGATCAGTCCGATCCGCCCGGGCACGAGTTCCTGCGCCATCACGACGATCGCCGGAAAGGCCGAGGAGATCACGAACCCGATGATCGCGGCCAGAACGCCGGTCCAGAAAAGGTCGGCGTGGGGCAGCATCAGCGTGAAGGGCAGAACGCCGAGGATCGAGATCCAGATCACCCACAGAACCCCGATCCGGTCGCCGATCACGCCCCCCGTCGCCACCCCGAGGACCGAGGCGACAAAAAAGACGAAGAGCATGAGTTGCGCGTCCTGGGTCGAGAGGGCGAAGCGGTCGATCAGGAAAAAGGTGAAATAGCTCGAGATGCCGGCGGTATAGATGTTCTTGGAGAACACCAGGATCGCGAGGACGCCGAGCACGAGGATCAGGCGCGGCCGCCGGATCGGGACGGCAGCGGTCGGGGCGATGCTGGCGCGCACCTGCGCGCGCATCTCGCGCGCATGCCACGCCCCCACCCGCGCAAGCAAGATCACGCCCGCAAGCGCCATCAGCGAGAAGAGCCCGAGCGCCGGCCGGCCGAGCGGGATGACGACAAACGCCGCCAACAGCGGCCCCGCCGCATGCCCGAGATTGCCGCCGACCTGAAAGAACGACTGCGCCGCGCCGAAGCGCCCGCCCGAGGCGAGGCGCGCGACGCGCGAGGCCTCGGGATGAAACACGGCCGAGCCCATCCCGAGCGCGACCGAACCGGCGAGCAGCGCGCCATAGCTCTGCCCGAACGCCAGCAGCAGGATCCCTGCGAGGCTCGACCCCATCCCGACGGCCATCGCATAGGGCATGGGGCGGCGGTCTGTCGCGAACCCGACCACCGGCTGCAGGAAGGAGGCCGTCACCTGGAACGCGAGGCCGAGAAACCCGATCTGCGCGAAGCTCAGCGCGAATTCGTCGTGAAGCACCGGATAGAGCGCCGAAAGGAGCGATTGCGACACGTCGTTGAGCATGTGCGCGACGCTGATCGCGACGACGACGGCCCAGACGGTCGTGCGCGCATTATCCGAGGCGACGGAGTGGACCATGGATCACCGGCGTGGCCCCCGACGGATGCGCGAGGCACGGCAAACCTCTGCACCATCATCGCGGGCCTTGTCCACCACAACCGCGCCCGGCCATTGCGCCTGCGCCGCGCGCCTCTATGCTCGTCCAGCCTGCCCGGATCGGAGTGCGGATGATCGCGACACGGCCCGCATCGCGCGACCTCGGCTGGATCGCCTTTTTCGTGGCGGTCTGCGGCCTCTGGGTCGCGCTGTTCGCAATGGTCCGTGCCGATCCCGCGTCGGTCGCGGCCGGGATGGATGCGTCCTTCTGGGCATCGCTCTGCATCAACGCGGGGGACGCGGACCTTGGTGCGCTTTGGGCCATGTGGGCGACGATGTCGGCCGCAATGATGCTGCCGGCCTTCGCCCCCGCGCTGGCGACCTGGCACGACCTGGCGCGTGGCGGCGCGGCACGCGCCGCGCATGCGCCGGCGCTCGTCGGTGGATATCTGCTCGTCTGGCTGGGCGTCGCGACGATCGCGGCCGGCGTGCAGGGCGCGCTCGGGCGGATGGGCGTTCTGCTGCCCGACGGGCGGCTTGCCTCGGGCATGGTGGCCGGGGCGGTGATGCTCGGCGCCGGGCTCTGGCAGTTCAGCGCGCTGAAGGACGCCTGCCTTGTCAAATGCCGCCACCCGGTTGCGCATTTCATCGCGATCTGGCGCCCCGGCGCGCGGGGAGCGGCCGGGATGGGCGCGCGCATGGGGCTGACCTGCCTCGGCTGCTGCTGGGCGCTGATGGCGCTTGCCTTCGTCGGCGGGACGATGAACCTTGTGTGGATGGGGGCGGCGACGGTGTTCGTCGTGGCCGAGAAACTGCCCCGCAGCGGCGCCTGGCTCACGCGCCCGGCCGGCTGGGCGCTGATGCTCGGGGGGGGCGCCACGATGATCCTCGGCGCCGCGCCGGGATAGGGGGAAAGATGGCCGAGACGCTGCCGGAATGGGTGATCCGCGGGGAACTCATCCTCAACTGCAACTGCACCGTGTTCTGCCCCTGCGTGGTCAGCCTCGGCCGCCATCCCCCGACCGAGGGCTATTGCCAGGCCTGGGCCGGGGTGCGGATCGACGCGGGCCACCATGGCGGCACCGATCTGTCGGGGCTTGCGGTCGGGCTGCTGATGGACATTCCCGGCAACATGGGGCGCGGCAACTGGAAGGTCGGCGCCTATATCGACGAGGCGGCCTCGGCCGAGGCGTTCGAGGCGCTGGTGCGGATCTTTTCGGGGAAGGCGCGGGGGACGACGGGCCTGTTCGGGCTGCTGGTGGGCGAGTTCCTCGGCGCCGAGCGCGCCCCCGTGCGCTTCGAGACCGAGGGCAAGACCCGCCGCCTGACGGTCGGCCGCAAGATCCAGGGAGAGATCATCCCCATCCCCGGCCCCGACCCCGCGCGCGATGTCGTCATCACCAACACGGGCTACTGGATGGGCCCCGACATCACCGTGGCGACGGCGACGAAGGGGCGCGTGCGCGACCGCGGCCGCGTGTGGGATTTCGACGGCCGTTCGGCCGAGATCTGCCAGATCGACTGGCACGGCCCCAACTGAGAGAGGCGATGCGATGTTCCGAGCCCTGCTGACCGAACGCGCCGAGGACGGGACGACCACGACCGCCTTGCAGGAGTTGCCCGACGAACGGCTGCCTGCGGGGGATGTCACGGTCGAGGTCGAGTATTCCACGATCAACTACAAGGACGGTCTCTGCCTCTCGCAAGGGGGCGGGGGGCTCGTGCGGCAGTTTCCCCATGTCGCGGGCATAGATTTCGCGGGCACCGTCTCGGCCTCGGACGATCCGCGCCATGCGCCGGGCGACCGTGTGATCCTGACGGGCTGGCGCGTCGGCGAGGCGCATTGGGGCGGCTATGCCACCCGCGCGCGGGTGCGGGCGGACTGGCTGGTGCCGCTCCCCGAGGGGCTCGGCACGCGCGAGGCGATGGCGATCGGCACCGCGGGCCTGACGGCGATGTTCGCGGTGCAGGCGCTCGAGGCGCACGGGCTGGTGCCGGGCGGGGGCGAGGTGCTGGTGACCGGCGCAGCCGGGGGGGTCGGATCGGTCGCGACCGCCCTGCTCGCGCGGCTGGGCCACGAGGTCGCGGCCGTCACCGGCCGGCCCGAGACCGAGGGCTATCTGCGCGCGCTCGGCGCGAGGCGGATCGTGCCGCGCGCCGATCTGGCCGAAACGGTCCGCCGGCCGCTCGAATCCGAGACCTGGGCGGGGTGCGTCGATTCGGTCGGGGGCGCGATGCTCGCGCGCATCCTCGGGCAGATGCGCTATCGCGCCTCGGTCGCGGCGGTCGGCAACGCGGGCGGCGTGCAGGTGCCGGCGAACATCATCCCCTTCCTCTTGCGCGGGGTGAACCTGCTCGGGATCGATTCGGTCATGCGCAGCCATGCCGACCGCGTCGTGGCGTGGGAGCGGCTCGCGCGCGAATTGCCCCGCGACCTGCTGGCATCGATGATCGTGCCGGCGGGGCTTGCCGATGTGCCCGATCTCGCGCGCGCGATCCTCGCGGGCGGGATAAGGGGGCGGGTCGTCGTCGATGTGAACGGCTGAGGGCGCGCGTCAGGTGATCGCCTGAAGCCGCTCCTTCGACATGTCGCCCGGCACGATGGTGATCGGGCAGGGCAGACTGCCGGACTGGCGCGACAGCTGCGTGACCAGAGGGCCGGGGCCGGATTTCTCGGGGCTCGCGCCAAGCACCAGAACCCCCACCTCGGGGTCGCTCTGGATCTGGGCGAGGATCTCGGACACGGGCTCTCCCTCGCGGATGACGAGTTCGGGGTCGATCCCCTGCCGCTCGCGCATCCATTTGGCGAAGACCTCGAAATGGACCTCGATGCGC
>CAYYJB010000072.1:0-10581 GCA_964472135.1 uncultured Gemmobacter sp.
TCGAGGGGCGCATCCTGCCCTCGGCGCGCAAGTTCGACGCGCTGGGCGTGGTGGCCGCGGGCGCCGAGATCGAGGCGCCCGGGGCGGTCGAGACGGCGCCGCGCCGGATCGGGGCGGCGGACGACGCCCCGCCCGGGGGCGAGGGCTAGATCCGCAGGAAGCTCTGCGCGATCCGCGGCAGGAAGGCGTTGAAGCGCAGCGGCGCATCCGTCGCGGCAAGGCAGATGCAATCCGCGCCCGCCTCGGCGATCGGGGTGTGCTCGGTCGAGGCGTCCGCGATCTCAACGTCGCCCGGCCCGAAGCGCATGCCCTCGTCTCGGAACGCCCCTTGCAGCACCATCGTGATCTCGAGCCCGCGATGCCCGTGATCGGGCACCGCCGCGCCCGCGGGAATGTGCAGCAGGCGGGCCGTCGCGCCCTCGGCGGTGCAGAGCACCGCCTGGCGCACGCCCATGCCGGCCGGCCGCCAGCGCACGCTGTCGAGGCCGCCGCCCACATAATCCGCGATCGGGCCCGGCAGCGTGCCGCGCGCCCGGGTGCGCGGCGGCATGTCGCGGCGGTCCGCGGCATCGATCCGGGCGAAGGTCGCGGCGAGCCCGTCATCCCCGACCGAAACGGCCCCGCAGTTTTCCAGGATCGCGCCCCCCACCGCCTCGAAGGCACCGAGACGGGCACGGCAATCATCGCAAAGAGACAGATGCGCCGCCACGACTAGGCCGAACGCCTCGGGCAGGGCGCCCCCGGCGTGGGCGAGCAGGATCTGGTCGGTCAGGTGGTGGTTGATCGTCATCTCGGGCCTCAGTTCAGCCTCTGGCGCAAACGGTCGAGCGCCAGACGGATGCGGGATTTGATGGTGCCGAGCGGGAGCCCCGTCTCGGCCGCGATTTCGCTGTGCGAGACTTCACCGAAGAAGGCGCGCTCGATCAGGGTGCGCTGGGCGTGAGGCAGTTGCGCGATCGCAACCCCCAGCCGCTCGGCCTCTTGCCGGAGCGCGAAGGCATCGGCCTGGTCTGGTTCGGGTTCGGGGCCCCAGGGCAGATCCTCGGGCTCGGGGCGGACGCGGCGCAGCATGTCGATGCGGCGGTTCCGGGCGATGGTAAAGACCCAGGTGGCGACCGTGGCGCGCGAGGGATCATAGAGATGCGCCTTGTGCCAGAGCGTCGCCATCACGTCCTGCACGCAATCCTCGGCCTGCGCATCGCCCATGCCGCCACGGCGCAGGAACGCCTTGATGCGCGGCGCGAAATGCCGGAAAAGACGGGCGAAGGCCGCGCGGTCGCGCGCATCGCGGACCTGAAGCAGCGCCGCAGCCCAATCGTCCGATGCTGCATCCTGAACCACGCCCTGCCCTTCCCGCCCGCGAATCCTCGCAGTTGCAGAAAAAACATAGGCGAACGGTCGGATGCAAGCACCCGAAAACGCCGATGTTGGAGATGGAAACATCATCATGGCTTTTTCTACGCTGCGTCCTCGAGTCCGGATCATGTTAATAGCCCGACATTTCCACCCGACGCCTGCGACACCTTGATCCACCCGGCGGCGTGATGCGTATCACTGTTTGAAAATCGGCAAACACGAACTGGAACGCTCATGCCCTTCGAGACCCCCGCCGCCGCCCGCCAGCGCATCGCCGTGATCGGGGGGGGCATCTCGGGGATGGCGGCCGCGCGGCTCCTGTCGGCCGATCACGCGGTCACCCTCTACGAGGCCGAGCCGCGCCTCGGCGGCCATGCCCGGACCGTGATCGCGGGCAAGCGCGGCGACCAGCCGGTCGATACCGGTTTCATCGTGTTCAACCGCGTCAATTATCCCCATCTCGTGCGGCTCTTCGAACAGCTCGACGTGCCCGTGGCCGACAGCAACATGAGCTTCGGCGCCTCGCTCGACGGCGGGCGGATCGAATATGCGCTGCGCAATCTCGATGCGATCTTCACCCAGCGGCGCAACGCGCTCAATCCGCGCTTCCTCAGGATGCTGATCGACGTGCTGCGCTTCAATGCGCGCGCGGTCGAGATCGCGCGCGATCCGGCGATGACGGTGCGCGACTTCCTGCGCGTGCTGGGCGCGGGGTCGTGGTTTCGCGACTACTACCTGCTGCCGCTCTCGGGCGCGATCTGGTCGACGCCGGTCGAGAACATCCTCGACTTTCCCGCGGCCGCGATGATCCGTTTCTTCGAGAATCACGCGCTGCTCTCGGCCTCGGGCCAGCACAAGTGGTTCACCGTGCGCGGCGGGTCGGTGCAGTATGTGCGCCGGCTCGAGGTCGCCCTGCGCCGCGCGGGGGTAGAGATCCACACCGGCGCGCCCGTTGCCGCGGTGCGGCGCCCGGTCGCCGGCGGGGTTGAGGTGCGTCCGGCGGGCGGGGTGTGGGAGAGCTTCGATCAGGTCGTGCTCGCGACCCATTCGGACGATGCGCTGCGGATGCTGGCCGATCCCTCGCCGGCCGAGCGCGCCGCACTCGGCAAGATCCACTATCAGCCCAACCAGGCGGTGCTGCATGCCGACCCCGCCCTGATGCCGCGCAACCGCAAGGCCTGGGCGAGTTGGGTCTATTGCGAGGCCGCGGGCAAGCGGTCGGCGCGGATCGACCTCACCTACTGGATGAATTCGCTCCAGCCCATCCCGAAGGATGATCCGCTGTTCGTCACGCTCAACACCACCCGCCCGATCGACGAGCGCTTGATCCATGACGTCGTCACCTTCCGCCATCCGGTCTATGATCTGGCCGCGCTGCAAGGTCAGGCCGAGGTCAGGGCCATGAACGGCGCGCGCGGCACATGGTTCTGCGGGGCGTGGATGAAGAACGGCTTTCACGAGGATGGCTTCGCGAGCGCGGTCGATGTGGTGGACGCGCTGCGCGTGCGCCCCGCCCCCCTCGTCGCCGCGTGATGGCGGGGACGCTCGACCTCGTTTCGGGCACGACCTTTCACGGTCGCAAGGGGGCGGTGCGCAACAGCTTTCGCTACGGCATCGACTATGTGCTGCTCGACCCCGAGGGGCAGGGGCCTTTCCCGCGCCTCTTCGCCCGCAACCGGGCGGCGCTCGTCTCGGTGCACGATCGCGACCATGGCGGGGCGCCGGGTGCGGGGCGCGGGGTCGCCTGGGTGCGCGAGGTGCTGGCCGCGCATGATCTGCCGGGCTCGGTGCGGATCCTCCTGCTCGCGCAGCCGCGCGTGCTCGGGCATGTGTTCAACCCGGTTTCCTTCTGGCTCTGCCATGATGCCGACGGCGCGCTGCGCGTCGTGATCGCCGAGGTCACGAACACCTTCGGCGACCGGCACTGCTATCTGTGCCACCGCGACGATCTCGGGCCGATCACGCGCTCGGACATCGTGGCGGCGCGCAAGCTCATGCATGTCTCGCCCTTCCAGCCGGTCGAGGGGGGCTATCGCTTTCGCTTCGACATCGGGCCCGAGCGGATCGGGATCTGGATCGACTACGACCGCGAGGGGGGCGGGCTTTATGCCACGCTGACCGGCCGCCGGCGGCCGCTCGGGACATGGGGGATGATCCGGGCCTGCCTGCGGCGGCCCTTCGGGTCGCGGCGCGTGCTCGCGCTCATCCACTGGCAGGCGCTGGTCCTGTGGATCAAGGGCGCGCGCTATCGGCCCCGCCCCGCCCCGCCCGCCTCCGAGGTCTCGCGGTGACGCGCGAGGCCCTGCCGGCCTGGTCGCTGTTTGCGGGTCTGATCGCGGCGGCGGGCCTGCCCATCTACATCCACGCGCCCAAAGCCTATGCCGATCTGCACGGGGTCGGGCTCGGCGCGCTGGGCGCGGTGCTCTTCGGCCTGAGGCTTTTCGATTTCGTGCAGGATCCGGCGCTTGGCTGGCTGGCCGAACGGATGCGCGCCCGCCGAGGCGTGAGCGTCGCGATCGCTGCCGCGCTGATGGCGGCGGGGATGGTCGGGCTGTTCCTGCCCACCCCGCCCCTTGCCCCGCTCGGGTGGTTCGCGCTCATGCTCGCGGTGGTGTTCACCGCGTTCAGCTATCTCACGATCGTGTTCTACGCCCAGGGCGTCGCCAAGGCCGGGCGGCTCGGGCCGGGCGGGCATCTGCGCCTCGCGACCTGGCGCGAGGCGGGCGCGCTTGGCGGCATCTGCCTCGCGGCCGTCGCGCCGGCGGCGCTCGGGGTCGCGACGACCCACCCGTTCGCAGCCTTCGCCTGGATCTTCGCCCTGCTCGCCCTGCTTGCCGTCCTCGCGATGCGGGGGGAGTGGGGCGCGGCCGATGCCGCCGCCATGCCCGCCGCCCCCTTTCGCGCAATCCTGGCCGACCGGCCGGCGCGGCGGCTGCTGTGGCTCGCGCTCGTGAACGCGGCCCCGGTTGCGGTGACATCGACCCTGTTTCTCTATTACGTCGAGAGCCGCCTCGCGGCGCCGGGGTGGGAGGGGCCGCTCCTCCTGCTCTTCTTCCTCGCGGCGGCGGTGTCGGTGCCGCTCTGGGGGAGGGGCGCGGCGCGCTTCGGGGCGCGGCGCATGCTCGCGGCCGGCATGGTGCTGGCGATCCTCTCCTTCGGCTGGGCGGCGATGCTCGGGGCGGGCGATGTCGCGGCCTTCGCGGTCATCTGCGCGCTCTCGGGCGCCGCACTCGGGGCCGACATGACGCTGATGCCCGCGATCTTTGCCCGTCGGCTGGCCGTGATCGCGCCGGGCGCCGGGGCGGCCTTCGGGCTGTGGTCCTTCGTGTCGAAATTCACGCTCGCCTTCGCGGCCGTGGCGCTGCTGCCGCTGCTCGAATCGCGAGGTTTCAGTCCGGGACTCGAAAATCCGCAAGGCGCGCTATTTCTACTGGCGATGCTTTATGCCGTCCTGCCCTGCGCCCTGAAGGTCGTGGCGGTGGCGGTCTTGATGACAACCCCGATCGAGGATGAGGCAACGGCATGATGACGGTTCTGGCCCTTCTGCTCGGCGCTGCGCTGACGCTCGGGGCGTTCGCGCTCCATTCCCGCTATCTCGGATTTCGCGCGCAAGAGAGCGTCGATTACGCCGCCAACCTGCCCGCGATCGACATCCGGCGCCACCTCGCCGGCCCGATCCTGTGCGAGGGCATCGTCTATGGCCCGACGGGCCGGGTCAGCTCGCGCTTCGTGGCCGACATGAACGGCCGATGGTCGGGCACCGAGGGGGTGCTGACCGAGGATTTCCGCTATGACAGCGGGCGGACGCAATCGCGCGAATGGCGCCTGAGCCTCGCCAACGACGGCACGATCCGGGCGACGGCGGCCGACATCATCGGCGCGGGGCGCGGCGTGCAGTCGGGCAACGCGGTGCGGCTCGACTATACCATCCGCCTCCCGCGCGAGGCGGGGGGCCACACGCTCGATGTCACCGACTGGATGTATCTGATGGAGAACGGCACCATCATGAACCGCAGCCAGTTCCGCAAGTTCGGGATCAAGGTGGCCGAGCTGGTCGCCACCATGCGCCCCGTCGCGGCCTGAGGGGGGGCGCGGGGGATGCGCGAGTGGACGGGCCGTCGCTATTGGCTTGTCGGCGCGAGCGAGGGGCTCGGCCGCGACCTCGCGAAGGTCATGAGCCGGGCGGGCGTGCACCTGATCGTCTCGGCGCGCAATGCCGATCGGCTGGCCGATCTCGTCGCCGAATTGCCGGGGCCGGCGCGGGCCGTGGCCTGCGACGTCGCCGATCCCGCATCGGTCGCGCGGGCTGCCGCAGAGGCAGGCGAGATCGACGGGGTCGTCTATCTCGCGGGGCTCTATTGGCCCATGCGCAGCCAGGACTGGGACGCGGCCCGGATCGAGGCCATGTGCGACGTGAACTTTACCGGCGCGGCGCGGGTGCTGGGCCAGGTCCTGCCCGCGATGGTCGCGCGCGACCGGGGGCATGTGGTGCTGACGGGCTCGCTCGCGGGGTTTCGCGGCCTGCCGGGGGCGGCGGGCTATGGCGCCTCGAAGGCCGCGATCATGGCGCTGGCGGAATCGCTTCATGCCGACCTGCGTGGCAGCGGGGTCGAGGTGCAGGTGGTCAATCCCGGCTTCATCCGCACGCGCCTGACGGCGCAGAACGATTTCTCGATGCCCTTCCTCATGGATGCCGACGAGGCCGCGCGGCGCATGTTCGAGCACATGGGGACGCGGCGCTTCAAGACGAGCTTCCCCGCCGCCTTCGCGGCCTTTTTCCGGCTCGGCCAGTTCCTGCCCGACTGGGCCTGGTATCCCATGCTGCCGCGCCGCTGAGGCGGAGGCGCGCGTCGCGAACGGAACAGACGCGCCCCCGCCGGGTTGAGAGGATCGCCCCGCAACGGCGAAGGGGCGGGCGGGCATGCGATATGCGACAGGGGTCATGCTCGTGGCCGTGGCCTCGGCGCTGTGGTCGCTCATGGGCCTCGCCATCCGCCAGATCGAGGTCGCGGACACCTGGGCCGTCCTCTTCTGGCGCTCTGCCGGGATGATCCCGGTCCTCGTGGCCTTCATCGCCTGGCGTTCGGGCGGGCGGCCGGTCGAGCGTCTGATCGCCACGGGCTGGACCGGGGTGGCGGGGGGCGCGGGGCTCGTGCTCGCGTTCGCGGGGGCGATCTATGCCATTCAGGCGACGACCGTCGCCAATGCCGTCTTTCTCTTCGCCGCCAGCCCCTTCCTGACGGCGGTGCTGGGCCGGATCGTGCTGGGCGAGGCGGTGCGCCGCGCGACATGGGGGGCGATGGCGCTCGCGCTGCTCGGGATGGCGGTGATGGTGCGCGAGGGGCTCGCGCTCGGGGCGCTCGATGGCAATGTCGCGGCGCTGCTCTCGTCGGTCGGGTTCGCGGTCTTCACCGTCACGCTGCGGCGCGGCCGGCTCGGCGACATGATGCCCGCGGTCGTGGTCGGGGGGGCGATGTCGATGGTGCTGGCCGCGGTGGTGCTGGCGGCGACGGGGGCGACGCTCTGGGTGCCGCCGGCCGAGATCGCGGTGGCGCTCGGGATGGGGGCGGTGATCCTTGCCGCGGGGATGGTCCTCTATACCCTCGGCAGCCAGTCGGTGCCGGCGGCGGAGCTTGCGCTCATCACCATGATCGAGGCGATGCTGGCGCCGATCTGGGTGTGGCTCATCCTCGATGAGACGACGACCGTCGCCACCCTCTATGGCGGGGCGGCGGTGCTGGGCGCGGTCGCGATCAATGCGCTGACGGGGATGCGGCGCGCGCCCCTCGCCCCGCCGATCCCCTGAGCCCGCAACGGAAAACGGCGCGCCCCGCCGGGCGCGCCGTCATCCATGCCACGCGCGGGGCTTCGATCAGAAGCCGAGGCCCGCGTACTTGTTCTTGAACTTCGAGACGCGCCCGCCCGTGTCCATCAGCTTGGCCGAACCGCCCGTCCAGGCGGGATGCGCCAGCGGGTCGATCTCGAGCGACATCTGGTCGCCCGCCTTGCCCCAGGTCGAGCGGGTCTGGAAGGTCGATCCGTCCGTCATCCTGACGGTGATCATGTGATATTCGGGGTGAATGCCCTTTTTCATCTCTCGAACCCTCAGCCCTTGGCGCCGTCGGCGGATTTCGTGGTCGCGACCTCGGCGATGCGGGCCGATTTGCCGCGACGCGAGCGCAGGTAGTAGAGCTTGGCGCGCCGCACGCGGCCGCGGCGGACGACCTCGATCGAGTCGATGTTCGTCGAGTAGAGGGGGAAGCAACGCTCCACCCCTTCGCCGAAGGAGATCTTGCGCACCGTGAACGAGGCGGCAAGCGTCATGCCGCCGCTGCGCCCGATGCAGACGCCTTCGTAGTTCTGCACGCGCGAGCGCGTGCCTTCGGTGACCTTGTAGCCGACGCGCACGGTGTCGCCGGCCTTGAAGTCGGGGATCTTCTTGCCGAGGGCGGCGATCTGCTCGGCCTCGATCTGCGCGATCAGGTTCATCGCGGTCTCTCCTTGATGCCTGCGGTATGCCGCAGAGTGTGTGCCGCCTCAGAGCTCTCGGTCTTCAACCGGGTCCCCATCGCGCGCCGCGCGATAAGCCCGCCAGAGATCAGGCCTGCGTTCCTTGGTCAGCCTTTCGGCCATCTCCCGCCGCCAGTCAGCGATCCGCGCGTGGTGGCCCGAGAGAAGAACCTCGGGTATATCGCGGCCGTTCCAGACGGCGGGTTTCGTATACTGCGGAAACTCCAGAAGGCCGGCCGAAAAGCTTTCCTCTTCGGTCGACGCCTGATTCCCGAGCACGCGGGGTATAAGCCGCACGGTGGCATCGATCAAGGCCTGTGCCGCAATCTCGCCGCCGGTCAGGACGAAGTCGCCGAGGCTCATCTCCTCGATGGCGTGATGGTCGAGCACGCGCTGGTCGATCCCCTCGAACCGTCCGCAGACGAGCGTGACGCCCGCACACCCCGCAAGCCGCTGCGCCGCTGCCTGATCAAACCGCCGCCCGCGGGGCGAGAGCGCGATCACCGGCCAGGCCGCGCGGTCGGGGGGCGTGCCCTCGGCGGCCGCGAGCAGCGCGCGGTCGAGCACATCGGCCCGCAGCACCATCCCCGCCCCGCCGCCGGCGGGCGTGTCGTCGACGTTGCGGTGGCGCCCCTCGCCGAAGCCGCGCAGGTCGATCGTCTCGATTGCCCAGAGCCCGAGTTCGAGCGCCCGCCCCGTCAGCGACAGGCCGAGCGTGCCGGGAAACGCCTCGGGAAATAGCGTGATGATCTTGGCGCGCCACGCCCCCCGCACGCGCGGGGGTTCGTCCATCAGGCTGCGCGGCTTGGCCGAGGCCGAGATCGTCAGCCGCCCGTGCGAGCGCGCGGGGCCCTCGCCCGTCATGGTCCGCCCTCGATCTCGGCCGGCGGGTCGGCGACGATGACGCCCCGCCCGAGATCGACCGTCGGCACCACCGCATGCGTGAAGGGCAGCAGGATCACACCCCCCGGCCCCTCGACCTCGAGGATGTCCGAGGCGCCGTGGTTCATCACCGCCCGCACCCGCCCCAGCACCGCCCCGCCCGTGTCCTGCACCGGCAGGCCGATGAGGTCGGCATGATAGAACTCGTCCTCGCCCGTCGCCGGCAGGCGCGCGCGGTCGGCATAGAGCCGCACGCCCCGCAGCGCCTCGGCGGCCTCGCGGCCCGCGACGCCCGACAGGCGGGCCGAGAAGCCCTGCGGCACCGACCCCGTCAGGCTGATCGCGAAGGACCGGCCCCCGTCCTCGGTCCAGAGCGGGCCGTAGGTCGCGATGGCGGCGGGATCGGCGCAGAAGCTCTTCAGCCGCACCTCGCCCCGCACGCCGAAGGCGCCCGCGATGGCGCCGACGCAGACCCGCGGGCCCGCCATGGCCTTATTCGGCCGCGGCGGCGGCGGCCTTCTTGGCCTTGGCGGCGGCACGCTCGGCCATCGCCTTGCCCGGCACCGCGCGCTTGGGGTTCGAGCGCGCCTTGGCCGGCACGACGCCCGCCGCCTCGAGGAAGCGCGAGATGCGGTCGGTGGGCTCCGCCCCGTGCGAGAGCCAGTGGCGGATGCGCTCGAGATCCATGCGGATGCGGTTCTCGTTGTCCTTGGGCAGCAGGGGGTCGTAGGTGCCGATCTTCTCGAGGAAGCGGCCATCGCGCGGCATGCGGCTGTCGGCCACGACGATCGAGTAATGGGGCCGCTTCTTGGTGCCGCCGCGGGCGAGCCGGATCTTCACGGACATGTCGTTCTCCTTGGTTGGTTGCAGGCGCGTGCCTGTCAGTTCTGCATCTTCTCGTGGTGACGGATGACTTCGCGGATGATGAAGCCGAGAAACTCGCGGGCAAAGGCGGGGTCGAGGTCGGCCTCGGCCGCGAGCCGCTCGAGCCGCGCGATCTGCGCGGCCTCGCGCGCGGGGTCCGAGGGCGGCAGCGCGTGCTCGGCCTTGAGCCGCCCGACCGCCTGCGTGCGCTTGAACCGCTCGGCCAGCGTATAGACGAGGATCGCATCGAGCCGGTCGATCGCGGCGCGATGCTCGGCCAGAAGCGCCGCGGCGCGGGTGGTATCGTCAGACATGGGCGCCTCGCGCGAAGTCCGGGGCCGCCCCGCCGGGGCGGAGATCGTGGCGGATGACCACATCGCCCGGGTCGATACCGGGCAGCGTCGCATCGCGGACGCCGCCGAGCCGCAGGCCGAGCGCGATGGAGCGGTCGTTGCCCGGCGAAATGATCGAGGTCACGAACCGCCAGGCGAAGGTCTCGCGGATCCAGTGCAGGACGGCGCGGGCGGCCTCGGTCGCGATGCCGCGGCCCTCCGCCTCGGGCACGACCATCCAGCCCAGCTCGGGGCCGGGATAGTCCGCGCGCTGATAGATGCCGACCTCGCCCAGGTGCCGCCCGCTCGCGCCGTCATCGACACCGAAGGCGCCGTAGCCGCGCAGCTGCCACAGGCCGACATCGGCGGCAAAGAGCTTCCATGCCTCGACCCGGTCGAACGGTCCGCCCTCGTGCACCGCGCGGGGCGATCCGTAATGCGCCGCCCAGACGTCGAAATCGGCAAGCCGCGGGGCACGCAGCACAAGGCGCGGGGTCAGGAGCGTCGGGATCGTCATTTCTTCTTGCCCATCCCGAGGCCCGAGAGGCCCGAGGGCAGGCCGAGGCTGCGGCCTAGGCCCGAAAGGCCGCCGGGAAGCCCGCCCCCGCCCGCCGCGCCGGGAAAGCCGCCGGGCAGG
>CAYYJB010000073.1:0-10564 GCA_964472135.1 uncultured Gemmobacter sp.
AAGGAGATCCTCACCCTCGTCGACCGCCCGCTGATCCAGTATGCGATCGACGAGGCGCGCGCCGCCGGCATCACCGATTTCATCTTCGTCACCGCCCGGGGCAAGAGCGCGCTCGAGGATTACTTCGACCGCGCGCCCGAACTCGAAACCGCGCTGCGCCGGGCAGGCAAGCAAGACCTCTTGCGCGCGCTCGCGCAGACCGACATGCCCTCGGGCGCGATCGCCTATGTCCGCCAGAACCGCCCGCTCGGGCTGGGCCATGCGGTCTGGTGCGCGCGCCATCTGGTGGGCGATGAGCCCTTCGCCGTCATCCTGCCCGATGACGTCATCGCGGCCGAGGTGCCCTGCCTGCGCCAGATGATCGAGGCCCATGCCGAGACGCGCGGCAACATGGTCGCGACGATGGAGGTCGCGCCCGCGCACGTTTCCTCCTACGGCATCCTCGATGCCGCGCCGGGGCAGGGGCGCCTCGTGCAGGCGCGCGGCATGGTCGAGAAACCCCGCCCCGAGGCCGCGCCCTCGACGCTGGCCGTGATCGGGCGCTATATCCTCGAACCCGAGGTGATGGGCCTTCTGGGACGGATCGGGCGCGGCGCGGGGCGCGAGGTGCAGCTGACCGACGCCATCGCCCGGCGCATCGCCGAGGGCGGCGCTGTCTGGGGCTATCGCTTTGCCGGCGAGCGGTTCGATTGCGGATCCAAGGCGGGCTTTCTGCGCGCGACGGTGGCCTTCGCGCTGGCGCGGCCCGATCTGCGCGACGATCTCGCGGCCTATCTCCAGACCCTGCCACGGACACGCCTTGCGGCCGAATAGCCCCGATGCGACCGCGCGGCCGGACAGGCGCGCCGCGGCCCATCTGCTCGATGTCGGCCGCCTTCTGTCGCGCGCGGGGGGCGGGCCGCTGACCGGGATCGACCGGGTGGAGCTTGCGTATCTGCGCGAACTCCTCATGCGCGGCGGGCCGGTCTGGGGCATCCTGCGCGTCGCGGGGGGCTGGGGCCTTCTTGATCGCGCGGGGCTCGAGGCCGTCGCGGCGCTGGCGCGGGGTGAGCGCGGGTTGCCCCTGCGGGCCAACCTGCGCGCGCGCCTTTATTGGCGCGACCCGGTGCGCGCGCGTGCCGATACGGCGGCGCGCGCCTTCGCGCAGGCGACGGCCACGCGCTTCGGCCTCGCGCGCCTCTTGCGCCGGACGCTGCCGCGGGGGGTCGAATACCTCAATGTCGGGCACAGCCCCCTGCCGCCCGTGCTGGTCGAGGCGATCCGTGCGGTGCCGGGCGCGCGCATCGGCGTGATGGTGCACGACACGATCCCGCTCGATCATCCGGCCTTCACGCGGCCGGGGCAGGGGGCGCGTTTCGGCGCCTGGCTGCGCCGGGCGGGAGAGGTCGCGGACCGCGTCATCTGCAACTCCGCCCATACCCGCCTGCACGCGGGCGAGTGGTTCTCGCGCTGGGGCCGCGTGCCGCCGGCCGAGGTCGCGCATCTCGGCGTCGATCTGCCGGCGGGTATGGCGCGGGCCCCGGCGCCCGGCCGGCCGTCGTTTCTCTGCCTCGGCACGATCGAGCCGCGCAAGAACCACGCCCTTCTGCTCGATGTCTGGGCGCGGCTTCAGGCGGGGCTAGCACCCCAGCAGGTGCCGCGCCTGTGGATCGTGGGACGGCGCGGCTGGCTCAACCGCGAGGTGTTCGACCGGCTCGATGCGCTCGCCCGCCAGCCCGATCCGCCGGTCGTCGAACTGGGCGCGGTCGATGACGCGATGCGGCTGAACCTGATGGCCGGGGCGCGCGCCCTCGTGTTTCCGGCGCATGCCGAGGGCTTCGGCCTGCCGCTCGCCGAGGCGATGGCGATGGGTCTGCCCGCACTCTGCACCCCGCTCGCGCCCTTTCGCGAATTCGCGGGCGACTGGCCCCACTACCTGCCCCCCGACGCCCCCGAGGTCTGGGCGCGCGCGATCCTCGCGCTGGCCGCGACCCCGGTTGCCGTGGACCCGCCGGCGCGCGCGCCGCCCGAATGGGCCGCGCATTTTGACCGCGTGCTGGGCCCGCCCGCTTGAAACCGCCCGCCTGAACCTGCCCGCCTGAACCCGCCGCTTGCACCGATTTGATCCGATGTCATTCGTCTCGCCGCTTTTCACCCGATTGCGTCTGCGCCTGCGGCGCGAGCGGCTCTTGACGCGCGCGCACCGGGCCTATCGGGCGCTGCGGCCGCTCGCGGACCGGACAGGGACGATCGCGCCGGGCGCGGTGCTGCTTTGTGCCACGATCCGCAACGAGGTCGGGCGCCTGCCCCATTTTCTTGCCCATCACCGGCGGATCGGGATCGGGCACTTCCTCATCATCGACAACGGCTCGGACGACGGCTCGGCCGAGGCGCTGATGGCCGAGCCCGACGTGTCGGTCTGGTCCACGCGCGCAAGCTATCGGCGCGCGGGGTTCGGGATGGACTGGGTGAATGGCGTGCTGCACGCCCATGCCCGCGGGCGATGGGTGCTGACGGTCGATGCCGACGAGGCCTTCGTTCATCCCCATGCAGACACCCGGCCGATCGGGGCGCTGACGGACTGGCTCGAGGGGCAGGGCCTGCGCTCCTTCGGGGCGGTGCTGATCGACCTCTATCCGCGGGGGCCGGTCGAGGCGGCGCTCTGCCCGCCCGGCGCCGACCCGCTGACGGTCGCGCCGTGGTTCGATCCGGGCAACCTGACGTTCCGGCGCAACGCCACCCATGGCAACCTCTGGATCCAGGGCGGGGTGCGGGCGCGGGTCTTCTTTGCCGACGCGCCCGAGCGCGCGCCGGCGCTGAACAAGATCCCGCTCGTGCGCTGGGCCCCCGGGATGGTCTATGCGAGTTCCACCCACATGCTGCTGCCGCGCGGCCTCAACCGTGTCTACGACCGGGCGGGAGGAGAGTTCGCCTCGGGCGCGCTCCTGCATTCCAAGTTCATCGCCGGTCTCGCGGGCAAGGCCGCCGAAGAGCTGCGCCGGCGCGAGCATCACGCCGCCAGCCGCGAATACCGCGCCTATGCCGCGGGCCTCGCGGCCGGGGTCGATCTGTGGTGCCCGCAGTCGGTCCGCTACGAGGGGTGGCGCCAGCTCGAGGCGCTCGGCCTCATCTCGGCGGGGAACTGGGCATGAGGGGGCGGCTCGGCGTCATCGTGCTCTGCCACGGCCGGCTCGACCGGGCCGAGGCGCTGGTGCGCCATTTCGTGCGGGGGGGCGCGCGCGTCGCGGTCCATGTCGATGCCGCCGTTACCGAGGCGCAGGCCGCCCCCGTCATCGCGGCGCTCGCGGCGCTCGAGGGGGTCGCGCTGGTGCCGCGCCACGCCTGCGACTGGGGCGGCTGGTCGATCGTGGCCGCGACCGAGGCGGCGGCGCGGATCCTGCTTTGCCGCTTTGCCGAGGTCGGGCATGTCCTGCTCTGCTCGGGCGCCTGCCTGCCCTTGCGCCCGGTCCCCGAGATCGCGGCGCATTTCGCGGGCACCCCCGACACCGACCACATCGAGACGCACCCGCTGGGCGCCGAACGCTGGACGAAGGGCGGGCTCGAGGTCGAGCGGTTCACCCTGCGCTTTCCCTTCGCCTTTCGCAGCCAGCGGCGGCTGTTCGATACGGCCGTCGCGCTGCAGCGCCGCCTCGGGCTCGGGCGGCGCCTGCCCGAGGGAATCGCGCCGCATCTGGGCGCGCAATGGTGGTGCCTGACGCGCGCGACCCTTGCGGGCATCCTGAATGATCCCGAGGGCGACCGGCTCCGGCGCTATTTCCGGGGCGTCTGGATCCCGGACGAGGCCTATTTCCAGACCCTCGTGCACCGGCACGCGCGCGAGATCGTGCCCCGCTCGCCCACCTTCGCGCGTTTCGATGCCTCGGGGCGGCCGCATGTCTTTCACGACGATCAGGCCGATCTTCTGGCCGCCACCGGGGCGCTGGTCGCCCGCAAGATCTGGCCGGGGGCCGAGGGGCTCTATGCGCGCTTTCTCGGCCCCGCGCAGGGGCCGCCGCCCATGCCCGACGGGCGGCTCGAGGCGCGCCTCGCGGCCGCAGACCTGCGCCGAGCCGAGGGGCGGGCGGGTCTGGCGGCGCCGGGTCGGTTTGCTGACCGCAGCCGCGCGGCGCCGACCGCGCGGCCCTATGGCGTCTTCTGCGGGCTCGAGGCCGAGGCCCGGCAACTGGCGGCGGTTGCGGGGCTGACGCTGCACGGACATCTCTTCGCGCCCGGGGGGGTGGCCTTTGAGGGCGGGGGCGCGACGGGGCCAGGCGCGCTGCCGGCCGCGCCCTTCTGGCGCGACTATGCGCCGGCCGATTTCCTGCGCAACCTGATCTGGGCGGGGCGAGACCGCGCGCAGGCATTCCTTCTGCGCCCCGAGGATGCGGGGAAGATCGCGCCCGTCCTTGCGCGCGATCCGAACGCGCGCGGCCTGATCGTGCTGCGCGGCGCGCCGGCCGAGGGGGTGCTTGAGCATGCGCTTCGCGCACCCGGCGCGCGCCATCGCATCGCCATCGTCGAGGCGCCGGACTTCGCCGCCGACCCCGCGCGGCATCTGGGCGACGCGATGGTTGCACTCGGTCTCGGACCCGCCGGTGGGGGCACGGCATGAGCGGGCCGCGCTTCACCTCCTTCGTCGTGCTGGCCGAGATGCGGACGGGCTCGAACCTGCTGCAGGCGCAGCTGAACCGAGTGCCGGGGCTGCGCTGCCATGGTGAACTCTTCAACCCCGCTTTCATCGACGGACCCGGCACCGAGGACTTCCTCGGCTTCAGCATGGCCGCGCGCGATGCCGATCCGCTGCGCCTGCTGGCCCGGTTGGGCGAGGGGGGCGATATGCTGACGGGGTTTCGCCTCTTTGGCGATCACGACCCCGATGTGATCGCGGCCTGCCTTGCCGACCCGACGCGCGCCAAGATCATCCTCGGGCGCAACCCGCTCGAGTCGTGGATATCGCTGCAGATCGCGCGGCAGACGGGGCAATGGGTGCTGCGTCCCGGTCGGCCCCGCCGGCAGACGCGGGTGCGCTTCGATCCTGCCGATTTCGCCGACTTCCTTTCCCGCCGCACCGCCTTTCGCCGCGAGGTGATGGCGCGGCTTCAGGCCTCGGGGCAGACGGCCTTCGTGCTAGACTATGATGATCTCGCGCGCCCCGAGGTGCTGGGCGGGGTGGTCGCATTCCTAGGCCTGCCGCTGCCCGATCCCGGGCTTTTTGCCGAACCCGTCGCGCTGCGCCGCCAGAACCCAGAGCCGCCCGAGGCCAAGGTCGAGAACCCCGTCGAGATGGCGCGCGCCCTCGCGCGGATCGACTGGTGCGGGGGGGCGCTTCCGGTGGCGTGGGGGGGGCTGGTGCCGAGTTTCGCCGCCGATGCCGTCATCAGCGCCCGAGCGCCGCTGCTGTGGTTGCCGGTAGCGGGGGCGGCCCCGCATGCTGCGGTCGCGGACTGGCTTGCGCGGCTCGGGGCCGGGGGGGGCGATGGCGGGGTGATCGCGGGCTTCGGTCCGCGCGTGCTCGGGCGCTGGCTGGCCCGCAACACGGGGCGCCGCCGGGTTTTCACGATCATCGACCACCCCCTGCCGCGGGCCTATCGCGCCTTTGCGGCGGCCGTGATCGGCGGCGGGGTGTCAGCGCTTGGCCCGCTGATCCTGCGGCGCGCCGGCATCCCGGCCGATGTCGCCGCCCCCTTCGAGGACCCTGCGCATCACCGGGCGGCCTTCGTCGCCTGGCTGCGGCACGGCGCCGAGGGCGGGATGGGCACGGGTCCGGCCGCCCGCCCGCAGGCTGATCTGATCGCGGGCCTTGCCGATGCCGCCATGCCCGACCAGATCCTGCGGATGGACCGCATCGCGCGCGATCTCTCGGCGCTGGCCCGGTCGATGGGCCTGCCCGATCCGGGTTGGATGCAACCCGATCCCGATCCTGCCCTGATGCGCCTTGCCGCGATCCATGATGCCGACCTCGAGGCGCAGGCGGCGCATCTCTTGTGGCGCGACATGCGCGCCTTCGGCTTCGGCAGGTGGGAGGGCCCTCAGGCGGCCTGACGCGCGCTCGCCTCGATCAGGATCGCGTGCAACGTCGCGGGGTTGGCGTTCGCGCGCAGCTTGGTGCAGACGGCCGCATCGCGCATCGTGCGCGAGACGAGCGCCAGGGTCTTGAGGTGCTCGACCCCCGATTCCTTGGGCGCGAGAAGGGTGAAGATCAGATCGACCGGCTGGCGATCCACCGCGTCGAAATCCATGGGCTTTTCCAGCCGCACGAAGATGCCCACGATCCGCTCGAGCGTCTCGAGCCGGGCGTGGGGCAGGGCGATGCCATGCCCGACCCCCGTCGGCCCGAGCGCCTCGCGCTCCTGCAAGCCGTCGATGACCTGCCCGGGCTCGATGCCGTAGACGGCGCCCGCGATCTCGGCGAGTTCCTGGAACAAGCGCTTCTTGCTGCCCGCCTTGCCCAGGACGCGCACCGCGCCCGGTTGCAGGATGAGTGAAATGTCCATCCGTTCCGCCCGTGGTCGCTGCCGTCTAGCGGCTGTTGCGAGGGTCGATCCAACCGATATTGCCGTCGTCGCGCAGGTAGACGACGTTCACGCCGCCGTGCCCCTCGTTGCGAAAGACGAGCAGCCTCTGCCCGCTCAGTTCCATCTGCATAACGGCCTCGCCGACGGACAACTCGGGCACCTTCGTCTCCATTTCCGCGATGACCACCGGCTGGAGCGTCTCGGGCTCTTCCGACTCGGCGTCCTGTGCGGCGAGGATATAGGCCGAGCCGTCGGCGTATTCAACCGGCGCCGCGCGGCGGTCGTGATGGTCGCGCAGGCGCCGCTTGTAGCGGCGCAACTGCTTGTCGAGTTTTTCGCGGCAACTCTCGAAGGCAGGATAGATCTCGGCCGCATGGCCGCGTGCCTGCACCGTGAGGCCGGTCGAAAGGTGCAGCGTCGCCTCGCAGACATGTTCGTGGGCATGGCGCGAAAAGACGATCACCGCGTCCGTCGGGCGCTGCGCGTATTTCTCGATCGTCTCTCCCAGTTCCGATGTGACATGCGTCTGCAACGCTTCGCCGATGTCGATCTGACGGCCGCTGATCTGATAGCGCATGGGCTGAATATTCCCTCCGGTTCCGAATGATCATTTGGCGACAGCGGCCGGCGCGCTGTCAATATGGCCCGTCGCCGTTGCGACATCACAGGATGCGGAAGCGTTCGCCGAGATAGACGCGGCGCACGTTCTCGTCGCGCACGACCTCGTCGGCCGTCCCGCTCATGAGCACGCGGCCGTCGTGCAGGATATAGGCGCGGTCCACGATCTCGAGCGTCTCGCGCACGTTGTGGTCGGTCACGAGCACGCCGATCCCGCGCCGGCAGAGATCCTGCACGAGGTGGCGGATATCATCGACCGAAATCGGATCGACGCCGGCGAAGGGTTCGTCGAGCAGCAGGTATTTCGGGTTCGCGGCCAGGCAGCGCGCGATCTCGACCCGCCGCCGCTCGCCGCCCGACAGCGACATGGCGATCGCGGCGCGCAGATGCTCGATCGAGAAATCCGCGAGCAATTCCTCGAGACGCTCACGCCGCTTGTGGCGGTCGGGTTCAACGATCTCGAGCACGGCCGCGATGTTGTCCTCGACCGAGAGCCCGCGAAAGATCGAGACCTCCTGCGGCAGATAGCCAAGCCCGAGGCGGGCGCGGCGATACATGGGCAGGCCCGTGATGTCGACGCCGTCGAGCGTGACGCGCCCGCCATCGGGCGGCACGAGGCCCGCGATGGCATAAAAGACGGTCGTCTTGCCCGAGCCGTTCGGGCCGAGCAGCGCCACCACCTCGCCACGATCGAGCCGCAGGTTCACGTCGCGGATCACCTGCCGGCGGCGATAGGACTTGCGCAGCCCCTCGACCACGAGCCCCCCCCCGCCCGCGGTGACCGTCAGGCGCGGTGCGTCGGGCGGCGGCGTCACTTGCCGGCCCCATCGCCTGCGGGCACGAAGGTGGTGCGCACGCGCCCCTCCATGATGCCGGTGCCGGCCTCGAGATCGGCGCGCAGGCTCGGCCCCTCGAAGCGCGTCGTGCCCTGCGTCAGCCGCACGTTCCCGGTCATCTCCAGCGCCGCCGTCGCGATCTCGTAGATCGCGACATCGCCCGCGGCCGTCTCGACGCCCGTATCGACAAAGACGTTGCCGGTCGCGATCAGCCGGCGCACGCCGCCCTCGGGGCCGCTGTCGTATTCGACCTCGACCCGGTCGGCCGTCAGCCGCAGCGTGTCCTGCGTCGCGACGACCGACCCCTCGAACACAGCAAGCCCCGTAGCCTGATCGATCGAGAGTTGATCCGAGGTCACCTCGACCGGCGCCTCGGGGTTCTGCCGGAGCGCCGAAAAGCCGATCCGCGCCTCCTGCGCGGCGACGGGCATCGCCGCCCCGAGCGCCAGAGCAAGTATCAGCGCGCCCAGCGATGCGACAATTCCGGAAAGGCGGGGAACGGCATACGTCATGGCTCGGGCGACTCGCGCGTAAATTTGGGCGAGTATATCAGCCGGACCCCGCCCTTGAAAACCACAACCTCGGCCCCCCTGACGGCCCCCTCGTAATCCATGCTGCCTGCGTTCAGCGTCCCCGCCGGCCCGTCCGCCGATACCGGCCCGGGGCTTTGCAGCGTGTGGCCGTCGGTTGTGCCCGTCAGCAACTCGGAGCGCACGACCCAGCCTTGCGCATCCCGGATCACCACCGCCCCCTCGAGGGCCATCCGCCCCGCCGCCGCATCGAGGCGGGCCTCGTTCGCGACCGCGTCGATCTCGCCCCCGCCGATCGTGACAAGGCGCAGCGTCGCTGCGCGCAGCGCCGTCTCGCTGCCTGCGCTGCGCGGTGCGATCGCCTCTCCGGCCCGCAGATAGACCTCCGTCCCGTCACGCCCGACCGAGGCGAAGGACGGTGTGCGCATGGTCGAGGGCAGTTCCGCCGCCGAGCCGCCCTCGTCGGCGCCGGGGGGTGATGGGGGATCGGAACGGATCACCAGAAAGACGGTGGCGAGGATCGCGACAGCGAGCGTCGGCAGCACCACGCGCAGGATCTGCACCAGTCGGGTATGGGCACTTCCAGAGGCGTCCATCCGCCCGGCCGTCAGTGGCGAAAGATGTCGCGCTCGTCATCCCAGCCCAGAAGGTCGAGCTCGGCGCGCACGGGCAGGAAATCGAAGATGCGCGCCGCGAGCGCGCCGCGCCCCTCGCGCGCGAGCCGAACCTCGAGTTCGGCCTTGAGGCGATGGAGATGGAGCACATCCGAGGCCGCATAGTCGCGCTGCGCCTCGGTCAGCACCTCCGCGCCCCAGTCCGAGGTCTGCTGCTGCTTCGAGATGTCGACCCCGAGCAGATCGAGAAGCAGGTATTTCAGCCCGTGCCGGTCGGTGAAGGTGCGCACGAGCTTCGAGGCGATCTTGGTGCACCAGATGGGTGCCGTCCGCGCCCCGAAGGCCGCGTGCAGCGCCGCGACATCGAAGCGCGCGAAGTGGAATAGCTTCAGCACCGCCGGATCCTCGAGCAGCCGCACGAGGTTCGGCGCCGCGGTCTGGCCCCGCGCGATCCGCACGAGATGCACATGCCCGTCCCCCGCCGAGAGCTGCACGAGGCAGAGCCGGTCGCGGCGGGGATCGAGGCCCATCGTCTCGGTGTCGATCGCGACGACAGGCCCGAGGTCGAGGCCCGCCGGCAGGTCGGCGTGGTGGATCGTGATCGTCAAGGCAGCCTCCAGCCGCCGCGGCCCGCCCCCTCGCGAGAGGGAGAGGGGCCGCGGCCCGAGATCAGTTGTCGCCGCCCTCGATCGTCTCGACAAGGCCGCTGTCGGTCTCGAGGTCGATCACATCGCCAAAGCCGCCCGCCTCGGCCGCGCCCTCGGGGGCGCCGAGGCGTGCCGCGGCCTCGGCGCGGCGCGCCTCGATCACGACCGTGTCGCGATCCTGCGCGATGCGCTTCAGCCGCGTCGTCGCCCCGCCCGTGCCCGCCGGAATGAGCCGCCCGACGATCACGTTCTCCTTCAGGCCGATGAGCTTGTCGCGCTTGCCCTGCACCGAGGCCTCGGTCAGCACGCGCGTCGTCTCCTGGAAGGAGGCGGCCGAGATGAAGCTGCGGGTCTGGAGGCTCGCCTTGGTGATGCCGAGGAGCACCGGCTCGCCCGTCGCGGGCCGCAGCCCGTGGGCGAGCGCGCGCTCGTTGGCCTCGTCAAGCTCGTCCTTGTCGACCTGCTCGCCCTTGAGGAGCGTCGTCTCGCCCGAGTCGGTGATCTCGTATTTCTGCAGCATCTGCCGCACGATCACCTCGATGTGCTTGTCGTTGATCTTCACGCCCTGCAGGCGATAGACGTCCTGCACCTCGTCGATCAGATAGTTCGCGAGCGCCTCGATCCCCATGATCCGCAGGATGTCGTGCGGGGCGGGGTTGCCGTCGAGGATGTAGTCCCCCTTCTGCACGAAGTCGCCTTCCTGCACCGGGATGTGCTTGCCCTTGGGCACCATGTACTCGACGCTCTGGAGCGTGTCGTCCGTGGGCTCGATCGTGATGCGGCGCTTGTTCTTGTAGTCCTTGCCGAAGCGCACATAGCCGTCGA
>CAYYJB010000074.1:0-10300 GCA_964472135.1 uncultured Gemmobacter sp.
GATCGAGGCGCCATAGACGGTCTTGCCGTCGATCTCGCGGCCCTGGAAGAACTCGCCGATCTGCTTGAGTTCCTCGAGCGTCTTGGGCGCGTCGAGCGGGCGGCCGTGCTTGGCCTGGAATTCGGCCTGAAGCTCGGGGCGCGAGAACCAGTCCTTGCGATAGGTCCAGCCCACCACATCGCCGAAGGCCGGCAGCGCCCAGTAGTTCGGCGTGTTCTTGGGCCATTCGGCATAGCCCGTGACCGTGGCCGGGATGAAGTCGGCCATGTCGATGCCCTGGGCCGCGAAGAAATCGTTGAGCTTCACATAGTGCCCCGATTCGGCCGAGCCACCGATCCACTGGCTGTCGCCGATCATGAGGTCGCACAGCTGGCCGGCCGAGTTCAGCTCATTGAGCATCCGGTCGGCGAAGTTCGGCCACGGCACGAACTCGAAGCTCATCTTGTGGCCCGACTGGGCCTCGAAATCCTTGGAAAGTTCAACGAGCGCGTTGGCCGGATCCCAAGCCGCCCAGCACAGCGTGAGGTTGGCCGACTGCGCCGCCGACGCCGCAAGAACCGTCGCCGCGGTCGCGGCCGAGGCCGCAAGATAGTTTCTGGTCCGAGACTTCATGTTTCTTTCCCCCCATCTCCGGCATCCCCGCCGGCGCGGCCGCACTGCACGACCGAATGCGGGAACAGTAAATGAGGGACGTACATCTTGTCCATGTTTTTCTGAGGTGCGTACCTCAAATCGTGCAGCGGGGCCTTGTGGCCTGCCGAAGGCCCGGCTCAGAGGACGTTTTCGCGGACGATCAGGTCGATGCGGATCTGCTCTTGCGCCTCGATGATCGGGCGCTGGTCGCAGAGCGCGCGCATGACGCGCAACGCGCTCCGCACGAGGTGGCCGACGTTCTGCGCGATCACTGCCGACATCTCGCCCGAACGGAGGGCCGCCCGTGTGGTCGGCGTCAATTCATGGCCGATCACGACCAGATCGCCGGCATGGCCGCGCGCGCGCAGCGCGCCGAGCAGCGCGGTGTTGCCGGTGCCCATGGAATAGACGCCGCGGATCGCGGGGCGCCGCGCCATCACCTCGCGGACCACAAGGCCCATGCGCACGGGGTCATCGAAGGATTCGACCGACGGCAGGATGCAATGTTCAGAAAACTCCTCGGCCATGACCGCATCGAAGCCCAGCCGCCGCTCGAGGCTGTCGCGCGAGCGCATCGAATTCGTGACCACGAGCACCTCGCCCGGGTCGCGCAGGAACCGCCCCATCAGCAGCCCCGCCGTGCGCCCCGCAGCCAGGTTGTTGATTCCGATGAAATAATCGCGCATCGAGCTTGGCAGGTCCGAGGCGATTGCGACCACCGCGAGCCCTTCGGATTTCAGATGCGCCACCGCATCGCGCACCTGCGGCGTCTCGGGTGCCATCAGCGCGACGCCATCCATGCCCGCCGCGGCCAGATCGGCGAGCACGCGCACGACCGCATCGGGGTCCTGCGTCGGCACGCGCACGACCTTCAGCACCACACGGTCCACGACGTTCGAGGCGTGCGCCTCGTGCAGTGCCTCGGCCAGCGTCTCGACGAACTGCCCCGGCCCCTCGGGCAGCACGAAGGCGAAGCGATAGAGCCGCTGGCGCGCGAGGTTGGCGGCGTAGGTGTCGCGGACATAGCCGATCCGGTCCACGACCGCCTGCACACGCGCGATCGTCTCTTCGCGCACGCCGGGGCGCGCGTTCAGGACGCGGTCGACCGTGGCCAAGCTGACGCCTGCCTCGCGCGCGATGTCATGGACCGTCGGCTTGTTCATCTGCCCTCCAGCGGGGCGACGATATCGGGGCGCCTGATGTACGTCAATCAAGCGCCGTGCGATCGCCGGCCGTCAGACGAGGCGCGCGCCCTCGACCGCGGCGCGGATGAAATCGGCAAAGAGCGGGTGCGGCGCGAAGGGCTTCGATTTCAGCTCGGGGTGGAACTGCACGCCGATGAACCACGGATGCCCCCTGACCTCTACGATCTCGGGCAGCTGCCCGTCGGGCGAGAGGCCCGAGAACATCAGCCCGCACGCCTCGAGCCGATCGCGATAGCGCAGGTCGACCTCGTAGCGGTGGCGGTGGCGCTCCTCGATCGTCGTCGCGCCGTAGATGCCCGCGACGCGCGAGCCTTCGGCGAGGTGCGCGGTATAGGCGCCAAGGCGCATCGTGCCGCCCTTGTCGTCGCCCGGCCGCCGCTCGACCCTGTGGTTGCCCTGCACCCATTCCTTGAGGTGATAGACGACCGGCGTGAAGCGGCGCGCGCCCGCCTCGTGGTCGAATTCCTCCGAGCCCGCGTTGTCGAGCCCCACGAGGTTGCGCGCGGCCTCGATCACCGCCATCTGCATGCCGAGGCAGATCCCGAGATAGGGAATGCCCTTTTCCCGGGCAAAGCGGGCCGCCTTGATCTTGCCCTCGGTGCCGCGCTCGCCGAAGCCGCCGGGCACGAGGATGGCGTGGAACCCCTCGAGCCACGGCGCGGGATCCTCGCGCTCGAAGATCTCGGCGTCGATCCATTCGGCCTTGACGCGCACGCGGTTGGCCATGCCGCCATGGGTCAGCGCCTCGGCGATGGATTTGTAGGCGTCCTCGAGCTGGGTGTATTTCCCCACGATCGCGACCCGCACCGTGCCCTCGGCGTTGGTCAGCCGGTCCATCACATCCTCCCACCGCGCGAGGTCGGGGCGCGGCGCGGGGCTGATCGCGAAGGCATCGAGCACCGCGCGGTCGAGCCCCGCGCGATGATAGGCAAGCGGCGCCTCGTAGATCGAGCGCAGGTCGTAGGCCGGGATCACCGCATCGGGGCGGACGTTGCAGAAGAGCGCGATCTTGGCGCGCTCCTTTTCCGGGATCGGATGCTCGGATCGGCACACGAGGATGTCGGGCGCGATCCCGATCGCGCGCAGCTCCTTGACCGAATGCTGCGTGGGCTTCGTCTTCAGCTCGCCCGATGCCGCCAGATAGGGCATGAGCGTGAGGTGCATGAAGATGCAGGTGCCGCGCGGCCGGTCGTTGGCGAACTGGCGGATCGCCTCGAAAAAGGGAAGGCCCTCGATGTCGCCCACCGTGCCGCCGATCTCGCAGAGCATGAAATCGACATCGTCCTCGCCGATGGCGAGGAAATCCTTGATCTCGTTCGTGACGTGGGGAATGACCTGGATGGTCTTGCCCAGATAGTCGCCGCGACGCTCCTTCTCGAGGACGTTGGAATAGATCCGCCCGGCCGAGATGCTGTCGGTCCGCCGCGCCGAAACCCCCGTGAATCGCTCGTAATGCCCGAGGTCGAGGTCCGTCTCGGCGCCGTCGTCAGTGACGAACACCTCGCCGTGCTCGAAGGGCGACATCGTGCCCGGATCGACGTTGAGATAGGGGTCGAGCTTGCGCAGCCGTACCGTGTAGCCGCGCGCCTGCAACAGCGCGCCCAGTGCCGCCGAGGCCAGCCCCTTGCCGAGGGATGACACCACGCCGCCGGTGATGAAGACGTAACGCGCCATTCGGGGCCCCCGTGATCCTTGCCTCGTGCGGGCTGCAACGGCATGCGAATCCGTCAGGCACCACGGGATGACACCGTAGCGCCTGATGCGGCGCGCTGCAACGCGTCTCACAATATCAGGGGGGTGCCGGGCGCGATCCGCCCAAGCGGTTGTGGCGCGGTCAGTCGGCCCGCGGCGCAGGCGCCCCCTCAACCGGTGGCGGCAAGAGGTCGTTCAGCGCGGGCACCGCTGGCGCGCCACCGCCATCGACCCCGACCGCGTCAACGACCGAAGACGTCGCGGCCTCGCGCGCGGCGAGGATCGTCAGGCCGATCGAGGTCACGATGAAGGCGACCGCCAGACCCCAGGTCAGCTTGCCGAGCGCGGTTGCGGCCTGCCGCCCGGTCATCACGCCGCCGCCGCCCCCGCCCATGCCGAGCCCACCCCCTTCGGAGCGTTGAAGCAGCACCACGACGACAAGGCCGAGCGCCAGGATGAGGTGGACGGTCAGGATGACGTTTTCCATGATCTCTCGCGCCGCGCTTGATTGCCGTCATCTAGGCGTTCGGCGCCGCGCCCGCAAGGGCCTCGGCGGCAGCCTGCACCTGCCGGGCCAGACGCTCGATTTCGGCGGGGCCGAGGGCATCGGTCGCGATCACCCGGTCGGCAGCGCGGCCGCGGGCGCGGGCGCGCGCATAGCCCGGATCGTAGTGGTCGACCATCAGTGCCTCGGCAAGGTCGGCATAACGCCCCGCCGCGGCCAGCGCGCCCCAGCCCGCGATCCGCTCGGCCGGATGGAGCGCGCGCAGGCGTTCGAGCGTCGCGAGCAGGCGCGCGGGGTCGGCCACGATGTCGGCATAGGCCGCGACCAGCCAGCGCGCGCGGGCCGGAACCGGGGCCGCGATCTCGATCCGCGGCGCCTCGACCATCGCGCGCCAGAGCCGCCCGGGCAGGCGCAGGGCGCCGATGCGGGCCGACTCCGCCTCGAGGATCAGGGGCCGGGCCGGATCGGCCGCGGCGAGCGCGCGCGCCAGTCGCCCCTCGAACAGCCGCTGGCTGGGCTGGCCGCCCGCATGTTCGCCAAAGACCGAGCCGCGATGGCGCGCCAGCGCCTCGAGGTCGATGACCTGCGCGCCCTCCTCGGCGAGGCGCGCGAGCACCGCCGTCTTGGCCGTGCCCGTGTTGCCGTCGAGCACGACGACAGGCGGCGCGACGGGTGCCTCGAGCGTCTCGGTCACGAGGCGGCGCCAGCTCTTGTAGCCGCCCTCGAGGACGCCCACCCGCCAGCCGATCTGCGCGAGGATGGTCGCAAACGACCCCGACCGCTGCCCGCCCCGCCAGCAATAGACAAGCGGCCGCCAGCCCCCGTCGAACCCCGCGAGGGTGTCCTCGATGTGCCGCGCGGCGTTGCGTGCCACCAGTGCCGCCCCGATCTTGCGGGCAAGGAAGGGGCTTTGCTGCTTGTAGACGGTGCCGACGCGCGCGCGCTCGGCGTCATCGAGCACGGGCAGGTTGATCGCGCCCGGCAGATGGTCGTCGGCGTATTCGGCCGGTGAGCGGACGTCGATCACCCAGTCGTGGCCATGCGCGCCGGGTTCGGCATCGGCCATCCGCTGCAGCCGGACCGGGGTCATGCGGCACCGCCCGCGAGCGCGTGGCGCGCGATGTCGCAAAAGCGCCCGCCCGGACCCTCGGCGCAATGCCAGATCGCGCCGATCGCAAAGGGCCGGCCGACGAAGGGCGCGACGCGGGGCCCGAGTTCCGCCTCGGCCTGCGCCGCCTCGGCCGGTTCGAGCGCGCCCGTGAGCGTGATGTGAAAGCGGAACTCGGCCATAACATGCGGATAGCCCCAGCGGTCGAGGTTCGCGCGCTCGGCCGCGCTCAGCCGCTCGGGGTGGCGGCGGGCGCGCTCGGCCTCGGTCAGGGGCGCGCGGAAGGGGTCGAGATCGGCCACGATGCGCGCCGCCAGCGCCCCGAGCGCCGGGGCAGGCCCCACGGGCACGAGCGCGAGGAAACCGCCGAGCCGCGCCAGCCGCAGCCCGTCTTGCAGCACGACGGGCGCCGCATCGGCCGCGAGCGCCGCCGCCGCCGCCCCCAGCGCCGCGCCCGAGGTGCCGGCGGTCAGCCGGAAGGGGGCCTTGAGCGTGCCGTGCAGCCCGTATTTTCGGGGCGTAGACGTCCAGCCCTCGCGCGCCGCCGGCGCATCGGCGGGCGGGGTCGGCGCGGTTGCGGTGCGCGGCTCCCACCCGAGCCAGGCCGCCCCGAAATCCGCGAGCGGCCCGGGGTCGGGGCGCCAGTAGATCGCGTGGCGCGTCCACTCGGGCGCGTCGGGGTCGGACATCCTTGCGTCTCCGGCTCTGGCGGTCGGGCGGGAATCGTGTGACCTATAGCCCCCCGACCCGCCCGAGGCGAGAGGTGCCATGCCCGCGACCGACGCCCCCGAGACGATCCTGACGCGCGCCCGGCTCTGCCTGCCCGAGGGGCTGGCCCTGGGCACCATCGTGCTGCGGGCGGGACGGATCGCCGAGATCGACTGTGCCCCTAGCCGTGCCCCGAACCGCGCCCCGAGCCGCGCGGCGGGCGCGATCGACTGCGCGGGCGACATCGTGGCGCCGGGTCTGGTGGAACTGCACACCGACAATCTCGAACGCCACCTGCATCCGCGGCCGTCGGTCGACTGGCCCCATGCGGCCGCGATCATGGCCCATGACGCCGAGCTTGCGGGGGCGGGCATCACGACCGTATTTGACGCGCTGCGGATCGGGGCCATCCCGTCGGCCGGCGGTGCGATGGCGCGGACCGAGGCGCGCGCGCTCTGGTCAGAGATCGCCGGCTTGCGGGCGGCGGGGCATCTGCGCATCGACCACGCGCTGCACCTGCGCGCCGAGCTCTGCTCCGAGACCCTCGCCGGGGAACTCGAGGCCTTCGGGCCGGGCGATGACGTCCGCCTCATCAGCCTCATGGACCACACCCCGCTGCAACGCCAGTTCCGCGACCTGCGCCAGCTGCGCGCATTCGCCCGCGAGGGCGAGGGGATGTCCGAGGCCGCCTTCGAGGCGCATGTGGCGTTTCTGCGCGACCTCGGCGCGCGCAAGGTGCCCGGGCACGAGGCGGCGGCGGTCGCGGCGGCGCGGCGCCTCGGTGCGGCGCTCGCGAGCCATGATGACACCACGCCCGAGGATGTCGCACGCTCGGCCGCGCATGGGGTGAATCTGGCCGAATTCCCGACGACGCGCGCGGCCGCCGAGGCGTGCCGGGCCCATGGCATCGCGGTGATGATGGGGGCGCCGAACCTGATCCGGGGCGGGTCGCATTCGGGCAACGTCGCGGCCGAGGAACTGGCGCGGGCGGGGCTCATCGACGTGCTGTCGTCCGATTACGTTCCCGCCGGGCTTCTGATCGGGGCCTTCGCGCTCGGCGCGATCCTCGGCGATGTGGCGGCAGGCCTTGCCGCAGCGAGTGCGGCACCCGCCGCCGCCGCGGGCCTCGCCGATCGCGGCCGCCTCGTGCCGGGTCTGCGCGCCGATGTCATCCGCATCGCCGACGACGGCCCCCTGCCGCGGCTGCGCGGGGTCTGGTCGGCCGGGCTGCGGGTGGCCTGAGGCGGCTAGACTGTGGCCGCGCGGTCGCAGTTTCGCCCGGAAATCGCCCGATCCCGATATTTCAATTGACCGGGCGGTCAAAACCGGGCGCCGTGCACGCGTTGGTTGCGTCCCGATTGCCATTCACCCTTGGGGGTCAGCGATGAGCCTTTCGGTTGCCTTTCACGCCACTGCTGGTCGGGCCGAGTTTCTTGGCCTGCGCCAGCGGTCGCGCGGCGCGATCGAGATCGTCTATGACGACGGCGTCGCGAAGCGGCTGGTGTGGAAGGTCAGCGACACGCCGTCCGATCCCTCCCTGCTGCGCGATGCCCTCTCGAGCGCGGTGCGCGAGGCGCGCGTGTTGCCGGCGCTCTATGCCGAACTCAGGCGCCGCGCGATCGACATCGAACTGATCGCGGGCTGAGCGCCGTTTTTTTGCGCGACGCCCGACGCCGATGCGGCCGCTGACGCGATCGGTGCTTTTCAATCGGGCGCGGCTGTGCAACCTCTCGCGCTGACTCGGTCCAGCGGATCGAGGGAGGGGGTGCGGATGGTCGGCGACGTCGAAGGCGGCATCATCTGATGGCGGGGGGGGCGGGGCGGCTTCGGGCTGCGCTGCGCGGCTGGGCGCTTGTCAGCCCGACCGCCGTCTATGCCGTCGCGCTTCTGGCCATCCCGCTCGGCACGGTTCTCATCGTCTCGTTCCTGACCGACGGGCGCACCGCGGGGGGGCTCCGGACCGTTCTGCCCGTCGCGACCCTGGCGAACTACATCGAGGTCTGGACGAACGACATCTACCGCTTCCTGATGCTCCGCTCGCTCGGGGTGTCGATGTCGGTGACGCTCGCGACAGTGCTGCTCGCATTTCCGGTCGCGTATTTCGTGAGTTTCCATGTCGCGCCGCAGAAAAAGGCGCTCTGGCTCTTCCTCATCACGATCCCGTTCTGGACCTCCTACATCATCCGCGTCTTTCTGTGGAAGGTGATCCTCGGCTATAATGGCGTGGTCAATTCGGGGCTGATGAGCATCGGGATCATCGATGAGCCGCTTCAGGCCATAAACTATTCCGTGCAGGCGATGGTGATGACGCTCGCGCATGCCTATGCGCCTTTCGCGATCCTGCCGATCTTCGTGGCGCTCGAGAAGATCGACCGCTCGCTGCTCGAGGCCGGGCAGGATCTGGGCGAGTCGCGCTTCATGACCTTCCTGCGCGTCACGCTGCCGCTCTCGATGCCGGGCGTGATCGCGGCGGTCCTCATCGTGTTCATCCCGACGGTGGGCGATTACGTCACGCCCGACCTGATCGGCGGGGGGAAACTGCCGATGATCGCGAACGCGATCGAGGTGCAGATGCTCAAGCTCAACAGCAAGGCGCTGGGTTCGGCGCTCGCGGTCAGCGCGATGCTGATCGTCGCGACTGTCACGATCGTCTTCCTGCTCCTCAACCGGCGCTTTCTCGGGGGCGGGCGATGAAGGCGCCGGGGCTCTATTCCTATACGATCGGCTATCTGGTCTTTCTCTATGCGCCGATCGTGCTGCTGCCCATGTTCGCGCTGAACGACAGCGTCGTGATTGCCTTTCCGCTCAGCGGTTTCACGACCTCGTGGTTTCAGGCGATGTGGAACGATGTCGCGATGTGGAAGGCGCTGCGCAACTCGCTGCTCGTCTCGGGATCGACCGCGATCCTTGCGACCGTCCTTGGCCTGTTTGCCGCCCGCGCTTCGACGCGGCACGCATTTCCGGGCAAGGCGGGGATCATGGGCCTCATCATGCTGCCGCTCGTGCTGCCCGAGATGATCGTGGCGATGTCGCTGCTGGTCGCGCTGCTCGCGGTCGGGATCGACCTGTCGCTCTGGACGGTGATCCTCGGGCATGTGCTGCTCTGCACGCCCTTCGCGGTCGCGATCCTGACTTCGGCGTTCCAGTCGCTCGACCGCTCGCTCGAGGAGGCGGCGCTCGATCTGGGCGAGACGCCGGTCTCGACCTTCCGCCTCGTCATCCTGCCGCTGGTGGCGCCGGGGATCGTGGCGTCGCTCCTGATCTGCTTCACCGTCTCGCTCGATGAGTTCATTCTTGCCTACTTCCTGGCCGGGACGGAACCGCTCCTGTCGGTCTACATTTACGGCCAGTTCCGCTTTCCCTCGAACGTGCCGCCCGTCATGGCGCTCGGCACGGTCCTTGTCGCCGTCTCGGTCGTCCTGCTGGCCCTGGCGGAATATTTCCGACGCCGGGGCATCGCGCGCACCGGCGGAACCGCCGGCGGAGGCTTCGTGTGACCGACACCCCGATGATCGACCTCAGCGACGTGCAGAAATACTATGGCGATTACCACGCCCTGCGCGGCATCACCGCGACGATCCGGCCGGGTGAGTTCTTCTCGCTGCTCGGCCCCTCGGGATGCGGCAAGACCACGCTCCTGCGCACCATCGCGGGGTTCGAGGAGATCTCCTCGGGGCTGATCCGCATCGACGGGCGCGACATGGCGGGCGTCCCCGCGAACCGGCGGCCGACCAACATGGTCTTTCAGTCCTACGCGATCTTTCCCCATCTGACGGTGGCCGAGAACGTGGGCTTCGGCCTGCGGCGCCTCGGCCTCGATGCGGCGGAAAAGACGCGCCGGATCGGCGAGGCGCTCGAGATGGTGGGGCTTGCGGGCTATGGCGGGCGGGCGGCGCATGCCCTCTCGGGCGGTCAGCGCCAGCGCGTGGCGCTCGCGCGCGCGCTCATCCTCAAGCCCAAGGTGCTCCTGCTCGACGAGCCGCTCTCGGCGCTCGACAAGAAGATGCGCGAGCAGATGCAGGTTGAGCTCATCAAGCTCCAGCGGCAGGTGGGCATCACCTTCATCCTCGTCACCCACGACCAGGAAGAGGCGCTGGTGATGTCGGACCGCATCGCGGTCATGTTCGAGGGCGAGATCGCCCAGCTTGCCGACCCCGAGACGCTCTATCGCCGCCCGACCTCGCGCCGGGTGGCCGAATTCATCGGGGTGATGAACTTCCTGCCCGCGACCATCGTCTCGGAGGGCGCCGGGCGCGCGACGCTCGAGGTGCAGGGCCTCGGGCGGTGCGAGGTCGATGTCCCAGCGGGCGGCGCTGCGGCGAATGGTGGCACGACGGTCGGGATGCGGCCCGAGACGCTGACGATCCTCTTTGACGGGCAGGCGCCCACCGACCGCAGCGCCGACGGCACGGTGGACGAGGTCGTCTATTACGGCGACATGACCTATTA
>CAYYJB010000075.1:0-7999 GCA_964472135.1 uncultured Gemmobacter sp.
GCGCCCCGCCCGCCGTGCCGGTCGAGGACACGGTCGAGTGTGTCGATCACGGCCCTTTCGTCCGCGCAGGGCACGAGGCCCAGGGCTACCGAATTGAATGCCCCCGCAAGGTCGTAGGCCGGCGCCAGCACCCTTTCGGGCATCCAGACGATGCCGAAGCGCCGGTCATCGGGCATCATCGCGCCGGGGCCCAGCGCATAGACGAACTCGGGCGACAGGGCGGTGCCGACGACCCGCAGCGTGCGCTTGCGCCCGTTGATCAGTACCGAGATCGTTCCGCCCGATCCCAGCCCGTGCGCCGCCGCGAAGCCCGCCGAGATGACGACCTCGTCCGCGACCGCCGGATCGGGCAACCGCCCCGTGCGCAGGTGGATCCGGTTCAGCGCGGCCTCGCGATGATCGGGGATCGAGACGAGCAGTACCGACGCGGGCTCGGCCATGCCGGGCATGTCGGCAAGCGCGATCTGCTCGACCCGTGCCTCGGTCGCGGCAACGCCGGGGATGGCCTCGATCTCGGGCAGAAGGGCGCGGGGCGCGCGCGTCAGGCGCGCGAAGACATCGGCAAAATCGTTCTGCGCGTAATAGCGCGCCCTGCTCGTCTCGAGCGAGGCATGCGCGCCCACCCCGAGGATCATCGTCGCCACGCCCGCCCCCATCACGAGCGCGATGGCGAGCGCCTGCGGCCAGAGACGTCGCAGGTCGCGCCAGAGCTTGAGGTCGAGCGCGCGCATCACCAGCTCACCTCGGCCGGGGCCTTGCGGACGGTGTTGCGCGACTGCGCCGCGATAGTGCCGTCGGCAAAGCGCACCACCCGGTCGGCGATGTCGGCAATCGCGGCGTTGTGGGTGATGACGAGGGTCGTGGCGCCCGTCTCGCGGCTGACGGTGTCGATCGCCTCGAGCACGCGCACCCCCGTGGCGGAATCGAGCGCGCCCGTCGGCTCATCACAGAGCAGCAGTTCGGGGCGCTTGGCGATGGCGCGCGCGATGGCGACGCGCTGCTGCTCGCCGCCCGAAAGCTCAGCCGGGAAATGATCCATCCGCGCCTCGAGCCCCACGAGCGCGAGCGCATCCTCGGCCCGCATCGGGGCGCGCGCGATCTCGGTCACGAGGCGGACGTTCTCGACCGCGCTGAGGCTCGGGACGAGGTTGTAGAACTGGAACACGAAGCCGACATGCGCCCGCCGATACCGCGTCAGCGCCGCCTCGGTCATCCGCATCAGATCCTGCCCCGCAAATAGAACCTCACCCGCACTAGCGCGGTCGAGCCCGCCCACGATGTTGAGAAAGGTCGACTTGCCCGAGCCCGAGGGCCCGAGGATGACGATGAATTCGCCCCGCGCGACCGCGAAATCCACCCCGCGCAGCGCATGCACCGACAGGTTCCCCGTGCGATAGGTCTTTACGAGCCCCGAGACCTTCAAGAGGTCGGGATGCGCCGCGCCATCCGCGAAGCCTGACCGAATGTCCATGTCCGGAGCCTTAGCGCGAAGGCGGCGCGGCGGCCAGCCAATTTTCCATCAAAGGGCGTTCTTATAGCATGTTATTCCACCCTTGAGGGAGTTTTTGCTAGCGATGATGGGATGCCACCGCCTGCATCAGATCGCCCGGCACCTCGCCCCTGAAGGCATGCGCGATGTCGCCAAGGCTCAGCATGCCGACGAGGCGCTTGTCGTCGTCGATCACCGGCAACCGGCGGACCTTCCTCTTTTCCATGATGGCGATGGCGTCCTCGACCGACTGGCTCGTGCGGCAATAGACGATGCCGGGGGTCATGATCTCCTCGGCCCTGGTCTGCGCGGGGTCGTGACCGTCGGCGACGAGCCGCAGCGCGATGTCGCGATCCGTGATCATCCCTATCAGGCGGTCGTTCTTGCCGACCGGCACGGCACCGATGTCCGACGCCTTCATCATCCGCGCGACCTCGGCGACAGGCGTGTCGGCGCTGACCCAGTCGGCCTTGCGGTGCATGGCCTTGGAAACTTCCATGTCCTGATCCTCCATTGCGGTTCCTGCCGAGCCTGCCGCATCGGAGTTCCGGTTGCTGTGACCGTCATTACCCCGCGCCTGACACGGCCGGGCGCAGGGGGCGGGGGCGGTTTCGGCGCTTCCAATCGTCGCAGGTCGGTGCGAGTATCCATGAAGGAATCATGACAACCCCGAGGATGCATCCATGACCATTCAATCCCTGTCCGCGCTCAGCCGCCGCCGTCTGCTTCAGGCGTCCGCCGGGGCATCGGCGCTCGCCTCGCTCGGGCTTGCCGGGCGCGCGCTCGCGCAATCGCCGCTGTCGGTCGCGGGCATCTACACCGTGCCGGTCGAGCAGCAGTGGGTGAGCCGCATCCACAAGGCCGCCGAGGCCGCCGTCGCGCGCGGCGACATCGCCTATCAGTATTCCGAGAACACCTCGAACACCGATTATCCGCGCGTCATGCGCGAATATGCCGAGGCGGGCGCGCAACTCATCGTCGGCGAGGTGTTCGGGGTCGAGCAGGAGGCGCGCGAGGTCGCGGCCGACTATCCCAACGTCGCCTTCCTGATGGGGTCGTCCTTCAAGGAGGACCCGGCGCTGGCGAATTTCGCTGTCTTCGACAACTACATCCAGGACGCGGCCTATCTGTCGGGGCTGATCGCGGGGGCGATGACGACGTCGGGCAACATCGGCATGGTCGGCGGCTATCCGATCCCCGAGGTGAACCGGCTGATGAACGCCTTCATGGCGGGCGTGCGCGAGGTGCGCGCCGACGCGCGCTTTCAGGTCAGCTTCATCGGGTCGTGGTTCGATCCGCCCAAGGCCAAGGAAACCGCCTTCGGCATGATCGAGGCGGGCGCGGACGTGATGTATGCCGAACGCTTCGGCGTCTCGGATGCCGCGAAGGAGCGGGGGGTTCTCGCGATCGGGAACGTCATCGACACGCAGGCCGATTATCCCGACACGGTCGTGGCCTCGGCGCTGTGGCATTTCGAGCCGACGATGGATGCCGCCATCGCGGCGGTGAAGGGCGGGCAGTTCGCGGCGGCGGATTACGGCGTCTATTCGTTCATGAAGCACGGCGGCTGCTCGCTCTCGCCGCTCGGGACTTTCGAGGGCAAGGTGCCCGCCGACATCGTGGCCAAGGTGGCCGAGCGCGAGGCGGCCATCCGCGGCGGCAGCCTGACCGTCACCATCGACGATTCCGAGCCGAAATCCTCGTGAATGGCACCCGCGACCGCAGCGCCCGTCGTGCTGCGGCTCGAGGGGATCACCAAGCGCTTCGGCACGCTGACCGCGAATGACGCGGTCAGCCTGTCGCTGCGGGCGGGTGAGGTCGTCGCGCTGCTGGGCGAGAACGGGGCCGGCAAGACCACGCTGATGAACATCCTCTTCGGCCATTACACGGCCGATCGGGGCGTGGTGGAGGTGTTCGGCCGCCCCCTGCCGCCGGGTGCGCCGCGCGCGGCGATCGCGGCGGGCGTCGGGATGGTGCACCAGCACTTCACCCTGGCCGAGAACCTGACGGTCCTCGACAACATCCTGATCGGCACCGAACCGCTCTGGCGGTTGCGCTCGGGGCGCGGCGCGGCGCGCGCGCGGATCGCGGCGCTTGCGCGCGATTTCGGGCTGGCGGTCGACCCCGAGGCGGTCGTCGCGCGGCTGAGCGTCGGCGAGCGGCAGAGGGTCGAGATCCTCAAGGCGCTCTATCGCGACGCGCGCATCCTCGTGCTCGACGAACCGACGGCCGTGCTGACGCCGCAAGAGGCCGAGGCGCTCTTTGCCACGCTGCGCCGCATGGTGGCGCAGGGGCTGTCGGTCATCTTCATCTCGCACAAGCTGCACGAGGTGATGGCACTCGCGTCGCGGGTCGTGGTGTTGCGGCAGGGGCGGATCGCGGGCGAGGCGGCGGTGGCCGATACGACGCCCGCGGCGCTCGCCGCGCTCATGGTGGGTGCGGCGCCGGTGAAGGCGGACATCCCGCCCGCCCCGCCCGGTCCGCCCCGTTTGCGGCTGCGCGGTGTCGTGACGCCCAACGAGGGCGCGCGCCCCGGCCTCAGGCGCATCGACCTGACGCTGGCGGGCGGGCAGATCACCGGGCTCGCGGGGGTGTCGGGCAACGGGCAGGGTGCCATCGCGGCGCTGCTGTCGGGTCTTGCGCGGCCCGAGGCGGGCACGATCGAGCTGGACGGCCGTCCGGCGGGGCGCGACTGGTCGGCGCGCGCGGCCCTCGATGCCGGGATCGCGCGCATCCCCGAGGACCGGCACGGCACCGGCTGCATCGCCGATCTGAGCCTGACCGAGAACGCGATCCTCGAACGCTTCGCGCAGGCGCCCTTCAGCCGGCACGGCTGGCTCGATCGCGCGGCGGCGCGCGCCTTCGCCGAGGATCTGATCGCCCGGCACGATGTGCGCTGCCCCGGGCCGGATGCCCGCATCCGCCTCTTGTCGGGGGGGAACATGCAAAAGCTGATCCTCGGGCGGGCGCTCTCGGGCGATCCGGGGGTCATCCTCGCCAACCAGCCGGTTCGGGGGCTCGATGTCGGGGCGATTGCCTTCGTCCATGGGGAACTTCTGGCGGCGCGCGCGCGGGGGGCGGCGATCCTGCTCATCTCCGAGGATCTGGACGAGATCATGGGGCTTGCGGATGTGATCCACGTCATTTCCGCCGGGCGGCTCTCGCCGGCCTTCGCGCGCGGCAGCACGACGGCGGCGGAACTCGGCGTCTGGATGGCGGGCGGGGGCTTCGCGGATGCGGCTTGAACCCATCGCCGCGCCCTCGGCGCTGCGTCTTCTGGGGCTGCCGGCGGCGGCGCTGGTCGCGACGATCCTTGCCGGATCGCTGCTCGCGCTCATCGCCGGGGCGGATCCCCTCGCGACGCTCGGGCTTGTCGTCAAGGGGGCGGTCGGGTCGCGGTTCGCGCTGCTCGAGACGCTGAACCGTGCGACGCCCCTGATCTTCACGGGGCTTGCGGTCGCGGTCGCGTTTCGCGCGCGGCTCTGGAACATCGGCGCCGAGGCGCAGCTCTATCTTGGCGCGGTCGTGACGGTCGCGATCGGGACGGCGGGCCTCGGGCTGCCGGCGGCGGTGGTGCTGCCGATGATGGCGGGGGGGGCGGTGATCGCGGGGGCGCTCGCGCTGCTGGTGCCGGCGCTCCTCAAGACGCGGATGGGGGTCGATGAGGTCGTGACGACGCTGCTCTTCAACTTCATCGCGATCCTCTTCGTGTCGTATTTGATCGAAGGGCCGATGAAGGATCCGATGGGCATGGGCTGGCCCAAGTCGGAGCGGCTCCCCGACGCGCTGCGCCTGCCGCGCATGATCGAGGGGGTCCGGCTGCACTGGGGTTTCGGCCTCGCGCTCCTGCTCGCGGTCGGGGTCTGGATCGTGCAGACGCGCACGACGCTCGGGCTTGCGATGCGCGCGGTCGGCGAGAACGCGCGTGCCGCCGCCTTTGCGGGCATCCCCGTCAACCGCGTGATCGCGCAGACCGCGCTGATTTCCGGCGGGCTGGCGGCGCTGGCGGGTTTTTCCGAGGTGGCGGGCCTCAAGGGTGCGCTGACGCGCGACCTCAGCCCGGGCTTCGGCTATACGGGCATCATCGTCGCGATGCTGGCGGCGCTGCACCCGCTGGGGGTGGTGGTGGCCGGGATCTTCGTGGCGGGCGTCTTCGTCGGTGCCGACAGCATGAGCCGCGCGGCCGATGTGCCGAGCTACATCGCCGACATCCTGCTTGCGACGGCGCTGCTGACCATGGTGCTCGCGCTCATGCTCACGCGCTACCGGATCCGGCGGGACTGAGATGGAGATCCTCGAGATCCTTCTTTCGGCGAGCTTCTGGGCGGCGGTGGTGCGGATCGCCTCGCCGCTGATCTTCGCCACGATGGGGGAACTCATCTGCGAGCGGGCGGGCGTGCTGAACCTCGGGATCGAGGGGATCATGGTGGTCGGGGCCTTCGCGGGCTGGATGGCGGTCTATTCGGGCACCGACCTCTGGACGGGGGTCGCCGTCGCGGCGGTGGCGGGGATGGCGTTCGGCGCGCTGCACGCGCTGCTGACGGTGGTGTTCGGCCTGTCGCAGCATGTGGTCGGGCTGGGGGTGACGCTGCTTGCGACCTCATCGACCTATTTCGCCTATCGGCTGGCGCTGCCCGAGGTCACGAGCCCGCCCCGCATCGTGCCGTTCGAGCCGCTCGCCATCCCGGTGCTGTCGCAGATCCCGATCCTCGGCCCAGCGCTCTTTGCCCAGACGGCGCTGACCTATCTGGCCTTCGCGGTGGTCGCGGTGGTGGCGTGGACGCTCTATCGCACGCCGCTCGGCCTTGCCTTGCGTGCGGCGGGCGAGAACCCGGCCGCCGTCGCGGCGCAGGGGCTTTCGGTGACGGGCTTGCGCATGGGGGCGGTGATCGCGGGGTCGGGGCTGATGGCGGTGGGGGGGGCGTTCCTGACGATGTCGGCGTTCTCCTCCTTCTTCTTCGAGATGGTCAACGGGCGCGGCTGGATCTGCATCGCGCTCGTGGTGTTCGGGGCGTGGCGCCCGGGCAAGGCGCTGCTCGGGGCGCTGCTGTTCGCGGCCTTCGACGCCTTCCAGATCCGGCTTCAGCAGACCGGGATCGGCCAGGGCCTGCCCTATCAGCTCTTCCTGATGCTGCCCTTCGCGCTGTCGATCCTCGCGCTCGTGGTGATGTCGCGGCGCGCGTCGGTGCCGGCTGCGCTGATGATCCCGTGGAGAAAGGGGGAAAGGTGATGTTCGATCTGATCGTCAGGGGCGGGACGCTGCCGGACGGGCGCGTGGCCGACATCGGCATACGCGACGGGCGGATCGCGGCGGTGGAGCGGCTGCCGCACGATGCCGTCGCGGGGCGGGTGATCGAGGCGGCGGGCGACCTCGTGGCGCCGCCCTTCGTGGACCCGCATTTCCACATGGATGCGACGCTTTCCTACGGGGTGCCGCGCGTCAACGCCTCGGGCACGCTGCTTGAGGGGATCGCGCTCTGGGGAGAGTTGAAGGCGATCGCGACCATCGACGAGATGAAGGCGCGCGCGCTCGAATACTGCGACTGGGCGGTGTCGATGGGGCTGCTCGCGATCCGCAGCCATGTCGATACCTGCGACCCCGAGCTGAAGGGCGTGCAGGCGCTGCTCGATGTGCGGGAGGCGGTGAAGGACCGGATCGCGCTGCAACTCGTGGCCTTTCCGCAGGACGGGCTCTATCGCGACCCCGGGGCGCTGGCGCAGACGCTGCGCGCACTCGACATGGGGGTCGATGTGGTGGGCGGCATCCCGCATTTCGAACGCACCATGGCGGACGGCGCGGCATCCGTCCGCGCGCTCTGCGAGATCGCGGCCGCGCGCGGCCTGCGCGTCGATCTCCATTGCGACGAGACCGACGATCCGCTCAGCCGCCACATCGAGACGCTGGCAGCCGAGACGCTGCGCCTCGGGCTGCAGGGGCGGGTGGCGGGGTCGCACCTGACCTCGATGCATTCGATGGACAATTATTATGTCTCGAAGCTCTTGCCGCTGATCGCCGAGGCGGGGGTGGCCGCGATCGCGAATCCGCTCATCAACATCGTGATCCAGGGCCGGCACGACAGCTTTCCCAAGCGGCGCGGCCTGACGCGGGTGCGCGAGATGCGCGCCCTCGGGATCCCCGTCGCCTGGGGGCAGGATTGCGTGCGCGATCCGTGGTATCCGCTCGGCACGGCCGACATGCTCGATGTCGCCTTCATGGGGCTGCATGTCGCGCAGATGACCCACCCCGAGGAGATGCGCGCCTGCTTCGACATGGTGACCGAGGTGCCCGCCGCGATCATGGGCCTTCAGGACTACGGGATCAGGCCGGGGGCTGTCGCCTCGCTCGTGGTGCTCGATGCGGCCGATCCGGTCGAGGCACTGCGGCTGCGCGCCACGCGGCTTTGCGTCATCGCCAGGGGGCGCGTCGTGGCCGAGACGCCGCGCGCGGAGGCCACGCTCTCGGTGCCCGGCCGCCCGGCGCGGCTGCGCCGCCGCCACGCCGCGCCCTGA
>CAYYJB010000075.1:8099-9610 GCA_964472135.1 uncultured Gemmobacter sp.
CACGCCGCGCCCTGAGGCGCGCGGCCCCGCGGGATCAGTCGATCACGCGGTAATGCGCCTCGGTCGGCTTCAGCGCGGCGCCGTTGATGGGCAGGATGTCCTGCGGGCAGGCCGACATCGCCACGATGCAGTCGAGCACCGCCCGCAGCACCACCCGGTCGCCCGGCTTCGAGAGCGGCTCGCCCCAGGCCGTCCGCCCATCGGCGGCGACGGGAATGTTCATCCACAGATTGAGCGGGCTCGGCACCTCGGGCGCGCGCAGCCCGATCTGCGACAGGCCCGCGTGCAGGTTGTCGGTGCAGTTGTCGTGATATTCGGTGCAGCCGAGCAGGCCATAGCGATAGTTGTCGCAGGCCGCGATGATGGTGTCGTGGCGGCCGGGCGAGGTGTCCTCCTCGAAGATCAGGATCGGCCGGCGGCGGTTGGTATAGAGCTTGTGCCCCTTCGTCGGGAAGATCGTGCCGATCGTGGGGCGCGTGTGCTCCATCGACATGAACTCCGAGAGGTCCTCGGCCGAGAAGCACCAGGTGTCGACGACCTGCTGGCCGTGGGTGTTGACGACCTCGATCGCCTGGCCGGCGCGCAGGCGGGCGGCGCGGCCGCAGCGGGCGGGAAGCGTCAGGAAGGGTGCATCGGGCATGGGGGCCTCCGGTCTGTGGTGCGCGTGCCGCATACCATCCGCGACGCGCGCTGTCACGGCCCGGCAAGGGCGCTTGACGCGCGCACCGATCTTGCCTAGGTCCACACCCGTGGCGGAGTAGCTCAGCTGGTTAGAGCGGCGGAATCATAATCCGTGTGTCGGGGGTTCAAATCCCTCCTCCGCTACCAAATATACCAACAAGAACAGCGGCTTAACTTGTCGGTTGACACGCTTTTCGCGTAGCACACCTGTAGCACAGTTTTTCGTCGCATTGTGATTTTTTCGAGCGTAGATTCGCTGTGTTGACCACCGCGAAAGCACTGGCTGTGTTTGTGCAGGGGTCAACGGAGAATTTTTCTGGCTGGAGGGCTATGCCGAGGCTGGGCGCTGACACTGTGACCGTGCTGGACGGTGACGTGCGGCTCTACCGCCGAGCCAACAGTCGCGCCTGGCAAGCCGCCTTCAAACTGGACGGGCGCTGGGTACGGGTCAGCACCAACTGTAAACAGTTGAGCGCAGCGCGGGAATGCGCGCGCGAGCTGTTCGTGGAATATCGCGTGCGACAGAAGAACGGCCTGCCTGTCATCAGCAAACGATTCGCGGATGTGGCGAAAGTTGCTGTCGCGGAGATGCAGCAGCAGTTGGCAGCGGGCACGGGTAAATCTGTCTATCGCGACTACATCACCGTACTGGAGCGATATCTCATTCCCTACTTCGGCGACCGCTTCGTCACTTCCATTGCCTATGAGGACCTCAGGCAGTTCGCGCTGTGGCGTGAGCAGAAGCTTGGTCGAGAGCCGCGCGCCTCCACGCTGAACACCCACAACTCCGCTCTGAACCGCGTGTTCGATGCTGCGGTGGCGCGGGGCTA
>CAYYJB010000076.1:0-9232 GCA_964472135.1 uncultured Gemmobacter sp.
GGGTCCTCGGGACTGGACGTTGCGGACGGGCCGGGCGTTGCAGACGGGCCGGGCGGTGCAGGTTGGCCGCGCGCGGCGTGGGCGGCGGCGGCGAACTCGGCGCGTCGTGCGGCCTGCTGTTCGGCAAGCGCCTGCGTGGCCGGTCCGCGCACCGGCGCGGCGGGCGCCGCTGCGGGCGTTGCGGCTGGCTCGGGCGGATCGGGGATCGCGTCCATCTCCGAGGGCGGCGTCGGTCGCAACGTGATCGGGGCGGCGGGCGCGGCGGGGGCGGCGGCCGTGGCAGCCGCGCCCGTCTGGACGGGCCGCGTTGCGCCGGGCTTGGCGTCAAGGGCGCGGGTGGCGTCGCGCAGCGCGTCGAGCCCGAGCTTCTTGGGGTCGGCGACTGCGCGCAGATCCTTCGCCACATCCTTGACGCCTGCCTCGTCGGCGGCGGCCTCCATCGCGCGCTGGAACTCGCGCGCCATGCCGCGCGCCTTCGCGGTGAACCGCCCGAGCGCGCGGAACATGCCCGGCAGGTCGCGCGGACCGACGACGATCAGCGCGACGATGCCGATCACCAGAAGTTCCGACCAGCCAACGTCGAACATCGCAGCCCCCTCATCAATCCGGTCGGCGGTCGCGTCGGATCAGACCTTGTCCTTCTCGGGCTGCGGGGACACGTCGCGCGGCGTTTCCCCTGCCTTTTCGATCTCTTCCGTGCTGTCCTTCACGCCCCGCTTGAAGGCGGTGATTCCCTTGCCGACCTCGCCCATCAGGCTCGAGATCTTGCCGCGCCCGAAGAGCACGAGCACCACGACCGCGATGAGCAGAAGCCCCGGCAATCCGATGTTGTTGAGCATTTCCCTTCCTCCGGCGTTGCTGCGCCTGTCGATGACGGTCGTTCTAGCCCCGCGCGAGGGCGACGCAAAGGCCCCGAATGGGGGTTGCCACGCACGCTGCTGACAGTATTTTGTCAGTTGGGCGAAAGGATCCGCCGCATGAAGCGCGACCAGCGGCTCTTTGATATCGTGCAGATCATGCGCGACGGGCGGGTGCACACGGCCGAGGACCTCGCGCGCGCGCTCGGCGTCTCGGCCCGCACGATCTGGCGCGACATGGACATGCTCGCCGCCACCGGCCTGCCCGTCGCGGGCGAGCGCGGCATGGGCTACATCCTGCGCTCGGTCCTGATCCTGCCGCCGCTGACGCTCTCACCCGACGAGGCCGAGGCGCTGGCCGAGGGGTTGCGCCGCGTCGCGGGTGATGATTCGCATCCGCAGGCGCGCGCGGCGCGCGCGCTGCTCTATCGCATCGCGACGCTGCTGCCGCAGGCCGGGATCGAGCCCGGCCCGCGGAGTTAGCCACGCTCAGATCGTCGCATTCACCGCGCCGCCGTCGAGCAGGATGTTCTGCCCCACGATGAAGCCCGCATGCGCCGAACAGAGGAATGCGCAGGCAGCACCGAACTCCTCGGCGGTGCCGTAGCGCCCCGCGGGAATGCCCGCCGCGCGCTCGGCCCGCATCTGCTCGGGCGTGATGCCGCGCGCCTTGGCGCCCGCTGCATCGAGCGCGATCGCCCGGTCGGTCGCATGGGTGCCGGGCAGGAGGTTGTTGATGGTGACGCCCTTCGATGCCACCTGCCGCGCCGTGCCGGCCACGAAACCCGTCAGCCCCGTGCGCGCCGAATTGGACAGGCCGAGCGAGCCGAGCGGCGCCTTGACCGACTGCGAGGTGATGTTGACGACGCGCCCCCAGCCGCGCGCAATCATCCCCGGCAGGCAGGCCTGCATGAGCGCGATGGGTGTCAGCATGTTGGCATCGAGCGCGCGGATGAAGTCGTCCCGGCTCCAGTCCGACCACAGGCCCGGCGGCGGGCCGCCCGCGTTGGTGACGAGGATGTCGACCTCGCCCGCCGCCGCCAGCACCGCGGCCCGGCCCGCCTCGGTCGTGATGTCGGCCGCGATGGCGGTGACCTGCACGCCATGCGCCGCGCGGATCGCCGCGGCGGTCGCCTCGAGCGCCTCGGCCCCGCGCGCGTTCAGCACGAGATCCACCCCCGCCGCCGCCAGCGCCTCGGCGCAACCGCGCCCGAGCCCCTTCGACGCCGCGCAGACGATGGCGCGCCGCCCCCTGATTCCCAGATCCATCCCGTTCTCCTCAAACCGAAACCAGGGTTGCGGTATCACGGCGGGCACGCGGATTGCCAGCCGCGCCATGACGAACCCGCCCCGCGAGCCGATTGCCGCGCGCGACACGTCAGGCTAGAGGCTTGCGCGAAAGGTCCGCCCCATGCCGCGCTTCGCCCTCCGCATCGAATACGACGGCACGCCCTTTCAGGGCTGGCAGCGGCAGGCGGGCGAGGCCCCGACCGTGCAGGGCGCGATCGAGGCCGCACTCGCCCGCATCGACCCGGCGCCGGGCGTGCTGCACGCGGCCGGGCGGACGGATGCGGGGGTGCATGCGACGGCGCAGGTGGCGCATGTCGATCTGGCGCGCGACTGGCCGCCAGCGCGGTTGCAGGCTGCGCTCAACGCGCATCTGCGCCCGGCGCCTGTCGCGATCCTCGATGCGGCGCGGGTGGATGAGGGGTTCCACGCGCGATTCTCGGCCGTCGGGCGGGCGTATGTCTATCGGGTGCTCGCGCGCGCCGCGCCCCCCGCGCTCGATCGCGGACGGGTCTGGCACCTGCGCCACACGCTCGATCTGGCGGCGATGCGCGAGGGGGCGGCGCATCTGGTCGGGCGGCACGATTTCACGACCTTTCGCGCGGCACTCTGCCAGGCGAAATCGCCGGTCCGCACGCTCGATCTGGCGCAGATCGAGGCGGCAGAGGTGCCGGGCGGGGTGGAATATCGCCTGCACTTCGCGGCGCGGAGTTTCCTGCACCATCAGGTCCGCTCAATGGTCGGCACGCTCGAACGCGTGGGCGCGGGGGCCTGGGCGCCGGCGGATGTGGCGCGCGCGCTTGCCGCCCGCGACCGCGCCGCCTGCGGGCCGGTCGCGCCGCCGCAGGGCTTGTGCCTGACAGGCGTGCGCTATCCGGTCGATCCCTTCAGCCGTTCAGATCCCTGAGGAGCCGCCCGTGGCGGCGCACCTCGGCGAGCGCGTCGCCGAAGGTGACGATGCCCTTGGCCCGGATCATCCGCATGAGCGCCAGAAACGCCGCCGCCGTCGCGCGGGTGTCGCCGATGGCGGTGTGGCGATCCTCGGGGGGGATCTCGATCCCGAGCCGGTCGGTCAGCGCATCGAGGCTGTGTTCCTCGAGTTGCCCGAAGGCGACCGCCGAGAGGAGCACCGTATCGAGCACCGGATGGTCGAACCGAACCCCGATCGCGGCTTCGTGGCGGCGCAGGAACGCCATGTCGAAGGGTGCGTTGTGTGCGACGAGGACCGCACCCTGCGCGAAGGCATGAAAGCGCCGCCCGACCTCGGCGATGGGGGGGGCGTCGGCGACCATGGCCGCGCTGATGCCGTGCACCTCGGTCGCGGCGGGGGGGATCGGCCGGCCGGGGTTCACGAGCATGTCAAAGACCTCGCGCGCGCGCAGGCGCCCGTTGACGATCCGCAGCGCCGCGATCTGCACGATCTCGTCTCCCTCCGAGGGCAGGAGGCCCGTCGTCTCGGTGTCGAAGACGACATAGGTCAGATCCTCGAGCCGCGCCTCGAGCAGCGCGACGTTGCGCGGCTTTGCGACGAGGTCGAGATCATGCTCGACCCCGCGCCGCTGGCCACCGCACGGCAGGCCCGGCGCATTCAGGATCAGCGCATACCCCCCCGCGCAATCGGTTCCGCCACAGGGCCGGGCCCGGATGCGCAGGCTGCGCCCCTGCCCCGAGGCGGGGCAGTCGACCTCCACCGCCTCTCCATCCCCGATCCGGGCCAGCGCGGCGCGCAGTGTGGCCTCATCCAGATGGTCGAAGATCGCCCGGTCGAGGCCCGGCGGCGTGGACCCGCCAAGGAGCGCGACGGCCTCTTCGTTGTAAAGCACGATGGCATGGTCGGCTGAACATACCACCACCCCGGCCGGCAGGTCGGCGATCACCCCCTCGAGCCGGGCCTTGACGGCTGCCAACTCGGCCGTCTCGCGCGCGATGCGCTCAGCCAGCGCGTTGCGCGCCTCCGAGAGGGTGCGGGTCATCGCCGCCGCCGCCGGGGCGAGATCACCAAGATAGCGTCCGAGCGAGGTATCGATCGCGCGCTCGACTTCGGCATGGGCACGCGAGCGCATTCCGTTCGCCAGCCGCTCGATCGCGCGCGCGACGTGTTCGTCAAAGAGGAACCAAACCCATGCGACAAGCCCGGCAAGCAGGAACCCCGCCACAAGGCCCGCGCTGACAAGCGCGGGCTGCACCAGCGCCGCCGCATCCGCCGATTGCCGCAGCGCGAGCGCGACCCCCGCGCCGATCGCCGCCCAGCCGCCGAGAAGCAGCGCCGCGAAGAACAGAAGGACGCGCAGCCGCAGGCTCAGCCGTTGCTCGAGTGGGCCGCGCCGGCGCAACGTCAGCCCTCCGCGCAGGTCGCGGCGACGATCGGATCGTCGGGCCCGACATCGCGCCATTCGACATTGCTGAGCGTCCCCTCGGGGCCGAGTTCGGCGCCATCGATCAGATCGGCCCGCCGGCCCGCCGCGCAATCGACCGCGACGGTGATGCGCTGCGTGGCCGTCCAGCGCTGCACCACCGCCACGGGCACCACACGCAGCGCGGGGTCGTTGCTCGAGCGCAGCATCCCGCCCAGATCTACCGCGATGAAGCGCAGCGTGATCGGTCGCGCATAGGTCCAAGGGCGATACCACGCGCGCTCGGCCGGCGCGACGACAACGACGGCCTGCGGCGACATCTGCGCCGTCACGCGCGCGAACCACGAATATTCGTTCCACACCGCGAAGACGAGCATCGCGAGCCCGACCGACGCCGGCACCGCCCATCGCGGCAGGGTGATCCCTGCGAGACGGCGCAGGATCAGCCCGACGATCAGCACAACCCCCGCCATGCCGAAGCCCGCCGAGACGGTCGAGATGAAATCGAGGAGCATCAGCCCCACCTCCCCTTTCGGCCTGTCAAGATGGCGCCCCCCGCGCGTGGGCGAGCGCCGATTGCATCGTGCGAACCACGACGAAGGCATCGCGCAGATGGCTGCGTTCGAAATCCGACAGCGTCGCGGGGGCGAGGAAGTTGTTGGGCTTCAGCCCCGCCCGCACCCGCTCCGCCTGATGCCCGAGGCGCAAGGTCGCAATAAGGTCGTAGGCATCGATCAGATCGCGCGCCCCCGCCTCGGAGAGTGAGCCCGCGCCCTTGGCAGCAATCAGCCGGGCGCGCGTGTTCACGGGCGCAAGCCGGCCCAGCAGCGCATGGATGCGCCCGAGGTCCGCCACCGGGACGACGCCGTTGTGCTTGAGGTCGATGGTGTTGCGATGCTCGCCCGAGCGGATCGTCGCGATCCCCCGCATCAGCCCGAGCGGGGGCGCGTGCTTCAGCGCATTCGCCGTCATGTGCGCGACAAAGATCGTGTTGCGGGATGCGGCCTCGAGCGTCTCGGCGTTGAGGTCGGCAAAGAGCTGCTCAGCCCCCCCGATCGGGCGCAGATCGAACATGACCGAGGCCAGCATCTGCGCCTCGGGGTTCGGCACTGCGATCCAGCGCGCGAAATAGTCGCGCCAGACCGACCGGCGCACGCGCCAGCGCGGGTTCGTCGCCATCATCTCGCCCGGGCAGAAGACATAGCCGCAAGCATCGAGCCCCGCGCAGACGCGGCGCGCGAGTTCGGTGAAATAGGCCATGTCGTCGTCGGTCGCGGCATCGTCGATGATGAGGCAGTTGTCCTGATCGGAAACGCCCGTCTGTTCCTGCCGGCCCTGACTGCCGCAGGCAAGCCAGAGATAGGGCACAGGCGGCGGGCCGAGCGCGGCCTCGGCCTGCGCGAGGAGCCGGCGCGTCACCGCGTCGGCGATGTCGGTCACAAGCCGCGTCACCACCTCATGGGCGTGGTTGGCTCCAACGAGATGGACGAGAAGCTCGGGGATGCGCGCGGTGACGGCCGCCATCTGCGCGACCGTCTCGGCGGCCGCGATCTCGCGGATGAGCGCCGCCGACGACAGCGCCTGAAACCGCGTGATGTCGGTCTGGGTAATCATGCCCACGAGGCGCCCGCCCTCGACCACCGGCAGGTGCCCAATACCGCGCTCGAGCATGAGTTGCAGCACATCCGAACCGAGCGCCTCGGGCCCGAGGGCGACGGGATCGGGGGTCATCACCTCGCCGATCGGCCGGGCGGCATCGCGCCCCTCGGCAAGGACGCGGTTGGCGAGGTCGCGGATCGTGACAAGCCCGACAAGCGCCCCCTCGCGCACGATCCCGAGCGAGGAGACATGCGCCGCGCGCATGATCCGCGCTGCCTCGGCGATGGGGGTTTCTGGCGCGCAACTCAGCGGGGCGCGAGCCATCATCTCGGCAACGCGCAGCGCGGCGAGGTCGGGCGGGCGCAGCGCCGGCGGGCGGGTGCGGTTGAAGAAGCGCGAGAATGCCTCGTCCTCGACCATGAGCCGGCGGAACTCGGCCACGGGCAGCACGAGCAGGACCGTCCGCGCGGTCGTGCAGGCGGTGGTCGCGGCGCGGCCGTCGCGCAGGAGGCCACGCTCGCCGAAGGAATTGCGCGCGCCGAGGACCGAGACGACGGCACCGGCACCGTCGCGCACCTCGACCCCGCCATCCTCGATCAGGAACAGGCCCTCGAGTGGCTCGCCGATGCGATAGACCGTCGCGCCGGGCTCGAAAACGCGGCGCGCCATCCGGCCGGCGATGGCCAGACGGTCGGCGGCGTCGAGGGTGTCATAGGGGTGGATGGCTTCGAGAAAGCGCGCGATCGACTGGCTGGCGTCGGTCATGGCACCCTCGGCTGTCCATCGGATGGCAAGGCGCGCCCCGACAGGGCGCGCCCCCGTTGTCCGGCACGCCGGCCCCCGGATGGGGGGCCGGCGGCGATGATGTCAGTGGCCGGTCGCCTTGCCCGCACCGCGCGGGATGCGGATCGATTCGACCAGATCCTGAACCGCTTTCGGCGGCGCAGCCGTCATGCCCGAGACGACATAGGCCACCCCGAAGTTCAGGAGCGCCCCGATCGGCCCGAAGGCCGTCGGCGGGATCCCGAAGAGGTAGTTGTCCGCCGTGTTCGGCAGCATGTTGGTGCCCGGAACGAAGAACCAGCCCAGATAGGTGAAGAGATAGAGGCAGGTCACGATCAGGCCGGTCAGCATGCCGAGTGTCGCCCCGAGCGCGTTGATGCGCTTGGAGAAGATCCCCATCATCAGCGCCGGGAAGATCGAGGCGGCGGCAAGACCGAAGGCGAGTGCCACGGTCTGTGCGGCAAATCCCGGCGGGTTCAGGCCGAGATAGGTTGCAAGCGCGATGGCACCGGCCATCGAGATGCGCGCCGCGAGCAGTTCTCCCTGCTCGGAGATGCCCGGCTTCAGCCAGTCCTTGATCAGGTCGTGACTGACTGCAGAGGAAATCGCGAGCAAGAGACCCGCCGCCGTCGAAAGGGCGGCCGCGAGGCCCCCCGCCGCGATCAGCGCGATCACCCAGCCCGGAAGCTGCGCGATCTCGGGGTTGGCAAGCACGAGGATGTCGTTGTTGTAGGTGAACTCGTTGCCGGCCCAGCCACGCGCCTCGGCGGTCGCCTTGAAGGCTTCCGACTTGTCGTTGTAGAACTGGATCCGGCCGTCGGCGTTCTTGTCCTCGAACTTCAACAGCCCCGTCACCTCCCAGTTGCGCATCCAGTCCGGGCGCTCTTCGTAGAGAACCGCTTCCTGGTCCGTGCCATTGGGGAAGATCGTGTCGATGATGTTGAGACGCGCCATCGCACCCACCGCCGGGGCCGTGAGATAGAGCAGCGCAATGAACACGAGCGCCCAGCCCGCCGACCAGCGCGCGTCCGACACCTTGGGCACGGTGAAGAAGCGGATGATGACGTGCGGCAGACCCGCGGTCCCGATCATCAGCGACATGGTGAACAGGAACATGTTGAAGGTCGAAGTGTGCAGGTCGGTGTAGCTCGCAAAGCCGAGATCGGTCACGACCTGATCGAGCTTGGTGAGCAGCGGCACCCCGGCCTCGGTATGGGTCGAGAAGAGGCCGAGACCCGGGATCGGGTTGCCGGTCAGTTGCAGCGAGATGAACACCGCCGGGATCGTGTAGGCGACGATGAGCACGATATACTGCGCCACCTGCGTGTAGGTGATGCCCTTCATGCCGCCGAGAACGGCATAGACGAACACGACCGCGGACGCGATATAAAGACCCGTCGCCGACGACACTTCGAGGAAACGCGCGAAGGCGACCCCCGCGCCCGTCATCTGCCCGATGACATAGGTCACCGAGATCACGATGAGGCAGACAACCGCCACGATGCGCGCACCCTGGCTGTAGAAGCGATCACCGATGAACTGCGGCACGGTATACTTGCCGAACTTGCGCAGATAGGGCGCAAGCAGGAGCGCAAGCAGCACATAGCCACCCGTCCAGCCCATGAGGTAGGTCGAGTTGCCATAGCCTACGGTGGCGATGAGGCCGGCCATCGAGATGAACGATGCCGCCGACATCCAGTCCGCCGCGGTCGCCATCCCGTTCATGACCGGGTTGACACCCTGACCCGCGGCATAGAACTCCGAGGTCGAGCTTGCGCGCGCCCAGATCGCGATGCCGATGTAGAGTGCGAAGGAGCCGCCGACGACCAGAAGGTTGAGGGTATATTGATCCATCCCTTGCGCCCCTTATTGCTCGTCCACGCCATGTTCGCGATCAATCGCGTTCATGTAGCGGGCATAGTTGAAGATGAGCGCGATGAAGATGATGATCGAGCCCTGTTGCGCGAACCAGAAGCCGAGATCAGTGCCACCGATCGCTATGCCCGACAGCAGCGGGCGCAGGATGATGCCAAGGCCGAATGAGCAGACAAACCAGATCGCCAACGAGATGTAGATGATCCGCTTGTTCGCTGCCCAATAGGCATTGGCAGAAGATGTTTCCGCCATGAGCGTTACTCCCTGAGTTTCCCTTCCTGTCCCGGCCACCCGTTCTTCGGGGAACCGGCCTCCCTCAGGCCGCGACGCGGGCGACGATGGCGCCCATGGCCGCGGCTACCGTGTCGATATCCTGCATGGCATCGACAGGTTCCAAAACCCCGAGCCCCCCGTAATGGGCAATCAGGGGCGCCGTCTGCGCGTGGTAGGCCTTGAGCCTCTGGGCCACGGTTTCGG
>CAYYJB010000077.1:0-9161 GCA_964472135.1 uncultured Gemmobacter sp.
AGCACGCGCGCCATCGTCTCGCCCATGGCCGAGGGCGTGGGCGAGATGGTGATGCCAGCGGCCGAGAGGATCTCGACCTTTTCCTGCGCGCTCTCGCCGAAGGCCGAGATGATCGCGCCCGCATGCCCCATCTTGCGCCCCTTGGGGGCCGAGAGGCCGGCGATATAGGCCACGACCGGCTTTTTCATCTTCGTGCGGACGTATTCGGCCGCCTCGGCCTCCTGCGGACCGCCGATCTCGCCGATCATCATCACCGCGTCGGTGCCCGGATCGGCCTCGAACAGCTCGAGGATGTCGCGGAAGGACGAGCCGTTGATCGGATCGCCCCCGATCCCGACCGAGGTCGAGACGCCGATGCCGAGATCGTTCATCTGGCTTGCGGCCTCATAGCCGAGCGTGCCCGAACGGCCGACGATGCCGATGCGGCCGGGCTTGTAGATGTGGGGCGGCATGATGCCCATGAACGACTTGCCCGGCGAGATGACGCCCGCGCAGTTCGGCCCGATCAGCCGCATCTTGCGTTCGGCCGGATAGCGCTTGAGGAAGCGCTTGACGCGCATCATGTCCTGCGCGGGGATCCCGTCGGTGACGCAGACGGCGGTGCGGATGCCGGCGTCGGCGGCCTCCATGATCGCGTCGGCGGCGAAGGGCGGGGGCACGAAGACAAGGCTCGCCTCGGCGCCCGTGGCCTCGACGGCCTCGCGCACGGTGTTGAAGAGCGGCCGGTCGAGCAGCGTCTCGCCGCCCTTGCCGGGCGTCACCCCGCCCACGACGCGGGTGCCGTGGCGGATCATGTCGGCGGCATGGAACTGGCCGATCCGGCCCGACATGCCCTGCACGATGATGGGGGTCGTCTCGTCGATGAGGATGGTCATGGCGGTTCCCTTTCAGGCGGCGATGCGGTTGCGTGCCTCGACCGCCTTGGCGGCGGCATCGGCCAGCGTGTCGGCGGAGATGAGCGGCAGGCCCGAGGTGTCGACGATGCGCCGGCCTTCCTCGACATTGGTGCCCGCCAGACGGACAACGACGGGCAGCGTCAGGCCCAGCTCGCGATAGGCCTTGACGACCCCCTCGGCGACCCAGTCGCAGCGGTTGATGCCCGCGAAGATGTTGACGAGGACGACCAGCACGTTGCGGTCGGCCAGCACCGTGCGGAAGGCGCGCACGACGCGCTCGGGGCTCGCGCCCCCGCCGATGTCGAGGAAGTTCGCCGGCTCTCCACCCGCGAGCTTGATCATGTCCATCGACGCCATGGCGAGGCCCGCGCCGTTGATGATGCAGCCGATGTCGCCATCGAGCCCGACATAGGACAGGCCGTGGTCGCCCGCCGCACTCTCGCGCGGGTCCTCCTGGCTGCGGTCGCGCAACTCGGCGATCTCTGGCCGGCGGAACAGCGCGTTGGTGTCGAAGCTCATCTTGGCGTCGAGCGCCACGAGGTCGCCCTTGCCGGTGATGACGAGGGGGTTGATCTCGACCATCGTCGCGTCGAGGTCGCGATAGGCGCGGTAGCAGGCCCGCAGGATCGTGACCATCTGCGCGATCTGCCCGCCCCTGAGGCCGAGCGCGAAGGCAAGCTCGCGCGCCTGATACTCCGCAAGGCCCACCGCCGGGTCGACGACCATGCGCCGCAGGCTCGCGGGGTCGCTGACGGCGAGATCCTCGATCTCCATCCCCCCATGCGCCGAGGCGACGATCATGATGCGCTCGGATTTGCGGTCGAGCACGAAGCCGAGATAGAGTTCCTGCGCGATGTCAGAGGCACTCTCGACCCAGATGCGATATACGCCCTTGCCGTTCGCATCGGTCTGCTTGGTCACGAGCTGGCGGCCAAATAGGGTGGCGGCGAAGTCGCGCACCTCCTCCTCGGTCCGGCAGAACTTCACCCCGCCGGCGGCACCCCGCCCGCCCGAATGGATCTGCGCCTTGACGACCCAGCCCGATCCGCCGAGTTCGCGGGCGCGATAGCCCGCCTGCTCGGGGCTGTAGGCGAGCCCCCCGCGCGGCACCGGCACGCCGAAGCGGGATAGGATTTCCTTGGCCTGATATTCGTGGATGTCCATGATCTGCTCCTGCGCTCAGGGTTCAGTGGCTGCGGGCGGCGATGGCGTCGGCGAGAACGAGGACGTTGCGCGCCATCTTCTCGGAGGCCGCATCGATCATCTTGCCGTCGAGGGCGGCGGCGCCGCGCCCCTCGGCCTCGGCCTTGCGCAATTCCTCGATGATGCGGCGGGCGCGCGTCACTTCGGATTCAGGCGGGCTGAAGACCTCGTTCGCGAGCGCGACCTGCGAGGGGTGGATGGCCCATTTGCCTTCGCAGCCAAGCGCGGCCGCGCGGCGGGCGCCGTCCTTGTAGCCCTCGGGGTCGGAGAAGTCGCCGAAGGGGCCGTCGATCGCGCGCAGGCCATAGGCGCGGCACGCCACCACCATGCGCGAGATCGCCGCGTGCCACTGATCGCCCGGATAGTTGGGGTTGAGGCCGCCGATGTTGACCGTGCGCGCCCGCATCGAGGCGGCGTAATCCGCGACCCCGAAATGCAGCGCCTCGAGCCGTCCGCCGAAGCGGGCGATGTCCTCGACATTGGCCATGCCGAGCGCGGTCTCGATCAGCGCCTCGAGGCCGACGCGCGTCGTCAGGCCCTTGCCCTGCTCGATCTGGTTGACCATCGCCTCGACCATGTAGAGGTCGGCCGGCACGCCCACCTTGGGCACGAGGAGCGTATGAACGCGCGAACCCGCCTGCTCCATGACGTCGACGACGTCGCGATACATGTAATGCGTGTCGAGCCCGTTGATCCGCACCGAGACGGTCTTGCCCTTCGCCGCCCAGTCGATGTCGTTGAGCGCCTGGATCGCGTTCTTGCGCGCCTGCTCCTTTTCGGGGGGCGCGACCGCGTCCTCGAGGTCGAGAAAGACGTAATCGGCGGGGCCGGTCGCGGCCTTGTCGATCATGGTCGGGTTCGACGCGGGGACGGCGAGTTCCGAGCGCTGCAGGCGCTGGCGGCGGAGCGGGTGGAGGGTGTGGCTCATGGCAATGTTCCTGTGGGGCGTGTAGCTGCGACATGACACCGCAGCGCCGAAACGCAAAGCGAAAGCGGGTTCTGCTGTGAATGCACGGATTTACAAAACTTATGATTTGTAATAGTGTAAATTTGACAAGAGAGTGACGCGATGCGCAAGACCTTCATCGGCCCGCAATTGCGGCGCCTGCGGCTCGAGCGGTCCGAGACGCAGGGCCAGATGGCGCGCGCGCTCGGGATCAGCGCGTCCTATGTCAACCTGCTCGAGAACAACGAACGCTCGGTCTCGGTGCCGGTCATGCTGCGCCTCTTCGAGGTCTACGGCGTCGACTGGCGCGACATCGCCGAAGAGGATTCGACCCGCCAGCTGTCGGACCTGCGCGCGGTGCTGCAGGATCCGCTGCTTGCCGATGCGCGGGTCGATCTGGCGCAGTTGCGCGCCGCGATCGTCCACGCCCCGGGCGTCGCGGATGCGCTGATCCGGCTCCATCGCGCCCATCAGGCCCAGACCGATCAGCTCCTCGCACTGAGCGAGACGGCCGAACCCCAGGGCATCGCGCCCTCGCCCGAGGCGGCCGTGCACGATGTCTTTCGCCGCAACCGCAACCATTTCCGCGAGATCGAGGAAGCCGCCGAACGGTTCTGGACCGATGAAGGCCGCCCCGATCCGGACGAGACCTATGGCGCGCTGAAGCGCCGGTTGCTCGCCCATCAGGGCGCGCGGGTGCGCCTGATGCGCGTCGATGAGATGCCCGGCACGCTGCGCCGCTATGACGAATTGCGCCGCGAGATCCAGCTCTCCGAGGCGCTCGACCATTCGAACCGCATCTTTCAGCTTGCCCACATGGCCGGGCTGCTCGAACGGCGCCAGCTGCTCGATGCGATCGTGGGGCGCTCGGGCGTGGGCGATCCGCACGGCACCGCGCGGCTGCGGGTCGAGCTTGCGAATTACTTCGCGGCCGCGCTCCTCATGCCCTATGGCGCCTTCCTCGCCGAGGCGCAGGCATCGCGCTACGATTTCGACCACCTCGCCACGCGCTTTGGCGTCAGCTTCGAGCAGGCCTGCCACCGGGTCACCACGCTCCAGCGCGAGGGGGCGCTGGGTGTGCCGTTCTTCTTCCTGCGCATCGACCGCAGCGGCAACGTGACCAAGCGCTTCAACGCCACGGACTTTCATCTGGCCGAATACGGCGGCGCCTGCCCGCGGCTCGATGTCAACCTCGCGTTTCGCACGCCGGGGCGGATCGTGCCGCAATTCGTGGAGATGCCCGACCGCAGCCAGTATTTCGTGCTCGCGCGCACCGTCGGCCGTCCGACCTGGCGCCACCAGAACGAGGATAACAGCCTTGCCGTCGCGATGGGCTGCGCGATCGAGCATGTCGACCAGATCGGCTATGCCCGGCCCTTCGCCCTTTCGGGGGCGCAGATGACGCCGATCGGGATCAACTGCCGCGTCTGCCCCCGCACGGGCTGCGAGCAGCGCGCCCATCAGGCCGTCGTCGCGACCCGCCCGGTCGACGAGAACCGCCGCGGCGCGACCCGCTACGAGGCCTGATCAGCCGAGCCCCGCGGCGCGGAAGAGCGCGCGGAGTTCCGTCTCGGGCCGCGCGCCGACGTGGCTGATGACCTCGGCCGCCGCGATGCAGCCCATCCGCCCCGCCACCGCGAGCGGCGCCCCCGTCGCGAGGCCATAGAGGAAGCCCGCCGCGAACTGGTCGCCCGCCCCCGTCGCATCGACCGGCTGGATGCGGTGGACCGGCACCTCGATGCGCCCCTCGGCCGCGCCGATCAGCACCACATCGGCGCCCGAGCGCGTGCAGACCACCAGCGGGCATTCCGCCGCCGCCTGCGCCAGCGCAGAATCGAGGTCGGCCGTCTGATAGAGCGCCTGCCATTCGTGTTCGTTGCCGAGCACGAAGCCGAGGCCCCCCGCGATCAGCGCGCGGAAATCGGACCGGTGGCGGTTGACGCAGAAGGGATCCGACAGCGTGATGCCCGCCTGCCCGCCCCCCGCCCGGCAGGCCGCGGCGGCGGCGCGAAAGGCGGCCTTGCCCGGATCCTTGTCGAAGAGATAGCCCTCGAGAAAGAGGAACCGCGCCGCGCCCGCGACGGCCGGATCGACATCTGCCGGCCCCACCTCGGCCGAGATGCCGAGATAGGTGTTCATCGACCGCTCGCCATCCGCGCCCACGAAGATCATGCTGCGCGAGGTGGGCAGGCTTGCCCCCCGCACCGGCGGGTTCGGGAAATCCGTCCCCTCGGCCGCGAGTGCCGCGACATAGAACCGCCCGAGCGCGTCATCCGCCACCCGCCCGATGAAGGCCGTCCGCAGCCCGAGGTTGCCCACCCCCGCGATCGTGTTTCCGACCGACCCGCCCGGGATCTCGCGCTGGCCGGACATGGCCGAATAGAGCGTCTCGGCGCGGTCGCGCTCGATCAGCTGCATGATGCCCTTCTCGATCCCCATCCGCGCGAGGAAATCATCCCCCCCCGGCGCGATCACATCGACGATGGCATTGCCGATCCCGGCGACGTCATAGCGGCTCATGCGGTCTTTCCTTCGAAGGGGCAGAGGTCGGAGATCGGGCAGGTGCGGCATTTCGGGGCGCGCGCGGTGCAGACATAGCGCCCGTGCAGGATCAGCCAGTGGTGGGCGTGGTGCTGGAATTCGGCCGGGACATGATCCTCGATCGCGCGCTCGACCGCGACCACGTCGCGCCCCGGCGCGATGCCGGTGCGGTTGCCGACGCGGAAGATGTGCGTGTCGACCGCCTGCGCCGGCATCCCGAACCACATGTTGAGGACGACGTTCGCCGTCTTGCGCCCCACCCCCGGCAGCGCCTGCAACGCCGCGCGGGATGAGGGGACCTCGCCGCCGTGTTCATCGACGAGGATGCGCGAGAGCTTCATGACGTTGCGCGCCTTGGTGCGGAAAAGGCCGATGGTGCGGATCGCCTCGGTCAGCGCCTCCTCGCCCAGATCGAGCATCTCCTGCGGGGTGCGGACGCGCTCGAACAGCGGGCGGGTCGCGCGGTTAACGCCCGCATCCGTCGCCTGCGCCGACAGCGCCACCGCGACGAGCAGCGTGAAGGCGTTGACGTGGTGCAACTCTCCCTTGGGTTCCGGGTTCGATGCCCGGAACCGCTCGAATACCGCCCGCAGGCCACTGTAATGCATTTGCGCCGTCATTCCCCTTCTCTGCACCCTCGCGCGCGGCAGGGCAACGGGCGAATGCGCAGCTTTCGGGTCGCGCGCGCGGGCGCGGCGCGCTATCGGTCGGGGCGCGGAGGCAGGCATGACGGACGAACCCCACGACTACCACTATGGCGTCATCCGCCGCGCGCTCGGGATCATCGACGCGGCGGGGCCGGGGCTGACGCTTGGCGCGCTGGCCCATGCGCTCGGCATGTCCGAGGCGCATTTCCAGCGCGTCTTTTCGGCCTGGGTCGGCGTCTCGCCCAAGCGCTACCAGCAGTATCTGGCGCTCGGTGCGGCGCGCGCGATGCTCGAGGCGCGCGCCAGCGTGCAGGAGGCCGCGGCGGCCGCGGGGCTGTCGGGGGCGGGGCGGCTCCATGATCTGACGCTGCGGTGGGAGGCGATGCGCCCCGGCGAGATCGCGCGCCGCGGCGAGGGCGTGACGCTGCGCGCGGGCACCTTCCCCTCGCCCTTCGGGCCGATGGTGGCGGTCGCGACCGGGCACGGCATCGCGGGCCTCGCCTTCGCCTCCGAGACGGGGCCCGAGGCCGCACTCGCCGACCTCGCGGCGCGCTGGCCCGCCGCCCGGATCGTGCCCGATGCGCCCGCGGTCGCGCCCTTCGTCGCGGACATCTTCGCCCCCCGGCCGGGGGTGGCGCTCCACCTCATCGGCGCGCCCTTCCAGATCAAGGTTTGGGAGGCGCTGCTTGCCATCCCCTCGGGCGAGGTCACGACCTATGGCGCGATCGCCGCGCGCATCGGCGCGCCGCGCGCGGTGCGGGCGGTCGGCACCGCGGTGGGGCGCAACCCGGTGTCGTTCCTCATCCCCTGCCACCGGGCGCTGCGCGGGACGGGCGCGCTCGGCGGCTATCACTGGGGCCTGCCCGTCAAGCGCGCGATGCTCGCCTGGGAGGCCGCGCGCGCAGACGCCCTCGCAGAAGGGTGAAGCGGCCGTGCGCGCTGCCCTGTTCCCTTCGCGCCTGCATCGGCTATCATAGGGCGAACCCCCTGCCGGAGGATGCCCCATGACCGCGCACCGCCCCCTGACCGCCGCCCTCGCCGCGACTCTCGCGCTCGCGGCCTGCGCGCCCGCCGACTACAGCGATCCGACGCGCGACCGCACGCGCGAGGGCGCGATCGGCGGCGCGCTCGTGGGCGGCATCATCGGATTTGCGCGCGGCGATGACGACAACCGGCTGGCGAGCACGATCCTCGGCGCCGGCGTGGGTGCCGTCGCGGGCGGGGCGATCGGCGCCGCGCTCGACCGGCAGGCGGCCGAGTTGCGCGCCTCGCTCGGCAACCCCGATGTGGGCATCGTCAACACCGGCTCGGCGCTGGTCGTGACCATGCCGCAGGATATCCTCTTTGACGTCGACAGCACCGCGATCCGCCCCGCCCTGCGTGCCGATCTGATGACGGTCGCGCGCCATCTGCAACTCTATCCCGACAGCCGGGTGAGTGTTGTCGGCCACACCGACAGCACGGGCAGCGCGCTTTATAACCAGACGCTCTCCGAACGCCGCGCGCTTGCCGTCATGACGGTGCTGCGCGACGGGGGCGTGCCGTCCGCGCGCCTCGTTGCCATCGGCCGGGGCGAGGATGAGCCGATCGCGAGCAACCTGACCGATGCGGGGCGCGCCCTGAACCGGCGGGTGGAAATCGTGATCCGCCCCAACGGGGCCTAAGGCCGCGCGCAAAAGCAGAAGCCCGCCGCGGGGGCGGCGGGCGTCTGGCGGTGTCTCCCGCGGATCAGTTCAGGCGCTTGCCCACCTCGGCGATCGACTCATCCACCAGGGCCGCGGCCGTCGTTGCCGTCATCTGCCGCGCAAGCACCTCGCCCGCGGCGCCGACGGCGACCGCGACGGCCTGTTCCCGGACGGCGCGAATGGCCGAGGCCTCGGCCTGCGCGATCTGGTCCTCGGCGGCGGCAAGGCGGCGCGCGACGCTCCGCGCTATCTCGGCCTTCGCGGCATCGGCCGCAGCGAGGGCATCGGCCCGGGCGGCGGTGACGATCCGATCCGCCTGATCCTTCACCTCGCGGCTCTTGCGCTCATAGCTCGCGAGCAGGCTGTTGGCCTCCTCGCGGAGCGCGCGCGCGGCCTCGAGCTCGGCGCGGATGGTCTCGGCCCGCTTGTCGAGCATGCCGCCGAGCATCCCGGGCACCTTGGCATAGAGCAGCACACCCACGAAGGCGATGAAGGCAAGCAGCACCACAAAGTCCGAGTTGCCAAGCGAGAAGAAGGGCCCCGACGCCGCCAGCGCCGGCCCCGCCCCGAGGGCGCTTGCAAGAGCGATCAGGCGGATCATGACGGCTGCCCCTTCAATCTGGCGCTGACGGCGGCGTTCACGGCGGAGGCGTCCGCGCTGCCTCCGAGCACGGCCACCAGTTCGGCCGCCGTGTCGCGCGCGACCTCGGCCACGCTTTCCATTGCGCTCGCGCGGATCGCGCCGATGCGGCGCTCGGATTCGGCAGCGCGCGCCGAGATGTCGGCATCCGCCTCGGCGAGCGCGCGCGCGAGATCGGCCTGGATCTCGGCCCGGGCCTCGGCGACGATCCGCGCGGCTTCGGCGCGGGCATCGGCGAGCGCCTTCTGATAGGTCGCCTCGGCCGCTGCCGCGCGTTCCTTCAACTCTTCGGCCGCGGCGAGATCGTTCGTGACCGTTCCCTTGCGCTCGGCCAGAACGGCGCCGATCCGCGGCAACGCGATCCGCGTGAGCAGGAGATAGATCGCGACAAGCGCGACGACGAGCCAGAAGATCTGGTTGCCGTAGGTCGAGAAGTCGAGTTGCGGCATGCCCACGCTCTGGGCCGCGCCCCCTGCTTCGGTCGCCATGGTCGCCTCCGTGATCGAATGGGCCCCGGGGGCGCGCCGCGCGCGCACCCCGGCGGCAGGTGTCCGATCAGACGGCGAACATCAGCAGAAGCGCGATGAGGAACGAGAAGATCCC
>CAYYJB010000078.1:0-9150 GCA_964472135.1 uncultured Gemmobacter sp.
GTGGGCCACGGGCTCGAGGGCGATTTCAACCGCAAGCGCACCTCGGCCTTCGCGGGGCTGATGGGCCAGCGCGTCGCGGCGCCGGGGGTGACGGTGGTCGATGACGGCACGATCCCCGACCGGCGCGGCTCGATCACCATCGACGACGAGGGCACGCCCTCGGGCCGGACGGTGCTGATCGAGGACGGGATCCTCGTGGGCTACATGCAGGACCGGCAGAACGCCCGCCTGATGGGGGTGGCGCCCACCGGCAACGGCCGGCGCGAGAGCCACGCGCATGCGCCCATGCCGCGGATGACGAATACCTACATGCTGGGCGGCGAGGCCGACCCGGCCGCGATCGTGGCCGATCTGCGCGACGGCATCCACGCGGTCGGCTTCGGCGGCGGGCAGGTCGACATCACGAACGGCAAGTTCGTCTTTTCCTGCACCGAGGCCTATCGGGTGAAGAACGGGCGCATCGTCGCCCCGGTCAAGGGCGCGACGCTCATCGGCGACGGCCCGACGGCGCTGCGCCAGATCCGCGCCATCGGCAACGACATGGCGCTCGACCCCGGGATCGGGAACTGCGGCAAGGCCGGGCAATGGGTGCCGGTCGGGGTCGGGCAGCCCTCGATGCTGATCGGGGGGCTGACGGTCGGGGGATCGCGGGCCTGAAAAAATCGCGCGAGGGGCGAAAATCGCCGCGCGCGTTTACCGCGCGTTAACCCCTGTGGCGCAAGGGTGGCGTTGCGAATGGGGCCTGCTGCGACGGAATACCGGGTTTGTCTTCTTCCCCCACACCCTTCACCCCACCCACCACGGAAGATGACGACCTGTCGTGGCTGCGCCTCATTCGCTCGCGCCGCGTGGGGCCCGCGACCTTCAGGCGGCTGACGGCCGAGCACGGATCAGCGCGCGCCGCGCTTGCCGCGCTGCCGGCGATCGCCCGTGCGGCCGGCGTTGCCGACTATGCCCCCTGCACCGAGGCCGACGCGCGGGCCGAGCTGGCCGCGGGCCGTGCTGCCGGGGCGTTCCTTCTGCGCGCGGACGATCCGCGCTATCCCGCCCGCCTTTCCGATCTGCCCGATGCGCCCCCGGTGCTGTGGTGCATGGGCGATCCCGCGCTCCTCTCGCGGCCGATGGTGGCGCTCGTCGGGGCGCGCAACGCCTCCTCGATCGGGCTGCGCATGGCGCGTCGTCTGGCCGAGGGGCTGGGCGCCGCCGGGGCGGTCGTCGTCTCGGGGCTGGCGCGCGGGATCGACGCGGCCGCCCACGCCGCGGCGCTCGGCCCGGGGACGGTCGCGGTGATGGCGGGCGGCGTCGATGCCGTCTATCCGCCCGAGAATGCCGAACTTGCCGCCGCGATTGCCGCGCAGGGCCTGCGCCTGTCGGAACGCCCGCCGGGCGCCGAGGCGCGCGCGCGCGACTTTCCGGCCCGCAACCGCATCGTCGCGGGGCTCGCGCTCGGCGTCGTCGTGGTCGAGGCCGCGGCGCGCTCGGGCAGCCTGCTGACCGCGCGCGACGCGCTCGATCTAGGCCGCGAGGTGATGGCGGTGCCGGGCCATCCGGTCGATCCGCGCGCGGGCGGGTGCAACCAGCTGATCCGCGAGGGGGCGACGCTCGTGCGCGATGCCGCGGATGTCCTCGACGCGCTGCAAGAGGTGCTTCCGCTGCATGCCGCGACGGCGCTTCCGGGCGTGCCGCCGTCCGACGCACCGGCGCCGGCGGTGCATCGGGCCGTCGCGCCGCTTGCCGGGGGGGCGCTTGCCGATGCCATCCTCGCACGGCTCGGGGTCGCGCCTATCGCCGAGGACCAGCTGATCCGCGACCTCGCGCGCCCTGCGCACGAGGTCGCGCCCGAGGTCGTCGCGCTCGAACTCGCGGGCGCGATCCGGCGCAGCGCGGGCGGGATGATCGCGCGCGCCTGACACCGTCGGCGCGCGGCGGCGCATCGTGACACTTGACAAGACGGGGTGATTGCCGCGACGGTCTTGCGTCTGGAACCGGTGGCGCGCGGCCCTCGGCGGCGATGTCACACGAGTGTCAAGAAGACGGTAAAGAAACGAATCGGCCGGCGCCGGGGCGGACCCGGGCCGGAGCAGCAAGGGAGCGAAAGACGTGAAATCTCAGTTCGGCCGTTTCAACCGGCGCACCTTCCTCAAGACCTCCGCGGCGGGAATGGGCGCGCTCGCCACGCCCGCGATCATCTCGTCGAAGGCGCTCGCCTCTTCGGGCGAGATCAACCTGCTCATGTGGTCGGACGAATTCCCCGGCGACGTGATCCCGAACTTCGAGAAGGCGACGGGCATCAAGGTCAACCAGACGCCGTTCTCGCAGAACGAGGAGCAGCTCAACAAGCTGATGGCGACGGGCGGCGAGGGCTTCGACCTCTGCCAGCCGACGGTCAACCGCGCGCCGCAGTATCTTGACCTCGATGTGCTCGCGCCCTTCGACATGTCGAAGATGACGAACATCGGCAACGTCCTGCCGGCGATGCTGAAGAGCTCGACCGACCTCTGGACGGTGGGCGGCGATCTCTATCACGTCCCGCATTGCTGGGGCTCCGAGGCGCTGTCCTATCGCACCGACCTCTATCCGGGCGACCCGGCGCAACTCTCCTTCGGCTCGCTCTGGGACGAGAGCGTGAAGGGCCATGTGCAGGGCCGTCCGCATTCCTACCTGCTCTCGATCGGGCTGTGGTGGGATGCCTCGGGCCAGATGCCCTCGAACCGGATGCTCGACGGCTACAAGGACGAGGACAGCTTCAAGAAGCTCTGGGATCCGATCCTGGCCTTCGCGATCGAACGCAAGAACTGGGTCCGCCAGTTCTGGGATTCGGCCGACAACACCAAGTCGGGCCTGATGGAGAACGACGTCTGGATCGGCCTGACCTGGGACGGCCCGGCGCTGTCGCTCAAGCGGGAAGGCAAGCCCGTCAACTACACCGCCCCGAAAGAGGGCGCGATCGCCTGGGTCGACGGCCTGTCGATGCTCAAGAGCGCGCAGAACGTCGAGGGGGTCTATGCCTTCCTCAACTATCTGCACACCGCCGAGGTCTCGGGTGCGGTCGCCGACGGGTCGGGCTACAACCCGGTCGTGAACGGGGCGGACGCCTTCACCTCGGAGGTCTTCAAGAAGAACTTCCAGGATGCCTTCCCGGGTGACGCGCTCGCCAATCTGTGGCCCTGGCCGCCCGAGCCGACCTGGTATGCGGAAATCCGCAGCCAGTACGCCGACAAGTTCAAGGCCGCCTGAGCCTGAGCACGCGGATCGGGGCCAGCCCTTCGCGGGGCTGGCCCCTGCCGCACGCGCGCACGGCCGCGCGCCTCTACGACATCCCACGCGAAGGCTGCCCCCGAATGAGCGCAAGCGTCGAACTCGACAACCTCACCGTCCGATTCGGAAGCTTCACGGCCGTCTCGCGCGCCACCCTCGATATCGCGGGGGGTGAGTTCTTTTCCTTTCTCGGGCCCTCGGGCTGCGGCAAGACGACCATCCTGCGCACGGTGTCGGGCTTTCTCGACCCGACCGAGGGCGCGGTGCGCATCGGCGGGCAGGACATGGCGGGCATCAGCCCGAACCGCCGGCCGACGGCGCTGATCTTCCAGAACCTCGCGCTGTTTCCGCTGATGACGGTCGCGGAGAACATCGCCTATGGCCTGCGCGTGCGCGGCGTCGGCAAGGCCGAGCGGCGGCGCAAGGCCGACGAGTTGCTCGAGCTGATCGCGCTGCGCGGACAGGGCGACAAGCTCGTGAGCGAGCTGTCGGGCGGGCAGAAGCAGCGGGTGGCGATCGCGCGCGCGCTCGCCGTGCAGCCCAAGGTGCTGTTGCTCGACGAACCGCTCTCGGCGCTCGACCTCAAGCTGCGCCAGCACATGCGGGCAGAGTTGCGCGCGATCCAGCGGCAGGTCGGCATCACCTTCATCTACATCACCCACGATCAGGGCGAGGCGCTGACGATGTCGGACCGCATCGCGGTCATGAGCGACGGGGTGATCGAGCAGGTGGGCGACGGCAAGGCCGTCTATGACAACCCCGCAACGCCTTTCGTCGCCTCCTTCGTGGGCGAGAACAACGCATTCGCCGGCCGGGTCGTCGCCGCCGACGCGCGCATGGCGGTGGTCGAGACCGCCTTTGGCCGCCTTGCCGGGCGCAATCCGGCGGGGCTCGGCGCCGGGGCGCGCGCGATCCTCTTCGTGCGGCCCGAGGCGATCGTGCCCGTCGCCGGCGCGCCCGAGGCGACGCTGACCTCCGAAGTGGAATCGGTCGCCTTCGAGGGCAACCTCACCCACATCTATCTGCGCGGCGCCGGCAAGAAGGAGATCAGCCTCAGCGTCGGGCGGACGGCGGGCTTCGCGATGCCCGCGCAGGGCGCATCGACGCCCGCGAGCTACGCGCCCGAGGCGGGGCTCGTGCTGCCCGAGGGGGCGCTTGCCCGTGAGTAGCCGCTTCGTCGTCCTGCTGATCCCGCTCGCGGTCATCGCCGTCTTCTGGCTGATGGCCCGGCGCGAGGCCGCGAGCCGCGGCCCGGGCCACCGGGGCTATTTCGACCGCAACGGCGCGCTCCTTGGCACGGTGTTCCTCGCGCTCGTGGGGTTCTGGACGGTCTTTCTGGTCGTGCTGCCCTATCTCTACATGGTGGTCGAGAGCTTCCATCCCCGCCTCATCCCCTCCAAGCGCGGTGGGCCCGAGGATGTGCTGACGATCGCGCAATACAAATCCTTCTTCGTCGAGCCGAGTTCGGGCAACTGGAACACCATCCACCTCTGGGCCTTCATCTACACGATCGGGGTCTCGGTCGTGGTCGCGGCCTTCAACTTCGCGATCTGCTATCCGATCGCCTATTACATGGCGCAATCGGGCACGCGGCAGCGGGTGCGGGTGCTGATGCTGCTGCTCGTCGTGCCCTATTGGGTGAACGAGATCCTGCGCGCCTTCGCGCTGCGCCTGTTGCTGGCGTCGAAGGGCCTCATCAACCAGATGCTGATGGGGGCGGGCATCACCGACGGGCCGATCGATTTCCTCGGCGCCAATGTCGGGCTCTATGTCGGCCTGTCCTATGCCTACCTGCTCATCATGGTGTTCCCGCTCTACAACGCCATCGAGAGCCTCGATCGCAACCAGATCGAGGCCGCGCGCGACCTCGGCGCGCCGTGGTGGAAGATCCACCGCGATGTCGTGATCCCCTATGCCAAGCCCGGCATCGCCTCGGGCTGCACCATGGTCTTCATGCTCTCGGCGGGGTCGCTCGCGGCGCCGCAGTTCCTCGGCGGGCCGCGGACGCTGTGGTTCACCTCGATCGTCTACGACTTCTTCTTCCAGTCGTTCAACTGGCCGCGGGGGGCGGCCTATGCCTTCATCCTGCTGGTGGCCTGCATCGCCTTCGTGCTGCTGATGCTGCGCCTCTTCAAGGTCTCGCTCGGGGAGACGATCCGATGACCTCGCGCGCGATCCTGCGGGCGATGGTCGGGTTCTACATCGCGATCTTCCTGCTCTATCTCTTCGGGCCGCTGCTGGTGACGGGCATCACCGCCTTCAACACGCCCACCTATCCGCAGGCCTGGCCGTTCGAGACCTTCACCCTTGATTGGTTCGTGGCGCTCTGGAACCATCGCGCGATGATGGAGGGGTTGCAGAACTCGGTCATCATCGGGCTTGCGGTGGTGGCGCTGTCGGTGCCGATGGGGCTCGCGGCGTCGATCATGATGAACCAGATCTACGCCCGCGCGCGGGGGCTCTTCTACCTCGTCACCGTCTCGCCGGTGCTGACGCCCGGCGTCATCATCGGCATCTCGACCGTGATCTTCTGGAAGGACGCGCTCGCGCTCTCGGATTTCACGAAATCGACCTTCTACAACGGCCTCGTGCTCGCGACCCTCGGGCAGGCGAGCTTCATCTCGGCCTATTGCATGCTCATCATCTCGGCGCGGCTCCAGCGCTTCGACCGCGGGCAGGAAGAGGCCGCCCTCGACCTCGGCGCGAGCTTTCCGCAGGTGTTCTGGCACATCCTGCTGCCCTTCCTGCGGCCCGCGCTGATCTCGGCGGCGGTGATCGCGTTCCTGACCTCGTTCGAGAACTACAACACCACGACCTTCGCGATCCTCGCCGACAAGACGCTGGTGACCGTGATCGCGGGCGAGGTGCGGCAGGGCACGACGCCCGCCCTGTCGGCGCTCGCGGTCGTCATCATCACCATCTCGCTTCTGGGCGCGATCGCCTACGAGATCCTCAAGCGCCGCGAGGAAGCCCGCGCGAGCCGGATCCTCGAGGCCGGTCGCCTTGCGGACCGGCAGGCCAAGGCCGAACTCGCGGCCTGACGGGCGCCCTTGCGAGGGCGCGACCCGCTTCCCATATCTTGACCGTCCGGGCTGCCGATGCGGGGCCCGGCGCATCGTCGCTTTGAAGAAAGGATGAGAGAGATGACAAAGCTGGGCTTCGGGGCGCACCCGTTCCTGCTGGGCTTCGAGCAGCTCGAGCGGCTGGTCGAGCGGACCGCCAAGACCGCGACCGAGGGCTATCCGCCCTTCAACATCGAGAAGATTTCCGAGAACGATTACCTCATCACGCTGGCCGTGGCGGGGTTCGCCGAGGGCGACATCCAGATCACGCTCGAGGATCGCCAGCTGATGATCCGCGGCCGTCAGGACGAGGCCGACGACGGCCGCGTGTTCCTGCACCGGGGCATCGCCGCGCGGCAGTTCCAGCGCAGCTTCGTGCTGGCCGAGGGCGTCGAGGTCGCGGGCGCGCGCCTCGTGAACGGGCTCTTGCACGTCGAGTTGCGCCGCAGCGTGCCCGAACCCAGCGTCAAGACCATCGAGATCACCCGCGGCTGATGAAGGAGGGCCGGAGATGAACGCAGCTTTCGATTTCGGACCGGAAAACGGCGATGCGATCGTCTATGTCCGGCCCGTCGATGTCGCCGACCTGCCCGAGCCGATCCGGGCGCAGATCGGGGGCGCCGGAGTGATCTATGCCGTCCACCGCGCGGATGGCGAGCGTCTGGCGCTGGTGCGCGACCGGGCGCTGGCCTTCGCGCTCGCGCGCCAGAACGACCTCGCGCCGGTCAGCGTCCACTGACAGCGCCGATCCGGGCCCTCAGGCCCGGATCAACCCCATCCCTTCGAGCTTGAGCAGCACCGTCTGCGCGCAGGCGTCCACATCCTGCCCTTCGGTGTCGATCCGCAGCTCGGGCGTCTCGGGCGCCTCGTAGGGGTCGGAGATGCCCGTGAACTCCTTGATCTTGCCCTCGCGCGCGAGCTTGTAGAGGCCCTTGCGGTCGCGCCGCTCGCATTCCTCGAGGCTCGTTGCGACGTGAACCTCGATGAAGGCGCCGACCTCCTCGATCATCTGGCGGACCTGGCGGCGCGTCGCGGCATAGGGCGCGATCGGGGCGCAGAGCGCGATGCCGCCGTTCTTGGTGATCTCGGAGGCGACATAGCCGATGCGGCGGATGTTGATGTCGCGGTGCTCCTTGGAAAAGCCAAGCTCGGACGAGAGGTGCTTGCGCACCACGTCGCCGTCAAGCAGCGTAACCGGCCGGCCGCCCATCTCCATCAGCCTGACCATGAGGGCGTTGGCGATGGTCGATTTGCCCGACCCCGAAAGCCCCGTGAAGAACACCGTGAAGCCCTGGCGCGAACGTGGCGGCGAGGTGCGGCGCAACTCTGCCACGACCGAGGGGAAGGAGAACCATTCGGGGATCTCGATCCCCTCGCGCAGGCGGCGGCGCAACTCGGTGCCCGAGATATCGAGGATGGTGGCGCCGGGCTCGACCTCGTCGCGCGGCTCGTACTGGGCGCGCTCCTGCACATAGACCATCTGGCGGAAATCGACCATCTCGATGCCGACCTCGGCCTCATGCGCGCGGAAAAGTTCCTGCGCGGCGTAGGGGTCGTAGAAATCCTCGCCCTGCGCATTCTTGCCGGGGCCGGCGTGGTCGCGGCCGATGATCATGTGGGTGCAGCCGTGGTTGCGCCGGATGATCCCGTGCCAGAGCGCCTCGCGCGGACCCGCCATCCGCATGGCGAGGTTGAGAAGGCTCAGATGCGTCGTCGCGGCCGGATACTGGTCGAGGACCGCCTCGTAGCAGCGCACGCGGGTGAAGTGATCGACGTCGCCCGGCTTCGTCATCCCGACGACGGGGTGGATGAGCAGGTTGGCCTGCGCCTCGCGCGCGGCGCGGAAGGTCAGTTCCTGATGCGCGCGGTGCAGGGGGTTGCGCGTCTGGAAGGCGATGACGCGCCGCCAGCCGAGCTTGCGGAAATGGGCGCGCAGGTCGTTGGGGCTGTCGCGGCGGGCGCGGAAATCGTAATGCGTCGGCGGTTGCAGGCCGGTCACCCTGCCGCCGAGATAGACGGGGCCCGCGACGCGGTGCAGATAGTCGACCGCCGGGTGCGTGGCGTCGTCGGCACCGAAGACGAGGGCGGCCTCGCGCGCCTTGTCGGGCGTCCACTTGTCCGAGACATGCAGGATCGCGAGGATCACCCCCTCGGGGTCGCGCAGCGCGATGTCCTGCCCCGGCGCGATGCGGGCCGCGAAGACCTCCGAGACATCGAGCGTGACCGGGATCGGCCAGAGCGTGCCGTCGGCAAGGCGCATGTCCCGCACGACGCCGTCATAGTCAGCCTGTCCGAGAAAGCCCCTGAGCGGGTGAAAGCCGCCGTTCATCAGCAGTTCGAGATCGCAGATCTGGCGCGCCGAGAGATCCCACGAGGGCAGCGCGGCGGCCTCGAGGCGCATCGCGCGGGCGGCTTCGGGGGCGACGTAGAGCTCGGGGATCGGGGCGTGATTGGCGGGAAGGGGCATCATGGATCCTGCAGGTGATTGAAACAGGGGCGCCTTAGCCCCTCGCCCGCCGGGCCGCAAGGGGCGGGGTCAGCCGCCGTGACCGGCAAGGAAACGCTCGGCATCGAGGGCGGCCATGCAGCCCATGCCGGCACTTGTCACCGCCTGCCGATAGACATGGTCGGTCAGGTCGCCCGCCGCGAAGACGCCCGCGACCGAGGTGCGCGTCGTGCCGGGCTCGACCCAGACATAGCCGCCCGAATGGGTGCGCAGCTGGTCCTTCACGAGGTCCGATGCCGGGGCGTGGCCGATCGCGACGAAGACGCCATCGCAGGGGATCTCGCGCGCCGCGCCGGTGGTGGCGTGGCGGATGCGCAGGCCGGT
>CAYYJB010000079.1:0-3613 GCA_964472135.1 uncultured Gemmobacter sp.
CGCTACGCCGGAGGCTCCGCGCGCGGCCTCCTACACCACCACCCGGGACACTGCCACAGGTCCTCGCCCCGAGGTTCGAGTTTAAGCCGAAGACTAAGACCAGCACCGCCCAGCCGGGGTTCGACTATGGTGACGCCGGGTATGACCCGACCAAGTGCAACGTGGGATTCAACGAGGAACGCGGGACCTTCCAGATCGAGATCAAGAGCCTGGTGGAGCCGAAGAGCGAGGTCGCCCGGCGGGTCTGCGAGCAGGATCTGAACGAGGTGATCACGGCCTTCGTGCAGGACAAGCCTTCTATGGAACGAGGCCTGTTCGATCGCGAGGAACTGGTTGCCGAGGAGCTGACTCAGGTCCGCATGGGCAAGATCGTCAAGGAGAAGTATCCCGAACTGGACGAGCACGATCAGGAGGCTGTCCGCCAGCACGCAATCGCGGCGCTCAATCTCACCCAAGAGGCAAAGCGTCTCGCGGCTGGTGGCAATGACGGCGAGCGGTCAGCGAACACCGCCCTGATCGATGGAGTGCGGAAGTTCATGAATGTCCGCGATCTGGACATCGACCTGATCGACCGGATCAATCCGTTTGGCGAGGCATACTCAATCTTGGCCAAGACCATGAGCGAGGAGAGCCTGAGGAATGTCGCAGCTGTCATCGCGGCCAAGAAGGTGAAGCTGACGCCGGAAGAGGCGCGGGACCTTTCCCGTCGGGCGGTAAAGTTTAAGCAGGAGCGCGGACGTCTGCCATCGATCACCTCCCAAGATGCATGGGAGCGGCGCATGGCTGAAGGCGTTGAGTTCCTCAAGCGCATGAAGGCCGAGGCTGCCAATGCCTGATTTCACTGATGAAGACGATGCCCTGCTTTCCGAGCTTGGGGTCGAGGTCGAGACGAAGAAGACAAGCAGTCGCACTCCGCAGGAGGAGCGGATCATTGCCGGGTTCGAGGACATCCAGCGCTTTTTCGAAGAACACGGCCGCGCCCCGCAGCACGGCGAGGACCGGGACATCTTCGAGCGCCTCTATGCCGTGCGTCTGGACCGGGTTAGGACCCTTCCGGAATGCCGTGCAGTGGTCACCCCGATCGATCATCAGGGCTTGTTGGGCGATCCGGGGGTAGCCGATCCGCTGGGCGAAGAGGAACTGGATGACGACGCACTGCTGGCAGCGCTCGGGGTCGAAGCCGATCGTCCGGACATCACCGAACTTCGTCATATCAGATCTGCCGCGGAGAAGCAGGCTGCCGAGGAGGTAGCGAACAGGACCCGCTGCGAGGACTTCGCGACCTTCAAGCCACTGTTCGAGCAGGTGCAGAAGGACCTTGACGACGGAAATCGGACGACACGCCCGTTCGAGATGAAGGCCGAGATTGCGCCTGGTCGATTCTTTATCGTCGGCGGGCAGAAAGCATATGTCGCCGAGATGGGCGAAATCGAGATTACTGCGCAGGGCCGGACTGATGCACGGCTTCGGGTGATCTTCGACAACGGGACCGAGAGCAACATGCTCATGCGGTCGCTCCAGCGGTCGCTCAACAAGGATGAAGCCGGTCGCCGGATCACCGAACCTGTGGCTGGGCCGCTCTTCACTGACGAGCCCAACGAAAGGGATGAAGCGAGTGGATCAATCTATGTGCTTCGAAGCAAATCTGATCATCCGATGGTTTCAAAGAACCGTGAGATCGTGCACAAGATCGGTGTGACAAACTTGAGTGTTAAACAGAGGATCGCCGGTGCACGACTTCAACCAACTTTCTTGATGGCAGACGTTGAGGTCGTTGCTACCTATGAACTTTTCAACATCAACCGTTCAAGGCTGGAAGCCTTGATCCACCGCATCTTCAATCCAGGCAGGTTCGAGGTGGAGATCCGCGACCGCTTTGGACGAGCAGTCGTTCCGCGCGAGTGGTTCATGGTGCCTTTGTTTGTTATCAATGAAGCAGTAGAGCGGATCAAGGATCGTACAATAATTAACTATGAATATGATCCGAGCGTCGCAAGACTCGTCCAGATCGGGTCAAGATAATGATCTTGTTGGGCATAATATTTATTTCTTAAGTTTTACAAAAAATAAACCGCAGGTCAAAATATTGACGCTCCCGAATTTTTTCGAGATGCCTCTATGGTATTGAGATATTGTATTTAATTCAGGGGGCTGAACCTTTCAAGTAAACTCAAATTGGGTTGAATTTTCCAAATCCAACCGTGATTTCGGAACACGGAAAAACGCCCAAGACCCGGGCCGCCCTTGCGCCGCCCTAGGGGCGTGCGGGAGACGGTCCCTAAGGGGGGGGGGAGGGGGCCTGCCCTTCCCCCTGCCCCCCTGCGCCCGCCGGAGCGGGCGCCGGGGGCGGCCTCTGCCCGGGGCGGGGGGTAGGGTAGCGCGCGGCCGTGATGGCCGCGAGCGGGGCGCACCGCGTTCGACCAGCCAGTGGAGCCCGATAGGCCGTCGCCCGCCGCGAGCCCGGCGCGCGAGGGATGCGAAATAAGCAGGACGGCCGCGCCGCATGAGCGCGCGAGGCCGTTAAGCATCGAGATGAAAGATTGCACGTCGCGGCGGTTGATCTCTTCCCCACCGAAGAGCGCCGCCGCCGTGTCGAGGACGATCAGCCTTGGCCGGAGCGGCAGGGCCGCCGCCTCGAGTGCGGCGAAGAGCGGCGTCGCCCCGAGAGTGCCATCCGACCGCCGCGCCGCGAGGATCGTTTCGCCGTCGAGCGCCGCGAGGCGGAGCCCCGAGAGCGCGCGCAGGTCGAAGCCTTCCGCGCGCGAGATGTCGGCGAGCCTGCGATGCAGCTCGCCCTCGCAATCTTCGGCGGAAACAACGAGCGCCGGACCGCGCTCGGTCGGGCGGCCGAGCCAGCTCGCGCCGCGCGCGACGGACGCCGCGAGCATGAGCGCCAGCAGCGACTTGCCGGTCCCGCCGTCGCCGGAAAGTAAGGTGGTCGCGCCCGCCGGGATAACCTCAGGGACGAGCCAGGCGCGCGCCGGAGGCGCGCGACCGGCCAGTGAGGCGGCGGACACAAGGCGCAGCGCCCGCGACCGTCCTGCGCCATCAGCGACCCCGTGCATGGCCTCCGGCGCGTGCGCGCGATGAGCAGCGGTCACGACGCCCGCCCCCGCACCGCCGCCCGCTCGTCCTCTGCCGCCGCGGCGAGTGTCCCGAGGAAACGATCGAGTTCGGAGCGGAGGACCACCGTCTTCCCAGCAATCCGAGCGAACCCGATGTCGCCTCGGGCGCGGAGTTTGTAGATGGTCCCGCGCGAGACCCCGAGCGCCTTCGCGGCCTCGGTCACGTTCATCGCGGCCGGTCCGGCCGCCTTAGAAAAATTCATGTTGCCTCCTCGCCCGCGTGCGGGCGCAATTGATCGGATCGCCCGCACGTGGCGAGCCGGTGTTTTCGAGGCGATCAATCAATCAAGGAGGCGCGGTCAGTCGGCTCGCGTCCAAGACCCATTTTAGCGGGGTCAGAGGGCCGCGCAACCGGAATTGTTCACCGTAGCACACCGGCGGCCAACGGCGGGCGTTAGTGGGGACGGCGCCGGGGACGGGAGGGATCAGCGGAGGAATTCACAATGAATTCAATGATGATTGGCGGAGACGAAGGGATTCGAACCCTC